>JAHHQS010000015.1 GCA_020026285.1 Parabacteroides sp. | reverse complement strand
GTCAGTTCAAAACTGAAGCTGACGTCAGCCAGTTCCTAAAGCAGCTCCATGCCCAGGTCTTGGAAAAGATGCTTGAAGGAGAGATGGATGTGCACTTAGGATATGAGAAGAACTCCGTAGCAGGAAACAACAGCGGTAATTCACGCAATGGAACGTATCCTAAGAAGATACAGACAGAACATGGACAGTCGGTCATATCCTACCTCGTGACCTCAATGACGAATTTGAGCCTGTTGCAGTACCCAAACATGAAAGTCGTGGTCTTTCAATCGAAAGACTTGTTATTTCCCTATACGCCAAGGGGATGAGCGTTTCCGATATAGAGGAGGAAATGCGTGAAATCTATGAAATAGAGCTGTCTGCATCAGCTATATCCATTATTACTAATAAGGTTAACCAGGCACACCTAGAATGGCAGAATCGTCCGCTTGATCCTATCTATCTGATTGTCTGGATGGGCGGCATTGTTTTCAAGGTTCGTGACAACGGAAAGATTGTTAACAAGACTGTCTATCTGTGTGTCGGTTTGAAGCAGAATAGTAAAAAGGAAGTCCCTGGCATGTGGGCTGGTGAATCTGAAAGTGCTTCCTTCTGGATGGACGTTCTGACAAATTTGAAGGCTCGTGGCGTCCAGAATATATTCATTACCTGTACTGATAACCTGAATGGGTTTACAGAGACCATACACTCTGTTTTCCCTGATTCTTCTACTCGGATATACGTCGTCCACCAGATCAGAAACTCCTGTAAATATATCGTTTACAAGGATAAAAAGGAATTTACGGCCGATATGAAGAACATTTATAACGCTCCTAATAAGGAAATGGCAGCAGCCGAATTGGACCGTTTCGAAGAAAAATGAGGAGGTAAATATCCTTATGCAATACTCTTCTGGAGAAAGAACTGGGATGATCTGACTGTCTTCTTCCAGTTCCCGATGGAGATCAGAAAGATTATCTACACCACCAATCTGATTGAAAATCTTAACGGGAAAATTAGGAAGTACACCAAATCCATACTTTCATTCCCTTCAGATGATGCCGTTAAAAAGACGGTCTATCTTTCATTAATGGAGATTGAGAAGAAATGGACACAACCGATTCAGAACTGGGGCTTGATAATGAATCAATTTATCCTTATATTTGAAAACAGAATCCAGATAGTAAGAATTTTATCTGAATCCTGTTTTCTCATTTACACAATATTTTGGACAGTGTCTCAAGTTTTATTTTCCTTACAAGAGAAGTCTTACCCCTGTTGACTATACAGAATACTATTTATAGTATACAGGGTATTACTTCTTATTCTTTTCTATAATTCAAATCTCCTTGTCGTCAGAAATAATAGTTTTAAATCTCTTAATTTCATCATTTATCTGGTTCTTACGCTTTTCAAGATTTATAATTTTTTCAACTACATCAGCATGTCTCTTTTCTTTCTCTTCTTTATTATCACGTGTATCTTGAGCCTGTGTAACTAAATCATTTATTAAAGTCAATGCAGCTTCACCATTAAGCGCCTTTATGAACGTCTCTTTTTCTGCTTGAAACTGTTTTTTTAAATTCTTCCAATCAATTTTAGAGAAAAAATCGCTAGTTATTTCACGAGCTTCATCCCTTTTTGAATCTAATAAATTAGCTAGACCTATAAAAGGTAATTGCGGAAGCAAAAAAAGTTCTCTAGCAAAATCTATTAAACCGTCAACGAAGGAACCTTCTTTTTCTTTTCTTTCAGTTTCAGTAGTATCCTGATTATCTTTATATATATTAAAATCTAGACCTTTAATCAGAATCCGTCGAAAATCTTCTGCAATTTCTACTGAATCATCCAAATACTTATCAATAATATTTTCTACTTCCTCAGTAAGCTGAAGGATATTATCTTTTAAACTTTTCTTTACCTTTTTAGAAGCATCTTCCAACGAACGTGGAAATTCACGATCACTAAATTTTTCTAAACGTGCTATTAATTTACACATAAGTGTTTTTTTCTTATAATTATTAATAAGACGAAGACAATCATCCTTTGCGTTGTCAGCCACATTTTGAAGATTACGTAAGATTTTAGTAGTAGTTTCATCGTATACTTCTGAAAGATCATACTCAGCATTTTCAATTTTGCGTTCTATGCGACGTTTAGCCTTTTCTAGATTAGCTATTTTAACGTCTAATTCCGTATCTGGAATTTCTAAATTTTTCTTCTCTTCATCCAATTGAACTAATTTTGATTTTATACTATCTAGTTCATTATTTGCCAATTGAAAAATTTGATTTATAGGTTTGCGAATAAGAATGTCCTCTTTCTGGTTTGATATTAAATCTCTAACCTTATCTTCTAACGTACGAATTTGACTTAATTCCAGGAGTTGAGACTGTGTAGTAAATCCAAAATCGTCACAAGCCTTATTAAAATGGTACTTTAAATCAGCGTTTTGATTTATCTCCGATAAAGGCATCTTAGCAAGAAGTGCCATTTGGGCAGAAACCAAAATAGGATCAATATCCTCCAATAATTCGGAAACAGACTCGTCTCTATTCTGTCGAAGGGCTTTTCTAAGTTCATCCACAACAAATCCCTTGATGGCTTCAGGGGATTCACCTTGCGATAATTGTATATCATATTTATTAACCGCCAAAATAATTTTACCAATTCCTACCTTTCTGACCTTATCGAAAAGTATATCACGATCAGTAGCATCAAATGCCCTTCCGGCGTAAAGCATCATTAAAACGACATCAGCACGCTTAAGAAATTCTTTGGTCCGTTCCTCTCGAGAAATTACTGGATCGTTAAAACCAGGAGTATCCACAATCTCAACTCCCTTCAGCCACTCTTCTGGAAGAGTTATTTTAACCGATTTGACTATTGAAACAAATTTACCATCTGCTCCAACATATTCAATTAAGCTCTCTAAACTATCTTCTTTCGTAGAACCTAGTAAACGAGGTATATCATTACTGATACTAAATGATTTCGCATATAATTCTTTTGCAGCTTTAATAGAGGATTTCATTTGCAAATCATCTATTTCATTTTCATCACGAGAACACAAGAATCTTAGTTCGTTCCATTCCTTCTCAGAATAAAATTCTACCAGAATTCCCTCTTTATCCCCATAAGTAATTACAGATAAGGCTGCAGTCATTGGTGTTGTTGCAGCAGGAAGTAATTGTCTACTAAATAGGAATGAATTCAGAAACGTAGACTTACCACATTTCATTTGGCCTATGACCCCAATAGTAAGAACATCCTTCTCAATCTTAGAAATAATCTCTTTATATTCAGTTTCATTAAGCCATCCAGCCTTTAAGGCAGATCCTGCTAACTGGCAAACTTTCCTTGCCTCAAGTAAGCCTTACAATACGATATAGGGTACTTTATGCAATAGCCATAATCATGCTGTTTGCCGTTATTCCCATTAGTGGATATATGGTTGGAGATACAAAGAATTCAATCAGCAGTTACCTACTTGTCCTTACATTCGATGTTGCAGTTGGCTATTTTTTGTATGCACATTACTGCTTTGCTAAAAAGCAATGGTCTGAAACAATAGAATCAAGCTAGACAAACATTCGCTGAAGACTGATTACATGTCTTAATATAGATCTGCCGAAATAAGTCTATGTCTCTTGTCTTTGTAGAATCTACATGTCATAGTCGATTCATGTAACATAAAAGCCTTTTCATTAACAAGACAAAACTGCACCAAAAATAATCTGGCTCTGATTTTTAATATTTTATTTAATCATCACGTTCTATTTAAAGATACTATCAAATCACGATAGCATTCACTATAAATTAAATAAGACCTATAATAAAGATCTTTTTAATTATGCCCCATTCAAGGAAAAGATGAAAGAACCATAGATAGATGATATATTAAAGAATATCTTTTTCAGATGACTGTGATTCTGTGTTATTTGCCTGACATATTTTCAGATTTATATAGCACCTTGCAAGGCTTTCAAGAGAGCTTGTGGCTTTGCCTGCACAGGTATTCCGTTTGTAATGAAAACGGAACACGAGTCTAATTTTTCTGTTTCCCGACAATCACATTATTGACAGTATAAACAGATCGGACTCTTTTCATCAGATTCCTTTCCGGAGTAGAAAGATAATCCTGATTCCGGGCATTATAGTAGACGGTTTCAGTCGGTTTATCTTCTAAAACAGAAGAAGTCCAATAATCATCGAACACATGCATCGGTTCAAACGGTCCCCATTCTGAAACATATTCATTGGAACGTTTAAACATCGCTTCCATCATTTCCCGACAGGGAAGAGCATAATAATTCTGAGCGACACCCTGCAGCCCCTTCCCTTCGCCAACCGAGCCTTTCAGATAACACACTTGGGCCGCACTATTCCGTCCTTCTGTTTCATATTCGACTATTTGAGTATAGGAATCATTCCATCCTTTCTTCGGAGCCAGATATGAAGTATTCAGACCGACCAGATCTTTCGCCACATTATTTCCCCAGTTATAATGCTGGCCGTATAGACTTATCGGACGGGCATCCTTGTCGTGCAGATCATTTAACACATGGCCTTCGAATTTCCATGGCAGACCAGTAACACCATCCGGATAATCCTCGAAACGTTCCATAAAGAAAATCTCGCCCGAAGCACTCATAACCGGAATCGGAGCATATTGTCTGACAGTAATAGCCATCTTCTGTCCGGTTTCAGAATCTTGAACCTCCAGTTCTATTTCCCGATAATTTTTCTTATTCTTATAAGAGTTCAAATTGAAGGCTCCTCCTGGATCGAGGTTCTCTGAATCAGAATAATACATAGACTGAATTGTGAATTCCAGTTTTCCGTCCACAATCTTAAATTCAATATTCTGCGTATTCATAATGGTTGTCGGATTTGCCCACTCGTATCCTCCATAATTCCGGACATTGATCATCAGCCAGGAAGAATTACCCTCGCCTTTCAAAACCCCAGTCAACGTCCATTTACCCTTGCGGACCTTGACTGTACTCTGTACCATGTGACTATCAAACTCGTACTTCACTTTCCTGTAACGCCAATCCTGAATATTCATATCTACCCGCCAGCTGAGATCCTTATCGTTCACCTGTAAAAAGCCATTTTCATCTACCTTTCCATCCTCGCCTGCTCCACCAAATCCTTTTAAAATCAAATCCAGTTTATAATAACCGTTCCCTTGAACATCAAAATTAGTAGTGGCGTTATTCCCTAAAAAGAACCGATACACAATCGTTCCCCCAATATCCGTTTTCTTTTCAGAATCTTTATACGAATAATCCGCCTCCAGCTCCAAATATGAGTATTTGAAATTCTTCTCCGGATCTTTTGCATCAGCAACAGTCCATGACGGATCCGGATATTTTTCACGATGAAGGATATCCGGTAGGGATGTTCCGCCACCCGGCGACGGGGTATTTCCCTGCATGTTTTCAAACAGGAATAAAGGAGTAAAATCAGAAGGGATGGATCCATCAGCAGCGGCATGACTTCCTGCTACCGGATTCATCTTATTATCCAATGAACCCAAACTGATCTGGTAATCCTGTGAGACAGGCAGACTATAGATTTTACCTTCCACCGAGCCCTTCACTTCGATCTTGTTCTTCCCGATAGCAGTTAACCGACAAGCCGATGGCACGTTACATAAACGTATTCTTTTGGGAGTAATCACCACCCCCTCATTCAATGCTGTTCCATCCATCCGGACGGAAATCATGGCTCGAGTCCGTTTCAATTCTACCGGGAAGGAAACACATCTCACATGAGTAACCGGATTAACATGCGGACTTTCAACAAACTTGTCGGTGGTACCATACATCAGACAGGAACATTTATCAAGTTGAATCTGATCCAGTCCCTTGTACAACCGCCCATCACCCGTTTCCATCAACGTGTCCCAATCGGCGGCAGACAGATCCTTTCCATAATTAGCAATCACTTCAACACTTTGGATATTAATGGCACTCAATCGATTACAATGAATCATCACATCCTGGTGAACCGATCCGGAATTACCCAACTCGTGATTGGGTACATACATATAATCATCCGGCAGAACACCATCACCGGAACAATACAGGTTCTTTATCGAGCCATCCTTCATATATATCCTGACATTCAGATCTTCAATCTGTGAAAGAATCCGATTCAATTCGCCAGGACTTTTCGTCACATTCATATTGATGGGAGTCAAGGTTTTGGTTGAAACAGAAATGACTGCTGTTACTTCATCACCGGTAGAGTCATTCGGAGCATAGCGTTCAAATTCCTCAACCGAACAAGCATGAAACAGAACCAGCAACAGAAACAGTCTGATATATGTATTTAAAGTCTGCATTATATTATCTCCCATCAATATCTATTCATAAACCGTACTTATCTCATATATAGTCCAGGGACTGACAGTTACCTGAATATCGGCTTTCGCCTCCTCCTTATTCTTATCTACAACAAATTCGTAGATATGATTCCGCAGTATCGGATAAACCTCACCATCGGGATAATATTTAAATTCAATACGATCCTTCAATGTACCATCATCCATCCCCAATTGTAAAGTAGTCTGACCGGCAGGCTGTTCCGGCAGATAGAATTCATAACTCCTACCGGCTGAAATATCTAAATCTACAAAGTTCAATGTCTGATACAAACCTCCATGAGTAAAAGGAACGGCAAAAACCTCCTGTTCCAGACTGTACCCCCTGACCGAAGCATTATGAGTCTGCAAGGAAGTGATCCTGTATTCACAACTATCTACCACCCGGATCCGGACCTTTGCAACAGCCCGTTTCAAAACGATTTCGGCATGATTGACAAACTTCGGATCAGACTCTACCTGCAGCAGACATTCTCCCGACATCGGAATATATTTTGGCGGATAGACATTCATGTCCGACACCGTCCACGGCGAGCTTCCATAATCAAAGGTCAGCGAGCTTTTCCAATCGCCGAACAACTGAGATACTCCGGGAAGAGAAGGAACTGCCGATCGGCTTCCGTAATTGGCCATAAAAACCATCCTTACCTCCTTACCCAATGCAGCCCCTGGCAATCGTCCCTGAATCAATCTGGCAGAAGGATCATTCAGACCGATCATACTCATATCGACAGCCTCTCCGAGGAATGTTCCATTGATCTTATTGAAAACAAAAAGATGCATATCATCTGTTCCGGCCATAGTATTTTCATAACTGGAACCGGCTTCAGAACCATCCCTGGTATTTGCGGGTAAAGCTCTGCTGGAAGACTTCCCATGGTCCGGGCACAGGGTAATATAGAGTTGTACTTCTGCTTTTTCTTCCAGGCAACTACGTGGCAGACTTTCTTCCTCGCAGGAACTAATCAGCAAACCTAAAAGAACAACTACCCAATGATATGTCGACCAAGCAACTTTCATGTTCCTCTTTCTTAAAGATCCGTACCATTCAGTCTGACTGTCCATCCATTGACTATAATCCGACTGTTAATCCATATATTTTTAGAATCAAGGAAAAAGACGATAGACCAATCGTTCTCACGATCCAAAAATTCCTGAGCATCCATCTGACCAAACCGTTCACTTTTTAAGAGTAACAAATACTTGTTTAATGGAATATTCAGAACTTCTTCATCATTATCAGCCCTACGGACAATCAGTCGATTATTCACATTTACACTGAACCTGGAAGTAGAGAACTCTGCAAATCCAATCGGAGATGTATTATCATCAGCCGCAGCGTCATTCCTCACCTTTCCCATTGTCCAGGGTGTATAAAGAATCATCCCATCAGAAATGAGATTATTGGCAGCATCAAACAAGGTGTTATCATCCTCGATTAATATCTTGAACTGATCCAGTGGAATGGAACTGCCATTCAGATGTTGTAACAGAACACGGATATGATTGGTATTACGCATCATATAAATGGTCATATCCTGATACATTTCACCGTCAACCGTCACATCCATAGCTCCATGATAAAAATCATGCAATAACTGATCAGACATCCCATTCCTGTAATTCATTCTTACCCGCAAGTCGGATAACATACCATTCACGGGATCATGAACGAAACTGAAAGAACGATTCCTGCAAGTTATTCCTCCATAAACCACAAAATGATATGAGCCATGAGGAAGATCTATTTTCAAACGATAATTTTCATCTTTCAGCTTATCCCCTTCTTCCGAAAAGGACTTCAGAAAATTCCCCTGTTTATCGTAAATCAATAAGGTATAGCAATCCACTTTCGAAGGAAAAACATTTGCATATTCCATATTATAGTCGAAAACAAAGCGTAGATTCACCCCACGAGGACATGGATCCAGATCGTCGTAAATAATATTACAGGAAAAGAAAAGCATAAGTACGGTAAAGATCACCGTACTTATAACTCTGTTCTTGATGTCTATCCTTTTTAACATGGAATTTTTTGTTTTATAATATCAGATGATTGACACGAACTGTCCAGGGCAGAATGGAAACTGTAACCTGGAAATAGATATTCTCACTTTCAATCGGCTTCTGCGGATCAGGTTCCACCCAGCCCGGATCACCAAATTGAGAGACACCATCAACTCTCAGTTTATATACATTGTTTCGAACAACTGCAAATTCCATTATTCCACTCACCTTAGGATCATTATTATCATTATGTCTGTTATAATAGTTATAATAAACAGAATATATACCATTCTCCGGGATAAAGACCTTCAAGCCTGTCAGATTCATACTTATGGCTACTTCAGCCATTTGGTCAACCGTTGCTCCGCCGCTTGGATATTTTGCATTAACAGCTTTCTTCAGCGCATTAACTACAGCGGTAAGAGATGTATTCTCTTCAAACTTAGGGCCGTCAGAACCGTTAATGAATCCTTGTTCGGCTGCTCTTTCCAGACGATCCCAGCCTCCGTAAAGGATATCATTATAAACATAAATCGGCTCCTTGCCTTGATTAATTGTTCCAGCCAAATCCGTTGGACAAGCTGTTCCCGCCTGTATTTTGGCTTTGAACGCTACTCCGGTAGCAACATTCTGGTTTGCAGCCACTCCCGCAGGTATTGCATTTTCAGATGCATATCTCCAAATGTAATACTCCGGTTCGGCATCACTCCCTTTATAATTCCAGGAATCTGTCTTTTCCAATGATGCCAGACTTGTCCATTCCAATTTATCGGCACTTGTATAAAGAAAGCTTCCTTTATTCTTTCCGGTTTTAGCACCCACGTCAACAACATAATTAGACGTTGTTTCGGTATCAAACAGACCAGTCCAGCTGGTTGTTATATCTGCCGGATTCTGCCCGTCAGCAGAGACACGACGTAAATGAAAACACTGGTTACTTAAATTAAATAAAGCGACATCTGTCAGCACGATATTGATTTCAGGCGAACTTTCAGTTCCTTTCAGCAAAAATTCGTTGTTATTTTTGGCAATATCAAAACGAGCGGCAGTACGTTCCACTTCAATATTTCCTAAATCGAATGCAGTTTCCGGTGATTTATGACTAGCCAGCTCCGCCTCAGAAGGGAATTTTATATTCATCCCCTTGTTTCTATTGGCATTCGTCATCATAAAATGATTATCAGACCAAATAGGATCTGCTTTACCATCCGTAATTTCATGTATCTGATTGATGGTAAAATCCACCTTATTTGTGATAGGATCCACAGGATTACAATATGCAATTACGTTCACATTCTTATCTCCCGGAGTTTTGGCATACTCCACCAGCTCTTTCGAATTAAAAGAAGCCACATATAAATCGGGTTGTCCACTCAGACTCGCTCCTCCGATTTCACTGATAGAAATTACATCCTTATTCTTCGAGTCAACCAATACCAGCTGAAAAGTACTCACTTTACTTTCCACGTCCATTCCTGTTTCATAATCTTCATTTGCATTCGAATTCGTTTTCCCATTTCCATTATCCGTCGAACTACGTGTAGAAAGAGGTATTTCCACTTTGAACCGCATATAA
This sequence comes from Parabacteroides sp., assembly GCA_020026285.1. Next base: position 31,378 of record JAHHQS010000015.1, on the reverse strand, counting down.
ACATGATCGTTTGATCGGATCTGATTATCAGTATTCGTTAACGGATCATCTTCATCACTACAGGCAAACAATCCTAAGGATAGAAAGCCTAACAAAAATAGCTTACTTAACGTTTTCATATATCCCCTATTTTAATTGTTTATAATAAGTATGATTATACATAGTAATATACACAATACGAATGCACTGATAATCAGAATTGATATATCAGATTGAGGGCTATCTTGGTGGGACCAAGATAATGATGTACCTTACCTAATTCGATCTTTTCTCCACATGTTGCGCAGGGGTAACGGTCATAAACCGAATAAGCATAACCCACGCCCAGTTCCGCTTCGAATGACCAATGTCTGCTTAACAGCCAAGAATAGCCATAACCAAAACCAAGTCCGAGAAACCAGCCCTGAAAACGTTCATCTGAAAGTTTTGAGTAATCCGTTCCTAAAAATTTAATATTGTTCGAAAGATTACCCAAGTTGAACAGACCTCCTTGCAAATGAGCTCCGACAAAATGTTTTGAGAATTTTCCAGAGAACCAATATCTTGCTTCCGGTTGAATAAACCAATGTTTCCAGCATCTGTCGTGAGACAAAGTCCAGCCATTAAAATTAGCAGACATATCTACACTCCAATGATCCGAAAATCCATATTCAGTTCCCAGGCTGACCGATAAAAGAGCATCCCAAAAAACATTAGTCTTTACAGCTATTTTTTGTGCCATTCCAATGCTCCAGAAGAAGCAGAGAAGAAGTAGTAATATGTTTTTCTTAAATTTCATACAAATCGTTTTTAACGATACTCTGTATGTATACAAGTATTTATCCGTCTTTCCTATACAACTTGCAACTACCTTAAAAAGTTCATAAAAAATGATACCAAACTAAAAAAGAAAAATATTTCGGAAAGGAATCAGCCCGCTTCTGTACCGATTTTTTCTGCTTGAGTAAATACGCGTAAATCCGGAAACAGCTTCGAAAAAGTTTTTTATCAGAACCGATAATCAGCAGATTGTATCATGTTTTTTTTTATCCCAAATAAAAAAATTGTTTCTTTGCATATAAATAATCAGAAATAATCTAAAGGATATGGATTCAAGATTTACACCTCATATTTTAGTAGTTGACGATGAAGAAGATTTATGCGAAATCCTCAAATTCAATCTGGAAATGGAAGGTTACGAAGTGGATACCGCAAATAGTGCCGAAGAAGCTCTAAATCTTGATATTGCTAAATATAATCTGATTCTTTTAGATGTCATGATGGGAGAAATATCCGGATTTAAAATGGCCAGCATGCTTAAAAAAGATGAAAAGACGAAGCATCTTCCCATTATTTTTCTGACAGCCAAGGATTCTGAAAACGATATGCTGACCGGCTTCAATCTGGGGGCCGACGATTATATTTCGAAACCTTTCTCCATCCGTCAGGTACAGGCTCGTGTGAAAGCGGTTTTACGCAGAAGTATGACTGCCGGCAAATGTGAGAATGAGAATATTCTGGTTTACAAAACGCTCAAACTCGATACTCACTGCATCAAGGCCAGTATTGATGATCAGGAAATTGCTCTTACCAAAAAGGAATTTGAGATTCTTCGTCTCTTTCTGGAAAATATCAATCATGTCTTTTCCCGTGAAGATATTCTTTCCCGTATCTGGAAGGATGAGGTCTATGTTCTTGACCGGACTATCGATGTAAACATCACGCGCCTGCGAAAAAAAATTGGCGAATATGGAAAGAATATCGTCACTCGTCTAGGTTTCGGTTATTGCTTCGAAGGGGAAGTGTAAGCTGGCTCCCAAGCTTTCTCCTTCACGTCGGATATCTCTTTTCAATGACCGATAGCATAGAAACAGACATGATTCCGTCAAAAGACAGGCAGAGTCTTATCTGAGAATCATAATTATTTACTTATCAGCATATTATCCATCATTCAGAAACAATGCATTATTTTCGGAAAAAGGTCAAAGATTTTACGGAAAAGGTCCATACTTTTTGTGAAAACATCAAATCATTTTTCGTAGATGCTTTTGGAAATATTTCTCAAGGATTTATTTTACATTTGTATGCAGAAATTTACCGAATAAAATATATAATTCAGTACGTTATATAAAACAGAAACTTTTTTACTTGAACACAGGGAGAACATGGATAACTATTTCGAGAAAAAGAATCGTAAACATCGTATACCATTCAGTCAACGACTGTTCTGGTCGATATTCTTTATCTTTCTGGGTTTTACAACCTGTCTGCTGATATTTCAGTACGAACGTGAGGTGGAATTCACCCAGGAGAAACTAGATACGGTTTTAAAAGCTTATAATCATCAGATTCATTACCGGATTCTGCATGAACCGAATCATAATATCGACAGCATCATAAATCAGTTCATTGATGAAATACCTCAAACCGAACTGCGCGTCACGGTTATCAGTCCGGCAGGAAAAGTGTTGTTCGATAACAGCGGCAACGAAATCATGGAAAACCATAACGACCGAAGCGAGGTGCAGAACGCACGATTAACCAAGAAGAGTTTTGCCTTGCGTACATCACGAACTACAGGTATCCGATACTTTTATTCCGCCCTGAATATCAACGAATATATCTATCGTTCGGCTATTCCTTACGACCAGTATGTAAAGGGGATGCTGAAGATAGATAAGTCTTTCATCTATTTTACAGGCTTCATGGTTGTTGTCTTTCTTCTTGTTCTGTCGCGATTCACACTGAGTATCGGACAAACAATTTCCCGACTGAGAGATTTTGCCCGCAATATCCGGAACGTGGACCAGGAAGACGAAGAATATATATTTCCTAATGATGAACTCGGTGATATATCCAGACAGATTGTAACGCTTTACCACAAACAGCAGAAGGCCAAGAGGGAGCTTACAATGGAAAGAGAAAAGATTATCAAGCATTTTCAATATGCCCAGGAAGGTTTTGCCATGTTCAGTGATAACGGGACTGAAATCCTGTCGAATCTCCTCTGTATCCAGTTCTCCAATCTGATTTCGGACACTCCTATCCATACCGCCGAGGAAGTACTGGATATTGCAGAACTGGCTCCTATCCGTTCTTTCTTACAGGAGCACATTCATTCGGAACATTCCCATGTGCTTCGTGAAACGACCATCATCGATAAAGGGGGAAAAACCTTTCGTGTTGAATGTATGCTTTTCCTGAACAACAGTTACGAGATATCCATTTATGATATTTCCAGACAGGAGAAGGAAAGCCGGATGAAACGTCAGCTGACCCAGAATATCTCTCACGAACTGAAGACTCCGGTGAGCAGCATACAGGGTTATCTGGAAACAATCATTCAGAATCCGGAGCTGTCCGACGACAAAAAGAATTTCTTTATAGAAAGGTGTTATTCGCAAAGTTCACGACTGGCTGATTTACTGCAAGACATCTCTGTTCTGAATCGTCTGGATGAAGCTGAGAATCTATTCGAGCTCAGCCATGTAAATATTGGACATCTCACCAGCGAGATTCTAAAAGAATGTTCACAGCAGATGGAAGACAAAAAGATTTCATGCCATATCTCTATTCCGGAAAATACGGTTATTTACGGGAATCATTCTCTGTTATACTCCATCTTCCGAAACTTGTTCGACAACTCCATCGCCTATGCAGGCGAGAACATTCAGATTTCGCTAAACTGTTATAAAGAAGACAACAAGTTCTATTATTTCAATTTCTCGGATAATGGTGTCGGTATTGAAGAAAAACATATCAACCGTATTTTCGAGCGTTTCTACCGTGTCGACAAAGGCAGAAGCCGCAAACTTGGAGGTACAGGACTGGGACTATCGATTGTAAAGAATGCCGTACTCTTCCATAAAGGACAAATATCTGCCAAGAATTTACAGGGAAAAGGTGTCAGCTTCCTGTTTACCTTAAAGAAATCCATATAATCATGTTCATACATAAAAAAGGCTCTTGCGAACACCGTCACAGGAGCCTTTAACTTAATAAATCAGATTATTCACTTTCTATTTTCTTCGAAAATCTTCAGACGTTCATCCAACAGATCGTATTGATGATCTTTTATGAAAGAGACACAGATTCTCAATCCCTGCTGGTGACTTCCGGTTGTACCCAGTGAAATGGCACTTACCCCGTAATAGATCAGTTCCTTCATCAATTCACTTCCAGTCATTCCCGGATAGGCAATTGTGAAATAGAAACCGTCGGCAATAGGTTCATCCATATCATGATCGTACACAATCTTGAAGCCATGATCTAAAAAGATCTTCTTTATTTTAGCAGCACGTCTTCCATATTCCTTGATGTCGGAAACAAAATCGAACGAGCCGTCAGCAGCAGCCTTGAACATGGCAGCCAATGCATACTGGGCAGAATGACTTGTTCCTGATGACAAGGCATAAAGAACACGATGAATATAAACCGTACCGAATGTTCCTCCACCATAACGCTGGGTCAGACCCGGATATGCACGATGATATAGTTTATCAGATATAGCAGTCACTCCTATTCGCTGTCCAGCATAACTGAAAGCTTTTGAACCGGAAATCTGCATGATATAATTATCAGTATAACGAGCAACCGTAGCCTGATAGGGAGGTTCGAAAGGTTTTCCCAGATTCTTACGGAAATCCATTGCAAAATAAGCCAGATCTTCGATAACGATCACATCATACTTATTAGCCATTTCGCCGATAATCTGCAATTCTTCGTCTGTCAGACAGAACCAGGCCGGATTATTCGGATTCGAATAAATCATTGCCGAGATATTGCCCTTGCTTAAAAACTCCTCAAGTACGGCACGAAGTTTTTCTCCACGGTATTCATACACATCGAACGATGCATATTTATATCCCATCACTGCGATCTGTTGTTTCTGTACAGGGAATCCCGGATCAATAAACAGAATTGTATCCTTTTCAGGATTACACTGTCCGCAGACAAGGAAAGATGCATAAGTTCCCTGCATGGAACCCGTAACCGGAACACAGCCTTCGGGAGAGATATCTACATTGATAAAGGCTTTAATAAAACGAGATGCCTGTTCCTTCAATTCCGGCATACCGTTAATATTAGGATATATGGAAGCGATACCATTCTGCAACGCCTTCACTTCGGCATCGACACCAACCTGTGCCGGTTTCAGACCCGGAACACCCATTTCCATGTGGATAAATTCAGTCTTTGTACGCTCTTCCAGTTCGTTGGATATAGCAACAACTTCACGTATGGTAGCTTTGCCAAAATCAGGCAAATGATAGCTGTCAATTACTTCCTGAGCTATCTGATAGTTTACAGGAGTGTTTTTCATCATCATATACTTTATAAATTACGAAAGGCAAAAATATAGAAAATATTTCAATTTGCTATACTTTTGCCTCTCAATCTATCAAAATTCAAAAAAGAATCTAATCACAAATATTATTATGTTCATATCTTTTTGCCAAACCGCCTTCGGCTGTTTCCTTGTACAGACTTGGCAAATCGTTACCAGTCTGCTGCATCACATCAACTACCTGATCGAAGCTGACACGATGTCTTCCATCCGAGAAGTTGGAAAAAGTATTTGCATCCAAAGCACGGGCTGCCGCAAAGGCATTACGTTCAATACAAGGAATCTGAACCAGACCACAGACCGGATCACAGGTCAGTCCCAGATGATGTTCCAATCCCATCTCGGCTGCATACTCTATCTGAGCCGGAGTTCCGCCAAACAACTGACTGGCTGCAGCGGCGGCCATCGCACAGGCAACCCCCACTTCACCCTGGCAACCAACTTCCGCACCAGAAATAGATGCATTTGTCTTGACCACATTGCCGAACAATCCGGCTGTTGCCAAAGCTCTCAGGATACGAGAGTCACGAAATTCGCGGGTCTCTTTTAAATGATATAATACCGCAGGAAGAACACCGCAGGAACCACATGTAGGAGCCGTTACAATCAGACCTCCACAGGCATTTTCTTCAGACACAGCCAATGCATAGGCATAAACCATACCCCGACTTTTAATACTGCTGGTATAAGCACGCGAACGGATCATATAATCTGAAGCCTTGCGACGGATACCTAATCCTCCGGGAAGAACTCCTTCAGCATCCAGTCCGCGATGAACAGCCTCCTGCATCACTTTCCATATCTCTGCCAGATAATCCCAGATTTCCGGTCCTTCGCAACGTTCAACATATTCCCAATAAGAATAGCCTGTCTTGTTACACCACTGCTGAATTTCGTGAATAGAATTCATTGAGTAGACTTCATTGACGGTTACTTCATTATAAGTTTCATTGGCCAGTGCACCGCCCCCGACACTGAAGATCTCCCATGAATCTATTTTTTTATCATCTGAATCAAAAGCTTCAAAAAGTAAACCATTTGGATGAAAAGGCAAAAATACTTTAGGCTTCCATATAATCTTGGTCTCTGCAACTGGACTAAGTACATCTAAAATGGCAGCATCCGTCATGTGACCTTTTCCTGTTGCAGCCAAACTTCCATATAAAGTAACCTCAAAACGTGCAGCTCCGGGATTCTTTTTCAGGAACATACCTGCAGCACGCTTCGGACCCATGGTATGACTACTTGAAGGGCCATTACCTATACGAAACAGATGTTTTATTGATTCCATAGATTTTTAATTAATTTTATTATAACAAATATAATGGATATTTTCGAAATATTAAAACGTAATATTACAATACTTCTGTAAATATGCCTCGGTGTCCGTCCATAAAGAATTCATTTGCGGATGATCCAGATATAACGGTTTCAATTTACGTTCTTTACAGGATGCATACATTTTTCCACTTGTTCCGTCGGGCAGTTCATCCAAAAGCAAATGAACAGCGGTAGCAGCACCCTGTTTCGGCGTACGAATAAACGGACGAAAGAATATATCTGTCAGCGGATCAAACCACATATCCATACGAATGATCGCAGTTGAAACAATACCCGGATCAGCAGCATTGACCAATACTCCTTTTGATGCCAGTTCTAATGAAAGTTTACGAACGAACAGCCATAATGCCAGTTTGGTATGACTATAGACAGGTATTCTCCAGAAAGAACCGGGTCTGCCTTTTGTGAAGAACTCTGGGGTTATTTTCCCAACGGCATAGGTACATGAAACCATACAAACCACTCTCGAGCCTTTTTCAAGCAAAGGCAATAACTTACGAGTCAGCAGATAAGGAGCCACATAGTTCACTGCAACCGTTCGTTCCAGTCCATCAGGTGTTTGCATAAATTTAGTACACATTGTTCCTGCATTATTCATCAGCAGAGCTATCGGCTTCCTGTCGGCCAGCAGACTGTCGGCCACCTTCACGACCGAACTCATAATCGATAAATCGACCTGACGAACCTCTATATCCTGATTTCCCGTTTCTTCCACAATCTGATTACGGCGTTCCGTACCAGACTCCATTTGAGAGCATAACATGATTACTTCATAACCGGCACGAGCAACAGCCCTTGTAATTTCAGAGCCCATCCCTCCATCGGCTCCCGTAATCACTGCACGTTTCTTCATTGTCTAGCCTCCTCTTCCAATTTTTCGATTTCTCTTTCCAATGATTCAGGGAGCTTCTCATTCAGATGTTTATGACAAGCCATATCCAAAGTGTACATACGGGCAATACAATAGTTGCTATGTCCGCAATCACAGCAATAATCATCCTGTTCTTTCATACGATTCACCAGATCCGGCGTATTCAGCAAAGCCCTGCCCATCTGAACAAACGGGAAACCTAAATTCAATACTTCTTCTATCTTCTTCTTGGATACCAGTCCACCCACATAAACCAAAGGAATGTCTGATATCTCTTTTCTGAATTTCAATGCATCATCCAGGAAATAAGCTTCGTGGAAAGGTTCTGTCGGAATCATCCATTTACCTACAGCACGCACTCCCCATTTCAGCCACCAGCAATCCATATAATGGGTCATGGCTTTTATCGGCATGGCTCCACGCATCACATACATCGGTGCTTTGCTGACAAAACCTCCGCTTAGCACCAGAGCATGAGCTCCATCTTCTTTCAACCGGCGGGCTACCTGCAATGTTTCATCCAGTTCCATACCACCTTTGAAACCATCACGCATATTCATTTTAACAAGAACGGCAATGTCGTTTCCAGCAGCCTTCATCACTTCGTCCATAACCATATCCATGAAACGCATACGGTTTTCCAGCGAGCCGCCAAATTCATCTTTTCGATGATTTGTATAGGGTGAAAGGAACTGACTGATTAAATAACCATGACCAGCATGAACTTCTACTGCATCAAAACCACTTTCGCGGCACATACGAACGCAATCGCCATAAGCTTTTGCAATAACAGGCAATTCGTCTTTACGCAAACCACGAACAAATGTAGGAGAATATAGATTGAATCCGGAACAGGCACCAACAGGCATCTGTCCACAGATACTTTTATGTGACATATTTCCACAGTGACCTAACTGAATACTTACAGCCGCTCCTTCCTTATGAACGACATCGGTCACCTTTCTTAAACCTGGAATGATTTCAGGACGCATCCACAGCTGACGATCAAAAGACAATCCGCTCTGTGTAACGGCAGCGTATGCAACGGTTGTCATACCAACGCCTCCTGCAGCAACAGAATGATGATAATCTAAAAGTTCTTTTGAAGGTGCATTTCCCGGGCACATACTTTCGAATGCGGCCGAACGGATTGTACGATTTCTTAATGTTAATGGTCCTATTTTAGCAGGTGTAAAAATAATTGAACTCATATTAGTATATATAAGGAATTAAACATTTTCTATTACCAACAGCTTCCACTCCGAATTCCTCACGGTATTTCTTTCGTATGGCATAAGCACGAGGGCCCAGATTGGCAAACGTCCACCAAACAAAAACCCAGGCTGCAGGCGAAGAAGACAAGATAGCAAATCCTGTCCATTCTAAAAGTTCACCGAAATAATTACCCGAAGTAACATAACGGTACATCCCCTTGTTCGGTAAATAATGGCGAGTATCACCCGGAGCACGTAAATGGCGTATCACATAATCAGAATGCCAGTTTATCCCCATGCCCAAAAAGAAGATAGCCATTCCAATCCAAAGCCATGGATTTGACAGGTATTCGGTGGTGTACATATCTTCCGGAGCCAAAAAGAAAAACCATTCGCCAAGCATATAGCCATTCAGGAAATTGAATATTATTCCCATCAGCATGATGGTTACCGGCATACGGCTTTTCCCTTTCATCAGAAACGGGAATACGAACGAACGCTGGAAGTAATGAATTTCAAACAGGAATAAAAATAGAAATGGAACTGACAATACCGGTATGTCACTTTTTATCCATAACCACAACATCACAAAGAAAACAGGAGCTTCCATCAGGATCCAGCCAATTTTGTTTGGAATGGATATTCCCCACTGAGATGTTCTGAAGATGCCATAACCGGCCTTGATAAAAAACAAGGCTACAAAAACGAAAACGCCAATAATCGAAAATGCTGTCAGTATCTGATAAAATAAATCTAAATCCATATTCATATTTTTAATTATTCAAAGATAGAGGATAACTTATATTTAAACGAACAAAAAAGTAAAAATATTCCTTTAAGACCAATTTATATGAAAAAAGGGACCAGACCTGCAACAAGTCTGATCCCTTCAAAATATTTTATGATAATATCAATTATTTAGCGAAACGTTCTTTCAGTTTTGCCAACATATCCTGAGTCATTGCATCCAAATCGTATTCAGGTTTCCAGCCCCATTCTTCGCGAGCGCAAGTGTCATCCAAAGAGTTTGGCCATGATTCGGCAATTGACTGGCGTAATGGATCTACGTCGTATTCCATTTCGAATTCAGGCATATATTTCTTAATGCTGTTATAGATGATTTCAGGATCGAAGCTCATTGAAGCAATATTGAAAGAGTTACGATGTACAAACTTAGTAGAATCAGCTTCCATGATTTCAATAGCAGCACGCAAACCATCAGGCATATACATCATATCCATGAATGTACCCTTGGCAATCGGGCATTTGAACTTCTCGCCTTTGGCAGCAGAATAATAAATATCAACAGCATAGTCTGTTGTACCACCTCCAGGAGGAGTTACATAAGAAATCAAACCAGGGAAACGGACAGAACGTGTGTCAACGCCAAAACGGATGTTGTAATAATCGCTCAACAACTCACCTGAAACTTTTGTAACACCATACATTGTTCTTGGGTTACGGATTGTATCCTGAGGTGTTTTGTCTTTTGGAGTGTTATTTCCAAATACACCAATAGAACTTGGAGTAAATACAGCGCAATGCATAACACGGGCAACTTCCAGTACATTGAAAAGACCACCCATACCAATCTTCCATGCCAACTGAGGTTTAGCTTCTGCTACAGCCGATAACAATGCAGCCAAATTGTAAATTGTATCGACTTTATACTTGGAAACAGTTTCTGCTATTTGTTGTTCGTTTGTGATATCAACAATTGCAGATGGGCCAGATTCCAACAATTCACCTTTTGGTTCAGCACCTGGAATATAACCGGCTACGACATTAGCTCCGCCATAAATTCCTCTCAATTTCATAGCTAGTTCAGAACCGATTTGACCGGTAGAACCAATAATCAGAATATTTTTCATTTCCTTTTTGAGATTTAAATTATCACTGAACAAAGATAGGTGAATAAAAATCAAATGAGGAAAAATTTCTTTACTTTTTTTAGTGTTTTTACAAAAAAAGTAAGAACTTTGTTACGAAGAATATAATAGTCAATCATAACGTAGTAACAAATCGTCAAAAAAGATGGTTTCATCTACAAGAAATAATAACAATTTAATTTTAACTGACATGTACGGAAAATTTAAAGATTTCTTATCAGAAGAATTGGCGAACATCAAAGCTGCTGGTTTATACAAGAATGAAAGAATTATTACGACTCCACAGCGTGCTGACATTAAAGTTAATGCAGGAGAAGATGTATTAAATTTTTGTGCAAACAACTATTTAGGTTTATCTGACAACAAAAGATTAATTGAAGCTGCTAAGAAAGCAATGGATTCACACGGTTACGGTATGTCTTCCGTACGATTCATCTGTGGTACTCAGGATTTACACAAACAACTGGAAGCTGCTATCTCCGATTATTTCAAAACTGAAGATACAATCCTTTATGCTGCTTGTTTCGATGCCAACGGTGGTCTTTTCGAACCTTTGTTCACTGACGAAGATGCCATCATCTCCGACTCTTTGAACCATGCTTCTATCATCGACGGTGTACGTTTGTGTAAAGCTAAACGCTATCGTTATGCAAATGCCGATATGGCTGATCTGGAACGCTGCCTACAGGAAGCTCAGGCTCAGCGTCACCGTATCATCGCTACTGATGGTGTATTCTCTATGGACGGTAATGTTGCTCCAATGGATAAGATCTGTGAATTAGCTGAAAAATATGATGCCTTGGTAATGGTTGACGAATCTCACTCTGCAGGTGTTGTTGGTCCTACCGGTCACGGTGTGGCAGAACAATTCAATTGCTACGGACATATCGATATCTTTACTGGAACATTAGGTAAAGCTTTCGGTGGTGCCATGGGTGGTTTCACTACAGGTAAGAAAGAAATCATCGACATGCTTCGTCAGCGTTCTCGTCCTTATTTGTTCTCTAATTCAGTTGCTCCAGCAATTGTAGGTGCTAGTCTGGAAATGTTCAAGATTTTAAAAGAAAGCGACGCATTACATACAAAATTAATGAACAACGTAAACTATTTCCGCGAAAAGATGCTTGCTGCCGGCTTCGATATCAAACCGACTCAGTCTGCTATCTGCGCTGTTATGTTGTATGACGCCAAACTTTCTCAGGATTTTGCTGCCAAGATGCAGGAAGAAGGAATCTATGTAACTGGATTCTATTATCCGGTTGTTCCAAAAGGACAGGCTCGTATCCGTGTTCAGTTATCAGCTGGTCATGAAACAGAACATTTGGACAAAGCTATCGCTGCATTCATCAAAGTCGGTAAAGAACTTGGTGTTATCAAATAATAAAAATTCAAATATCCTGAATATAAGAAACGCGGACTATTCTGTTTTAGTCCGCGTTTGTTGTTTCCGTTCAAAACCCAAACGACAAAGAGGGTGTGTCAAATTCATTTTTTGAAAACATGAACTTATAATTTGAAATTTGATCACCCTAAAAGACTAAAAAAAGGCCGTATCAAACTCTGTATTGAGTAATGATGCGGCCCTTTTAAGTATTATGGTTATAACCTGTAACTTTTGAGAGTAGTCATTTCAGTTTTGACACACCCTCTTTTGTTATATCAGGCAAATCGTATGCTGCCTGCCAGAAGGACAATTATCCACAATGGAAATAGGTCTTCACCAATTCGAGCATCTTCTCTTTGTCATTCTCTACTTCAGCACGAAGATTACCATCCTTATACCCTTTCAGCTTCTCGATCGTTCCATTTATCATTGCCGGGCTGAATACATTATATTCTTCAAAGAAAGAACGTTGTTGCTCCAGACATTCGGCAGAGGCTTCGCAACTGTCAGGCAATTGTTTCAAAGTAGCCAGTTTGTCCTTGTTTTCTTCCTTATGAATATTTACGTTCACGTATGTTTTTTCGGCCAGTTCCAAAGCATTTTCCATTTCAAAACCATGACGGCAGGCCACGGCCAGACTCGCGATCAGCAGATAAATGTCGGCTGAGCCATCCGGAGAACGCATTTCCACGGTCTGCTTCTGTGCTGTATCATACGAGTTAGACGAGCCACCCGGATTAATCTGGCTACACATGTCTTTTCCTGCAGACCATCCCAATGGCACGCGAACCAATACAGAACGATTGCGATCGCCCCAGCAGACATTGGTAGGAGCTTCCTGATGAGGAACCAGACGGAAATAGGATGTTGGATTGGTATTTCCAAAAGCAGTGATTGAAGGAGCCAGATCCATCATTCCGGCAATGGCTTTACGAGCGGATTCAGACAGAACGCCACCATCCAGCATCTGATTCCTGCCATCTTTCATGATACGCATATGAATATGCAAGCCCGAACCGGCCTTACCGGCTGTAATCTTAGGAGCAAACGTGACATTCAAATTGTATTGCATTGCCTGATTGCGAATAATCCATTTAGCTATCATCAACTGGTCGGCTGCCTGCTCGGCCGGAACAGGAAGAAATTCAATTTCATTCTGTTCGTAGTTCATCTCATCCTGAGTAAAGTTACCCACTTCACTATGACCATATTTAATCTGCCCGCCACAACTGGCAATCTTATGCATACATTCAGTTCTGAAATCGTTATTCTTTACAAAAGGAGCCGATTCGTGATACCCTTTCTGGTCGGAAGCCGGATAAAGATCGTCTGCATACGAAATGACATAGAATTCCAGCTCACCCATTGCATGGAAATCCATACCAGTTACCTCTTTAAATGCCTTGCAAGCCTTGTGTAATGTATATTCAGGAGAACTTTCCAACAACTCTCCTTCTTTATTAAAGAATGAGCACAACATGGTCAGAGTTGGTATTTCGGCAAATGGATCAACAAAAGCTGTCCGATAACGAGGAACGACATAAAGGTCGCTGCTGCTGGCTTCTATAAACGGGAAAAGACTGGAACCATCCACACGCTCGCCACAACTTAAAATCTCATCTAAATAATCGCTGTCGTTAATGACAAAATTCAATGTTTTCAATCTGCCATCACCTCCAGGATACATAAAGTTCACCATCTCGATATCATTCTCGACGATGTAACGCATGATGTCTTCTTTAGTAAATTCAGAAGCTGGTTTCCCTAAGAAATCGACTAACTGATTTTTGTTTAATTCTAAACTGTTACTCATCTCTTTACTATATATTAAAATAAGGTTTAATCAATAAAGTGTCCGTTTTGTCAGAAGCCATGCCGACTGCATCAGTCTATATTCGTCTGATGCTTTTCACACGGCTTCAATATTATTAGCAAAAGACAAATCTAATTTTTTTTTCGAGAAAACGCTTCTAAAAAAGGGTAAACTTTAGCGACCTTATCGTTTTTTAACGAGATATTCAGAGACAGACAAAAAAATCTTAATATATCGACTTACCTAGTTTTCATGATAATCATTATCTTTGCAGAACGTAATACCGTTTATTTTTGTAATATCAGATAATCAAGTTATGAGAAAAATAATATTATCGACATTGTTTTTTATGACAATGGTTTGTTGTTTCGGACAATCAGCAAACACGAAAGTCTGTCGTCTTGGATTTACTTATGACATCAGTAAAAACCCGAACTGGGGATATCATAATCTTGTTATAACATCCGTAAATTCTTATTCGAATGCCGAAAAAGCTGGAATGCAGCAGGATGACATTATCACACACATCGAAGATATCCCGGTAAAAGAGCTGAAACTTCATGAAATTGAAGAGATGTTGAATCCCATCAACAAGAACAATGTTCTGTTGACCGTCAAATCGGCTCTTCATTCTGCTCGACAAATCATCCTGAACAAGGAATGTAAGTTTATCAATGCCATTACGGAAGAACAGCTTGCCATGGCATATAACATGTACAGTCTGGAAACGACCTATCAACGAGAGTTTGTATGTCCTTTCAAAACAAGTGTAACGAAAGACACGGTTGATCTGGCACAGTTCCATTCTTATAAATTTGCGAACATAGATACCGGCAACAACGAACTTGAGTCAAAGATTAACCGATTCATTGAAAAGGAAATGAATCTGAAAGGTTATATTCATGATTCCGAACAGGCGGATCTGCTGATTCAGACTTATTACTTCTTTGACAAGAATCCAAGATATGTAGGTCAGAACCAGATCAAGATCAAGCGTCCGAATTATCGTTACAGCGTAACTCACAATAAAATGCTGAAGGTTCCTTTCCTTGACATTTCGGCATCCGAATCGGAAGCGGAATATATCCTTCAGTTCGGCATCCGTATCATTGATCTGAAATTAAAAGCAGATCGTGTTATTTGGGAGTGTGAGGCAAACGAACTTCTTGAAGAGGCTTTCAAGCTAGATGATTATGCACAGATGCATGTTCCATTGATGTTGAAGCAATTCCCGTATATCAGATCCAATAAGAATGTCAAGTTCTCTATAGAACAGAACAATTACAACTATACAGGCATCAATTACGATATGGACAAATTGAGTTATGTGGTTTCAGTAGACCAGAACTCTCCTGCTTATGAAGCCGGTATCAGACCGAATGATGTCATTGAAGGTATTGAAGGACAAAGTACGGATTATTCCATTGATGAGTTTACAGCTGCATACCGTCAGTTCATTACCAATACGATGAAGTATCGAAATCCGAAAACAATCTTTACCGACAAGAATGGATTTACCCGCTGTATGTATTGGGATCCATTCAAATATCCAGAGGTACACAAAGCTATTCAGAATCCGAACAACTTGTCGGCCTTTGCTTATTTGTTTTACTTCGCTCCTTATATCAATCCGACGAGTAACAACTCTATCACATTCTATGTGAAACAAGGTGAAGATCGTAAAAAAATAATTATTAGGCCGTCTATTCGCACGTGTTTGAAAATTACCTATAATTAAATTGAAAATTAAATAAAAGTGATATATCCTTTAAATTTTGAACAGAAGACGGGCTTTGATAAAGTTCGTCTTTTGATTTCTGATAAATGTCTGAGTCCTTTGGGAAAAGAGCGTGTAACAGACATGAATTTCTCAAACGATTATGATTTTATCAGCAATCAGCTGGATCTCGTTAATGAATTTGTAAAGATTCAACAGAGTGAAGATGATTTCCCTGCCAATTATTTCTTCGATGTCCGTTATTCATTGAAACGTATTCGTCCGGAAGGAACCTGGATGGACGAAAGGGAGCTGTTCGACTTGAAGCGTTCATTGCAGACTATCAATGATATTGTACGTTTCTTCAAACCAATGGACGATGAAGAAATAAAATATCCAGCCCTTACAGCAATGGCCGGTGATATTCTGGTATTTCCTCAGCTTATCGGGAGAATAGATACCATCCTTGATAAATTCGGAAAAGTAAAAGACAGTGCTTCTCAGGAATTGCAGACTATTCGACGTGAAATGACTATCACGATGAGCAATATCTCACGTAACCTGCAATCTATTCTTCGTGCGGCTCAGAGTGAAGGTGTCGTTGAAAAAGACGTAGCCCCTACTATGCGCGACGGCCGTCTGATGATTCCGGTTGCTCCTGCCTTCAAACGAAAGATTAAAGGTATTGTTCACGACGAATCGGCCAGCGGCAAGACGGTCTTTATCGAACCGGAGAGTGTTGTGGAAGCAAACAACCGTATCCGTGAGCTGGAAGGTGAAGAGAAACGAGAAATCATCCGTATCCTGACTGACTTCACCAACTTTATTCGTCCAATGGTACCGCAGATTCTGGATTCATACGAATTTCTGGCCGAAATTGACTTCATCCGTGCGAAAGCTGTATTCGCCCTTGAAATAAATGCGATTCGTCCGGTTGTAGAAAACAAGCAACAGCTGGACTGGGCCAGAGCTATACATCCTATTTTGTATCTGTCATTAAAGAAACAGCATAAGAATGTTGTTCCTCTGGATATTATGCTGACCGACGAAAAGCGTCTGCTGATTATATCCGGTCCGAACGCCGGAGGTAAATCGGTCTGTCTGAAGACCGTCGGTTTGTTGCAATATATGCTTCAATGCGGATTGCTTGTCCCGATGCACGAAAGTTCCAGAATGGGATTGTTCGACAATCTATTCATCGACATTGGTGATGAACAAAGTATCGAGAACGACCTGAGTACCTATTCATCTCACCTGACTCACATGAAGTATTTTGTTAAGAACAGTAACGAAAAAACAATTCTGCTAATCGATGAATTTGGAAGCGGTACAGAACCTCAGATCGGAGGAGCCATTGCTGAAGCATTGCTGAGTCGTTTTAATGATCATGGCAGCTTTGGAGTCATAACAACTCACTATCAGAACCTGAAGCACTTTGCCGAAGATACACCGGGTATTGTAAACGGAGCCATGCTTTACGACCGCCATCTGATGCAGCCGTTATTCAAACTGGCTATCGGTAATCCGGGCAGTTCGTTTGCCGTCGAAATAGCCCGCAAGATCGGTTTGCCTGAAGATGTCATTGCCGAAGCGTCCGAAAAGGTTGGTATGGATTATATCAACATGGACAAGTATTTGCAGGATATTGTTCGTGACAAACGTTATTGGGAAACCAAACGACAGAATATCCGTCAGCGTGAAAAGAGACTGGAAGAGGTTATCAGCCGATACGAAAAGGATCTGAACGAAGTAAACGGACAGCGCAAGGAAATCGTGAAGGAAGCGAAAGCGGAAGCCTCACGTATTTTAGGAGAGGCCAATGCTAGAATAGAAAATACCATTCGTGAAATCAAGGAGGCTCAGGCTGAAAAAGAAAAGACAAAACAAGCCCGTCAGGACTTGCAGAAGTTCAAGGATACAGTCGGTGATGCCAAGGAAGAAGACGAACGCATCGCACGTAAAATGGCCAAGCTCAAGGAACGTAACGAACGAAAGAAAAATAAACAGAAAACGGAAACGAAACAGACTTTCAATCGTGACGTAATTGAAGTGGGTGATCATGTTCGCCTGAAAGGACAGACTTCTGCCGGTACGGTTATGGAATTGCAGAACAACCAGGCTGTAGTCGCTTTCGGAATGATTAAAAGTACGGTGAAACTTGATCGTTTAGAGAAGGTAAGCAAGACTCAGATCAAGAAAGAAACACAGAAGAGTACCTTTATCAGCGAACAGACTAACGACCAGATGCACGAAAAGAAATTGAACTTCAAACAAGAAATCGATGTCAGAGGAATGCGTGGCGACGAAGCTTTGCAAACGGTCACTTATTTCATCGACGATGCCATTCAAGTTGGAGCTCAACAGGTCCGTATTCTTCATGGAACCGGAACCGGAATACTCCGTCAGCTGATCCGCGAATATCTTGGTACAGTTCCCGGAGTTCGGAGTTTCCACGACGAACACGTTCAGTTCGGAGGCGCCGGAATCACCATTGTGGAGTTTGAATAATAAACAGATAAAATGATTGCGCCATGACAGTTCTGTAAAAGGAAGAATTGTTTCGGAAAAGAACGCAACCAGAACAATAAGGAAGTCCCGGACTCTTTTTATTCCTCAGGGAAGAGAGTCCGGGACTTTGACATTCAGCTGCAGCAATACCGACTGCAGAGAAAAATTTATATTATACAAACAATACTTCTCTTACATTGAAGGCGAAATTTCCACCAATCACATATTGTCTGGCAGTCTTGGAGAACTGTTCTTCCACCGTGATATGCAAATGTCCGGAAAGAATACCTTTCAGCAGTTTCTGTTTCTTCAGATATTTGATAAAGTCGCGCGTAACGGGATCTTTCTGCTGTCTTTCATACTCGCCACTCGGAACAATCGGATCTCCAAAGCCATACGTTTTCCGGGTTGTCCAGAATTTATTATTGGCACGGAAAATATTATCGGTATAAAAAGGAACATGCATACATAAAATGACAGGCAGACCTTTCCGGAATTCAGCTTTGATAAATTCCACCTGCTTCTCTGTTACCGTTCCATACACATCATCGAAACCTATGAAATTAACACCATTGATGACCTGTGAATGTACAGAGATATCAAAAGGGAAAACTTCAGACAGTTTCTTTCGGCTTCTGTCTTTATTTTCTTCATCATAAGTCTCTTTCGAAAGCCACATGTCCTGAGAATATTCATGATTACCCAGGGTTCCAAAGATATTGTCTCCGAAATATTTCCTGACCAGATCAAAGTTGGCTTCACTCTGCCAGTCTATCAAATCGCCGGTGTGTACCAGATAGTCAACATGATTCCTTGCCCAGTCCAGCGAATCACGTAAAGCCTCTTCCTGACGGCCACCAAAAGTACGGGTTCTTGTTTTACGTAATTCCTGCTTCTTGTCATTCTCATGGGAATAGGCCGATGTCAGATGGGTATCCGAGAAGTGCATGACAGAGAAAGGCTTCTTCAAACCAATATTTATTGTTGCATAACTTACGGATACACGCTCGTAACTACCTCTTTCAGGGAAAACAGAAGGATCATCTTCTGCCATTGCGGGAAGTGATGACGTAGCAAGAATAAAACTTGTTCCTGCCAGTCTTTTCATAAAATCCCTTCTTTTTATCTTATCACTCATGATATATGTTTTAGGTTAAATGTTTCTGCTATTATTTCGGCATAAATATATTATTTTTTGCCATTATCGACAAGTCTCGGGAGGAAATCTGTCCGAGGAAGTCATTTACACAATACCGGGAATATTATATTCTCACCCGACTTCACTTTCAGCCCCAGACGTTTCAGGTCTGTTGACATAATACACCTATTCAAAATCCAGATAGAGCTGCTGCCACACCTCCTTATCATCCACTTTCTCCCCTATCGGATTCGAAACCGCCAGTCCGATCAGGCGGATGGGATGATTGGCATAATCGATCTGCTGAACCAGATTTTTGGCTAAAGGAAGAATATCGTTCAGCTCGGTCAGTTCCTTTGATTTGCTGAAGCTTCGTGTCTTCTGCTCAAAATCATCGAACTTGATCTTCAAGGTCAAGGTGTTTCCTTTGAAATTCTTCGCCTTGATTCGTTCCACCAGCTCTGTTGCCACATGATATAATTCAATGACGACACTCGAACGCGCACTGATGTCGTGGTCCAGGGTATGCTCACAGCCCACCGATTTACGAACCCTTTGAGCAACTACAGGACGCTCATCTATCCCACGGGCAAAGGAATAATACAGATGGCCGGCTTTGCCAAACTGACGGACCAACATATCCTCCGAACAATCCCTCAGATCCGAGCCCTTATGGATTCCGAGCATGTGCATCTTACGTGCCGTTACCGGACCGACACCCCAGAATGATTCAATAGCCAAAGAGGCGATAAAATCCATCGCCTGATCCGGATGAATGGTACACAAGCCATCCGGCTTCCGATAGTCAGAAGCGATCTTGGCCAGGAACTTGTTGTATGAGATACCGGCCGAAGCCACCAGATTACACTTCTCACGGATCTTTTTCTTAATCTCCCTGGCAATATCAACAGCCAGCTCCATTCCCTTCTTATTCTCCGTTACATCCAGAAAAGCCTCATCCAATGAAATAGGCTCGATCACATCTGTATACTCATGAAAGATTTCATGAATCGATGCCGAGACCTCTTTATAAACCTCCATTCTTCCGGGAACAAAAATCAACTGCGGACAAAGTTTCATGGCTCTCTGAGAAGACATGGCCGAATGCACTCCGAACACACGAGCCTCGTAACTGGCAGTAGAGACGACACCACGCTTCTCGGCATGCCCCACTGCAACAGGTTTCCCCCTTAAATCGGGGTTATCCCGCTGTTCGATAGATGCATAGAAGGCATCCATATCAATATGTATGATTTTTCTTTGCGCCATATATCCGACAAACAGATTGGAACGACAAAATTAATCATCTTTTCGTAAAACCAATAAACCGTTTGTTTTTATGAAATATTTTATTTTCCTTTGCAATACAGAAAAAAACAAAGGGGTGCCCAACTTAGAGAACGGGCTGAGATTACACCCTCGAACCTGATGCAGATCATGCTGCCGTAGGGATTGTTGATGAGTTCTGAATCCGAATTACTTCTCTTTAGAAAAACTCTCCTTTGTTGATTATTCATCTTTAAACTTCGTAAATGATGATCGTTAAAGTAAACAACAAAGAAATGGAGTTTGCAGAAAACTCTACTCTTCTACAATTATCTGAACAACTTGAAGTTCCGGCTAAAGGCGCTGCCATGGCTGTAAACAACCGCATGATTCCTCGTACAGAATGGGACAGTAAAATCCTTCAGGAAAACGACCAGGTAGTCATCATTAAAGCTGCCTGCGGAGGATGATTATGTCTTCATCAATCCAGTCAGAGAAATAATCTATTAAAAGAACATACATAAAAACATTTATACAATGGAGAAATTAGTTATCGCGGGAAAAGAATTCAATTCCCGTCTGTTTTTAGGTACAGGAAAGTTTATGTCAAACGAGTTAATGGAACAGGCCATTCTTGCTTCAGGCAGTGAAATGGTTACAGTTGCCATGAAACGTATCGATCTGGATGATAAGAAAGATGATATGCTTCATCACATTATCCACCCGCATATTCAGCTTTTACCCAATACATCAGGTGTACGTAATGCTGAAGAAGCTGTTTTCGCGGCCCAGATGGCAAGAGAAGCTTTCGGAACTAATTGGTTGAAACTGGAGATTCATCCGGATCCTCGTTATCTGCTTCCAGATACAGTCGAAACATTAAAAGCTACCGAACAATTAGTCAAGCTAGGCTTTAATGTCCTTCCTTATTGCCAGGCTGATCCTGTTTTGTGTAAACAACTGGAAGAAGCCGGTGCTGCAACTGTTATGCCTTTAGGAGCTCCTATCGGTACAAACAAAGGTTTGCAGACAAAAGAATTTATTCAGATTATCATCGAACAGGCAGGCATTCCTGTTGTTGTTGACGCAGGAATCGGCGCTCCAAGTCAGGCTGCCGAAGCCATGGAAATGGGTGCTTCCGCTGTTCTGGTAAATACAGCTATCGCCGTAGCCGGTAACCCGGTAGAAATGGCCAAGGCTTTCAAAGCCGCTGTTGAAGCTGGCCGTCAGGCTTACGAAGCAGGATTGGGAAGTGTAACCAATTCATTCCAGGCTTCAGCTTCATCTCCACTTACTTCATTCTTAAACAATTAATTTGATACAGTTTATATGGAAAAACAGACAAAAGACAAACCGTATGCACATGCAGAGAAAGCTTACATGACAGGGAAAATATTTCCTTTCATCAAAGTGGGTATGCAGAAGGTAAACCTTACTCCTACTGTTAAGATTGTAAATGGAGAAAAGGTAAAAACCGAAAATGCACCGGTTTATATATACGATACAAGTGGTCCTTTCAGTGATCCGAACATTCAGGTAGACCTGAAGAAAGGTCTTCCCCGCATGCGAGAAGAATGGATTACTTCAAGAGGTGATGTGGAGAGACTGCCTTCCATCACTTCCGAATATGGAAAGATGCGTCGCGACGACAAGAGTCTGGATCATTTGCGCTTCGAACATATCGCATTACCTTACCGCGCAAAAGCGGGTAAAAGCTGTACTCAGATGTACTATGCCAAGCAAGGCATCGTTACTCCGGAAATGGAATATGTAGCTATCCGTGAAAATATGAACTGCAAGGAACTGGGTATCGAAACGCATATCACTCCTGAATTTGTTCGTGACGAGATTGCTGCCGGTCGTGCCGTTCTGCCTGCAAATATCAATCACCCGGAAAGCGAACCGATGATTATTGGCCGTAACTTCCTGGTTAAAATCAATACAAACATCGGAAACTCAGCGACTACCTCTTCCATCGACGAAGAAGTTGAAAAGGCAGTCTGGAGCTGTAAATGGGGTGGCGATACATTGATGGACCTTTCAACAGGAGCCAACATCCACGAAACTCGTGAATGGATTGTCCGTAACTGTCCGGTTCCAGTAGGAACAGTTCCTATTTATCAGGCTCTGGAAAAAGTAAACGGAAAAGTGGAAGATCTTTCCTGGGAAATCTACAAGGATACATTGATCGAGCAATGCGAACAGGGAGTCGACTACTTCACGATCCATGCCGGTATTCGCCGTCATAATGTTCATTTGGCTGACAAACGTCTTTGCGGTATCGTAAGCCGTGGCGGAAGTATCATGAGCAAATGGTGTCTGATCCACAATCAGGAATCATTCCTTTACGAACACTTCGACGATATCTGTGACATCCTGGCTCAATACGACGTAGCCGTTTCTTTGGGTGACGGATTGCGTCCGGGTTCCATTTACGATGCCAACGATGAAGCTCAGTTTGCCGAACTGGATACTATGGGTGAATTGGTGACTCGTGCCTGGGACAAGCATGTTCAGGCATTCATCGAAGGTCCGGGACACGTTCCATTGCATAAGATTCAGGAAAACATGCAGCGCCAGATCGAGAAATGTCACAACGCTCCTTTCTATACATTAGGCCCGCTGGTAACAGATATCGCTCCAGGTTACGACCACATCACATCAGCTATTGGAGCAGCTCAGATCGGCTGGCTGGGAACTGCCATGTTGTGTTACGTTACTCCCAAAGAACACCTTGGATTACCGAATAAGGAAGATGTCCGTACCGGAGTTATCACTTATAAAATTGCCGCTCATGCAGCAGACTTGGCGAAAGGTCATCCGGGAGCTATGATCCGCGATAATGCCTTGTCGAAAGCCCGCTACGATTTCCGCTGGCGCGACCAGTTCCATTTAGGACTGGATCCTGACCGTGCTTTGGAATACTTCCAGGAAGGCAAACATGAAGATGGAGAATATTGTACCATGTGCGGACCAAACTTCTGCGCCATGAGATTGTCAAGAGATCTTGCCTCCATCAAAGAAAAATAAATTATAGAATAAGTTTTTAAAACAAATATGTTTTCAGAAGAATTAGAAAAAATTTCTTGGGACGAAACAACAGAAGCCATAAATTCAAAGACTGATGCAGATGTTCGTCGTGCTTTAAGTAAAAGCCATTTGAATGTGGATGATTTCATGGCATTGATTTCACCTGCAGCTGAGCCTTACTTGGAAACTATGGCCCAACTAAGCTATAAATATACTCGCGAACGTTTTGGCAACACCATGTCGATGTTCGTTCCTTTGTATATCACCAACTCGTGTACCAATTCATGCGTTTACTGCGGATTCCATGTCAGCAATCCGATGAAACGTACCATTCTTACAGAAGAAGAAATCGAGAACGAATACAAGGCAATCAAGAGACTGGCACCTTTCGAGAACCTGCTTCTGGTAACGGGTGAAAATCCTGCCAAAGCCGGAGTTCCTTATCTGGCCCGTGCCCTGGATATTGCCAAGCCATACTTCGCTAATCTGAAGATCGAAGTGATGCCTCTTGCTGCCGAAGAATACGAAGAGCTGACTCATCACGGCATGAACGGTGTAATCTGCTTCCAGGAAACTTATCACAAGGCCAATTACAACATCTATCATCCAAGAGGAATGAAGTCTAAATTTGATTGGCGTGTAAACGGTTTCGACCGTATGGGACAGGCCGGAGTTCACAGCATCGGAATGGGTGTTCTGATTGGTCTGGAAAAAGAATGGCGTACAGATATAACCATGATGGCTTATCACTTGCGCTATCTGCAGAAGCATTACTGGAAAACGAAGTACAGCTTCAACTTCCCTCGTATGCGTCCGTCAGAAAACGGAGGCTTCCAGCCGAATGTTGTCATGAGCGACCGCGAACTGGCTCAGGTTACCTTTGCCACTCGTATCTTCGATCATGATGTAGATATTTCTTATTCTACCCGTGAAGCTCCGGATTTCCGTGATAATATGTCAAGACTGGGAGTTACTACCATGAGTGCTGCCAGCAAGACTGAACCGGGCGGTTATTATTCTTACCCTCAGACACTGGAGCAGTTCCATGTCAGCGACGAACGTACTGCCGATGAAGTGGTTGCCGCTTTAAGAGGCAAAGGTATCGAACCGGTATGGAAAGACTGGGATCAATCATTCGATGAAACTTCAGCCTGGAAACAAGCCTGAATTTAAAAAGATCTATTTATGACGACTTCAGAACGTTATAACAGACATATTATTTTATCAGAAATAGGCGAAGCTGGTCAGCTGAAACTGAAGCAGGCGAAAGTGCTGCTTGTAGGAGTAGGCGGATTAGGTTCGCCTGTTTCCTTATATCTGGCTGCCGCCGGAATAGGTCGGATCGGTCTGGTGGATGATGATGTAGTCAGCGAATCCAATCTGCAGCGACAGGTCTTATATAAGGAAAGTGAGATTGGTTTACCGAAGGTTTCGTGTGCGGCCAGACGACTGAAGGAACTGAACAGCGAACTGATCGTAGACGAATATCCCTTCCGTCTGAATGAAACGAATGCAGAGGAACTGATGGCACAGTACGATCTGGTGATGGACGGCTGCGATAACTTCCAGACCCGTTATCTGCTGAGTGATACTTCTTCCCGATTGGGCAAGCCTTACATTTACGGAGCCATCCGTGAATTTGACGGTCAGGTTTCCGTTTTCAATCTTCCCGGAGGAAAGACCTATCGGGATCTCTTCCCCGAAGAAGACCATGTTCCGGAAAAAACACCATCCAAAGGAGTGTTAGGAGTCTTGCCCGGAGTGATCGGTTGTACGGAAGCATCCGAAGCCATCAAGCTCATAACCGGCTGCGGAGAACCGTTAAGCAACAAACTCTGGACCATCGATCTGCTTTCCATGCAAAGCTATCTGCTGGAGTACTGATCTGCTCATAAAACAACAATCCGTCAGCGTTACATCAACTCTGACGGATTGTTGCTTTTATTCTTCAATAACCACGTTACATGTCTTCCATTGAAAACAACCGGCTTTCTATTTCATAATTAAATAAGACTTTCTTTCGGACTGTCTCCTCCTTTCCAGCAAACAGTTCCGGTTTAAAAATGAATCACTTCAAAGTTTACGGCGTAAACTTTACCGTCGTAAAGAAGGCATTTTTCCAAACATCTTATCATACATCTTCCTTCAAATTCAGATCCAATCGCAAATTAATTGTATCTTTGGGTTTTGTAACTCTAAATATGATAATATGAATAAAATGCTCATGGCCGCAGGATTAGCGGTAATTTTAGGTTCATGTTCCTCTTCCAAAAAAGAGGAAGTGAAATTGGATACGTCAAATCCATTCTTTACGGAATACACCACCCCTTTCGGTGTTCCTCCTTTCGACAAGATTGAAGTGGCTCATTACATGCCTGCTTTTCAGAAAGGTATGGAAGAACAGGTAAAAGAAGTGGAAGCCATCATCAAAAACACCGAAGCTCCTACTTTCGAGAATACAATTGTGGCTCTTGATAAATCCGGAGAACTGTTGAACAAAGTCATGTATGCCTTCAGCGGGCAGTCAAGTGTCAATACAACCGATGAAATCCAGGCACTGGAACAGGAAATATATCCGATGCTTTCCAAACATTCTGACGATATCAGTCTGAATCCGGAACTGTTTGCCAAAGTCAAGGCCGTATACGATAATCAGGACAAATTCAACCTGAACAAAGAACAGAAGAAGTTACTGAGCGAAACATATAAAGGTTTTGTTCGTGGCGGTGCCAATCTTCCGGCAGACAAACAGAACAAGCTGCGTGAGCTGAATGAAAAGATGTCTACACTGGAACTGACTTTCGGTCAGAATCTGCTGAAAGAGACCAATGCCTTCCAGCTGGTAATCGACAAGAAAGAAGATCTGGCAGGTCTTCCCGAAGACGTCATTGTCCGTGCTGCTCAGACTGCCAAAGAAAAGAACCTGGACGGCAAATGGGTGTTTACCCTTCACAATCCGAGTGTGATGCCATTCCTTCAATATGCCGACAACCGCGATTTGCGTGAAAAGATTTTCAAGGCTTATACCAATCGTGGCAATAACAACAACGAGAACGACAACAAGAAAGTCGTGAAGGAACTGATTTCCGTCCGTCTGGAAAAAGCCAGACTGATGGGTTACGAAGATTATGCCGCTTTCGTACTGGAAGAAACCATGGCCAAGAACGAAAAGAACGTGTACAACCTGCTGGATCAGGTATGGCCGGCAGCTTTGGCTAAGGCGAAAGAAGAACTGAACGATATCAATGCCGAAATCAGGAAGGAAGGCAAGAACTTCAAGGCTGAAGGCTGGGACTGGTATTACTACTTCGGCAAAGCCAAGAAAGCCAAATTCAATCTGGATGAGAATGAAATGCGTCCTTACTTCGAACTGAGTCATGTCCGCAACGGAATCTTCTATACAGCCAGGAAACTGTACGGCATCTCATTCACTGAAATCAAAGATATTCCGAAGCCGGATCCTGATGCTCTGGCATTCGAATGTAAAGACAAGGACGGCAAGCATCTGGGCGTACTGTATATGGACTTCTTCACTCGTCCGGGCAAAGGCGGCGGCGCATGGTGCGGCGGTTATCGTTCACAATCTTACAAAGACGGCAAGAAGATTGCTCCGGTTGTAACGACTGTATTCAACTTCAGCAAACCAGCCGAAGGTCAGCCGGCACTTCTTACAGCAGATGAAACAGAAACCGTATTCCACGAATTTGGTCACGCACTGCATGCCCTGTTCGGTGATGTTCATTATGCAGGAGTAGCAGATGTTTCACGTGATTTCGTGGAACTTCCGTCACAGGTAAACGAGCACTGGGCTTTCGAACCGGAAGTATTGAAGGAATATGCCAGACATTATCAGACTGGCGAAGTGATTCCTCAGGCTTTGGTAGACAAGATGGTGAAGAGCGGCAAATATGGTCAGGGCTTTGCAACCACCGAATATCTGGCTGCTTCTTATCTGGATATGGATTATCACATCCTGAAAGAGATTCCTCAGGATCTGGACATTGCTCAGTTCGAAGCCAAAGTATTGGGCGACCGCGGACTGATCAGTCAGATTCCTCCTCGTTACCGCACTACCTATTTCGGTCACACCATGGAAGGCGGCTACACAGCCGGCTACTACAGCTACATCTGGTCTGAAGTATTGGATTGCGATGCATTCCAGGCATACAAGGAAACAGGCGATATCTTCAATCAGGAAGTGGCATCCAAGTTCCGTACTTATGTACTGACACCGGGAAGCATCGACGACGAAATGGATATGTATCTGAACTTCCGTGGCAAACAGCCAAGCATCGATCCGTTACTGGAAGGCAGAGGCTTGAAGTAAATCATCCTCCTTTATAAATAGAAACGACTCGGACAAAGCGGGAATCCTTCTCCTTTATCCGAGTCGTTTTTTTTTCCATAAGATTCAAAGAGAAAACCATACCTGAATTTTTCGTAATCTCCGATTAATAATTCAGCATAATACATATATATTTGTATTAATGTAGAAACACAATTATGTATTTGCACAAGTTAAAAATCACTATCATGAAAAAATGGTTACTCGTATTTTTAGTATTCCTCTCTTTCAATGTTATGGGACAGCCAGTTCCCCGAAAAATCAAGACTCAGGAATATAAGGAATTGCAGACTAAACTGGCTCAGGGATGGAACACCTGGTATAATAACAATCTGCTGTCACACGTACATCTGCCCGAAGGCTTTTCCGTGAATCTGGCCTTCAATGGCGGTCCGTTCACCCCTTTCGTCAATCAGATTATCAAACACAAACCTGGTTCCGTACGTCTCGACATGCGTTCCTCATCCGGAAAGTATACCAGTCTGGAATATGTCTATAATCAGGTGAAATATTTCATTGAGAGTGCCACCGTAAACGATGAATTGTATATCTGTGTCACTCCAGAAAAAGAATCCATCACCCAGTTAATCGTTGAAGCGAACCTTCCCTGGGATACGGACGGTTTTATAGGAACCCGGAACAATTGTCTGTTGGGACATATCGGAGACAAGGAATTCAAAGTCCAGTCAGTCAACGAAAGATTGCAGAACAATTATACAGGCTCGGTTTCTCCCAAACTGGTATTCGCACTCGATAAGGACGTATGCATCTATACCGGAAAAGCGACCAAGACCCGACAGGAAATCAAAGATCTGATCCATCAGGAGAAAATGAAACAACAGCAGATCGTCGATTCCTACGGCAGCTTGTCTGAAGAGTTCAAGGCCATGAAAACGGTCTTGTCCTGGAATACGATGTATGATGCCGCCAATAAAAGAGTCATCTCTCCGGTTTCCAGAGAGTGGAGCTTGTCGCGTGGAGGTTTTGTCATCTTCGACTGGGACACCTATTTCGCTTCCTATATGTTCGGACTGTTCGACAAGGATCTGGCTTATGCCAATGCCATCGAGATCACCAAATCAATCACTCCCGCAGGTTTTATTCCAAATTATGAAGCACCTTTCTGCCATACAAGCTACGACCGCTCGCAGCCTCCTATCGGAAGTATGGTGATTTATGAATTATATAAACATTACGGTGACAAATGGCTGCTGGAAGAAACGTATGATGAATTGCTGACCTGGAATCGCTGGTGGGCAGAGCATCGGGATATCAACGGCTATCTGGCTTGGGGCAGTGATAAATTCACCAAAGAAGATCAGAAAGTGATCCTCAAAGAACAGAAACAGTTTGCCGAAAAGAACGGAGTCAATCCGTCTTCCGTGTATGCTTCCATGGTTTCGTGGGGAGCAGGAACATGGCAGGGAGCAGCCTACGAATCCGGTCTGGACAACTCTCCTATTTTCGACGGAATAAAATTCAATCAGGAAACAGACCTGATGGAACTGGCCGATGTGGGTCTGATGAGCTTCTATATCATGGATTGTAATTATCTGATCGATATTGCCAAAGTGCTGGACCGCAAAGAAGATATCAAGGAACTGAAAAAGAGAAAGAAGAAATACGAAAAATCGCTTGCTACCATGTGGAGCGAGGAAGATGGCATCTATCTGAACAAGCATACCGATACCGGAAAACTGCAGCATGTGCTGACTCCTTGCAATTTCTATCCGCTGCTGGCGAAAGTATGTACTCAGAAACAGGCCGAAACCATGATGGAGAAGCATTATTTTAATCCGGAGGAATTTCATGGAGAATATGTCATTCCATCTGTTTCAAGAGATCATCCGGCCTTTAAGGATAACAAATACTGGAGAGGAAGAATTTGGGCTCCTATGAACTTCCTGGTATATAAAGGCATGTGTAATTATAAACTCGACAAGGCAAGACTGGATCTGGTGGAGAGATCCAAGAAACTGATGATGAAGAACTGGAATGAGAACGGCGGTATCTGCGAGAATTACGACTGTGTAACCGGTCATGGTGGCGTAGGACTCGAAGCATCCGACAGCTTCTATCATTGGGGAGCATTGCTCGGTTTCATGTCGTTCCTCGAAAACGGATATATGAAATAACTTTCCGAAGCATGGATCCATGCTGACAGACGGGAAACAAAAACGACTCGGACAGAAGCTGATTGCAACTTTTATCCGAGTCCGTTTTTTATAAGCTCATTACAAGCCGGCAAAATAATCTTTCAAAGCCTCCACATATTCCTTCATGGCTTCTCTCCCAGCCTCCGTAATCCGACAGGTTGTACGCGTTTTCTTTCCCACAAAACACTTGTCCACCTCAATATATCCGGCTTCCTTCAGTTTATCGAGCTGCACACTCAGATTCCCTGCCGTCGACTTCGTCTTCTCCTTCAGATACACAAAATCGGCTTCCTCTGTAGAAAGAGCAATCGACATAATAGCCAGTCGGAGTTGAGAATGTAGTAACGGATTCAGTTCTTTCAGCATGATTCCTTTTGTTTTTTATTGAATATATGGCCGGGAATAACCATCATTACGACGAATATTGCTGCAAAGATAAGTAAACTATCCGTGAGATGTACAAAAACCAGGATAAATGAAAGCAGTATCGAGACAGATCCGCAGACAATCAGCGGCTTGTATTTACTGATCAGTCCGCTTAATGTTGTGGCCATGCTCATCATCAGACTGATAACAAAGAGCACGTTAATAGGTTTGAAGAAAGTCGTCAGACCGATCAGTCCGCCTACTATGCCGAATACCATCCACACCTGACCATTGATGCGTTCCATATAATTCTTTGGCGTTTCAGGCGCATCCTTCCTGATAAAATAAAACATCAGCGGAACCGCAATCAAGGGCAGAGCCAGCCAAAGATTCATTATACCGAACCCCGCATTAAAAACATTCAATCCGAACCAGATGGTAACAGAAATAATACTCGTCAGATATCCCCAAATCAATAAAGGATAGGCAGCATAGCGTGCCGTATTTGTCTGAGTCTCATGAATCATCTGAGTAATCAGCTCCAGACTCTCCTTTTCTGATAATTTTTTGTCTTCCATAATAAATAAATTGAGAGAATGAATAAATTGGTTTATTTTATAAACCATGAAACTAAAAATAAAAGCAAGGAGGCGCGCATCTCATTGCTTACGGAAGCAAATATAAATCGGTTTATTTTATAAACCAAATAATTGATGAAATAAATTATGTTTTTTTCGTTTATCTTACAAGACAAAGAATAGAAATGAACTCCCCTATTCTTTTGACTTGATGAATAAGTAAAGGAAAGAACTCCCACAATTCCCCTATTCGAACTAGCGACCTATCCCTAAAAACGTGGGACTTTTTACCAAAAACTTAGGAGATTTTATAAAAAAGGTCTGATGTTTTCTCGTCATTGACAAAATGAAAACAAACTTTTTTGATAAGAGATAAAAAAAGCATTATAATACTAAATTCTTAAAATAACTACTAATAATAATCACAATATAAGTT
>JAHHQS010000149.1 GCA_020026285.1 Parabacteroides sp. | reverse complement strand
CACGTGATTTGTAATCTCGGGGTCGTTGGTTCGAATCCGACAAGAGGCTCAATAAAAAAGAAAGGATCGGCAATTGCCGATCCTTTCTTTTTTATTGAATTAACTTCTCTTCGGAACTTCCGTCTACTCCTTATTCTTTCTCACATAATAGGGTACGAAAACAAAAAGAAGAACTTCCCCCAGTTTCCTTAAAAACATACCTAACGAATGATGCTCCAAAATGTCAGAAATATAATTTTAAAATATTCCTTCACCGAACGATTACAGATATATTTCATATTATACCGTATCTTATCGGGCATAATCTGTTCTATATATGCTCTGTCAGGATCCGAAGCCTCTCCAAGAATCATATTTTCATCTACATACTCAATAGAAGCATAATCCGTAATCCCCGGACGTACACTCAATACTTTCTTTTGTTCATCGGTATATAAATCCACATACTTACGAACCTCAGGACGAGGCCCTACCAGACTCATATCTCCTTTCAGTACGTTAAACAACTGAGGCAATTCATCCAATTTATACTTCCGGATCAGGTATCCGGTACGAGTTATTCTCGGATCTCTCCCTCCTACCGTTATCAACCCCTTTTTATCAGCCCCTACACGCATCGAACGAAATTTATAAACATAAAAATCCCCTCCGTACCTTCCCACACGGAGCTGTTTATAGAAACCACCTCCTTTACTTTCGAGACAAATGGCTATATAAAGAAGAAGAAAAACGGGAGAAAGCAGAAGAATTCCCAAAAGGGAAAAAACGATATCAAAAAAACGGATCAAGAAACTTATCTATTTAGTGTTTGTAAATATACTATCGGTTTTCTGCAATTACGGTCGCATAGGCCGCCTTTACAGTTTCAATAATGAAATTCAATTTTTCACTATCCAATTGGGGATATATCGGCAATGATATCTCGCTCTTAAAGTTCTGATAAGCTTGTGGATAATCCTTTATATCATATCCCATCGATTTGAAGAACGACAACATCGGCATCGGTATAAAGTGCACATTGACAGCCACTTCACTTTTAGCGATTTCATCAATCATCCGGTCGCGTTGTTCTTCGGTAAAGTCCTTAATACGCAAAGCATAAATGTGATAAGAGCTTTCCTTTTCCCCATCCACAGAAGGCGGAACGATGGCCCAGTCACAAGCCGAAAAAGCATCGCTATAAGCATTAAACACCCGCTTTCGTTCTTTCAGCAATTCCGGATATTCTCGTATCTGTGCCAGTCCTATGGCGGCATTTACATCGGCCATATTGATTTTCATCCCGAAACCGACAATATCATAACGCCATCCTCCGGCTTTAGATTTCGAAAAAGCATCCTTGGTCTGGCAGTTCAAGCTTGTCATCCGTAGCTCTTTATACAACTCCGTATTATCGAACGGCTTAGGCAGATTCAGGCAAATGGCCCCACCTTCGGCAGTAGTCACATTTTTCACGGCATGAAGTGAAAAGATAGCCACATCAGTTTCACAACCGGTACGCTGACGGTTACTGTAACGTGCTCCCAAAGAGTGGGCAGCATCATTCATCACCAAGATGCGTCCCAATTTTTCTTGCACAGGAGATTCCGAACGGAACAGTTTTACCATTTCTGGTTCCTGCACCAGTGCCATGATTCTTTCATAATCGCAGGGAAAACCAGCAATATCTACGGGTATAATCGCCTTTGTTTTAGGAGTAATAGCTTTACGAACAGCCTCCACCGAAATATTAAAATCAGTTCCGGAATCCACCATTACCGGTTTGGCTCCGGCATGGAGCACTGCCAATGCCGTTGCACTATAAGTATAGGCAGGAACAATCACTTCATCGCCCTCCTTCACTCCCAGCCAACGCAACATCATAATAGCTCCTGATGTCCAGGAATTGACACAAAGCACTTCTTTTGCTCCTGAGAAAGATTTAATTTCTTCCTCCAAAGCCTTCACTTTCGGACCGGATGTGATCCAACCGGAACGTAACGAATCAACGACTTCGTTGATGACCGCCTCGTCAATATAAGGTGGTGAAAAAGGTATTTTCATAAAAACGTATATTCTATATTATTCATTAGTTTTTATAATCTAATTCCATTAATACTTTTTTATTTATCTCACGCCTATTCTTATCAAAAAGCCATCCCCACTTATTGAAATATTTCACCATGTTATACAACAAGATAAAATGCATTTTCAAGCTTTTATAAGGAGCGGCCTCATAGCCGTGACAAACTTGTAGATATGGGTAATATATCGTTTTATATTTCATATGCATCCTTCGTGTTAAATCATCATCTTCAGGATACATAAAAAAACGCTCATCAAACAGACCTATTTCTTTTAAAGCACTCACTCGTAAGAACATAAAACATCCAGACAAAATAGGAACATTCATAATTGTATTATATCCAGTAAATTTAAGCATAAATTTATCTGCATGTTTTTTTGCATACTTGAACGGCAAATAACGCTTACATATATAATCCCATGGAGTCGGTATTAAACGACATAAATATTGCAATTCTCCATTTTGATAGACGACTTTGGGCATCAACTGCCCATAATCTTTATTCTTATCCATAATCAAAGCTAATCTATTCAGCAATCCTTTTTCAAAAGAAATATCAGGATTTATCACAACATGATAATCCACATTTTCTTCTATAGATTTCCTTAAAGCCATGTTATGTGCCACACCATACCCAACATTACTATCATTAAAAATATAAATTATATGTTCAGAATAATTTCTAATTACCTTCAATTCGTCAGTTGGAGAATTATCAATAATATAAATCTTATTTACACAACTCTTCAATATACAATCTAACAACAAAGTGATTTCTTCACTCGTATGTCTATAAGTTACAATAGAACAATTTACCATATTTTTTTACTAAAAACAATTAATCGATAATAAAAGGAGTATATATATGCCAAAGACAAAGGGAAATTACATAAAAATAAATTCAACAAACTTCCACCTATTGCCCTAAATAAAAGATTGACAGCAGAGAAATACATCTTATGCTTACAATACAAATATTCAACTCCCATCCCATAAGCCTTAAAACGATAGCACAGATTCTTTACAGATAAACTTTTATATTTTACTTCATAATGAGGATGAAAATTAATCAATTGTTTAGAATAATAAAAATTCGCTCCACAGTTTATACAACGTAAAAAATAGTCCGAATCTTCTGCTGCTCCATAAATAGCTCCAACCCCCATATTCTCATCAAAATCCCCTACTTGCATAAATATTGATTGACATATAATAAGATTAACAGACATGGCAAAAGGATAATCTTTTCTATGTAATTTCTGAGAATCATTAAAAAAATTAGGTCTATACAACTCTACACTATTTAAGAAAAACACATCTATTAAATAGCATTTATCATTCTCTACAACTGACTTATATTTTATAAAAAACTCCATATCAAAAATTGAATCATCATCAGGAAACATTATATGCCCAAATTGAATCTGAAATTTTTTGAGATAATTCAACGCACAGTTACGAGCCGATGAAAGACTTATGATATTTTGTATTCTTATTTTCTTAATTAGAATATTAGAGTTTACATACCCCTCTATATCAAATATCATCCCTCCTTGCTCCACAAGAACTACTAATACAGATAAGACAGTATTATAATCATATATACTCTTAAGCAAACTACCGATATGTTTTTGGTCAATGTAAGTAACTACAAAGACTAAATCGTACTTAGTTCTTACCCCAACTTGATCGATCATAATAATAAATAAATGACAATAATGGGAAATATAATATTTCCATCATACAACCCAACAAAAAAACGCTACAAAACAACACATATATTCTCAAATCATGTATCTTATTCCCCATATATGCAACTACAAATAAGACCAATAAAAAGCAGAACAAGCCTGATTCCAAGAGCAGCTGACAGTAACTATTATGTAAATTTAATCCCAAACTATTCAAGTTTATCGTTTCGCCAGCTCCTGCACCCATAAATAAATTATACTGCTCCAGAAACAATAACATCGACTCGTTTTGCACCAAAAATCTATGGCTCATAGATATTAGTTTTATCTCTAATAACCCTACAAATCCTAAAGACTCAAAATAATCTATTATATCATTAGAAAAATAGACTACTAAAAAATAGCACAGAAATAATATAATTGTAAAAGATGTAACAAAGCCTCTAAACATACGTTCGCTTTTATCAGTCTCAATTTTATTTATTATGTGATATATAAACAGTAATAAAATCGACATTAAGATGGCCGCAAAGGAACCTGATAAAATAATAGAAAATAGACAGATATATGGGAAGTCCTTCTTTCTCACTATTCTAAAAAAAGAATAGACCAATATCAAATAAGAATAAAAATTAGAGTCCTCTGTCAAAGCTCCTATTCTTGGCATAAAGCCAGAGTTACCAACAGATGTCATAGTTATTCCTGTTACAAAAAACAAACAGAAATCAATATAAACGATAGTTACATTGATATAAACAAAAATGTCAAGCAGGTCAAATATTGTATTTCTATCTTTTATCCGGTTACATAAAAATGCAGGTAATAGAACTACAAATGTCTTATATATTCTAAAAGCGTCTTTAGCCCCATGATAGATTAACTGAAGAATAAATATAGAAATAAATAAGATCACAAACCAATGCAAATATTTATTCATCCTATTTATCAATAAAAACGGAATAAAGATCACGGAATATAATATATATATATTTGATTGATAAGTAAAATTATAGAAGCTTAGTACAAAAAAGAAGACAAATAAATTATTTAATATATCAACTTTAGTTTTATGCAAAAAAAGTGCATTGCTCATTATCTCCATATATAAAACTAATCCCCCAATATAATACGTAAATATTTTCTAAATAAAATTCCAATATCGGTATATAATCTCAATAAGCAATAAAACTTATACCTAGAAATAAGCAACATAACTTGTTCGTGAAACATTAGAAAAGATCGGTGTTTTTGCTCAATGTCCAAAAATAAATTTGAAACTTCTGGCAAGTTATCTTTATCTATATGTTTTAACAAATAAATTTTAACTCTCAATTTCATAATTAACAGGGACTTCGAATACAAATCGGCATCATTAACACCGTTAAAAAAAATGCTCAACATATCACAAACTTGAATCATATTACTTAAAGCCTTTTTTGTCACATTATTTGTATATGAACTGGTATTATACTGCACATAATTATATAAGTATTCATCCAATTTTACAATCCTATTGGCACTATATAACAAGCGAGGTATTACAGAAAGATCTTCTCCCTGATTAACCCCGTCAATTGCACGAATCTCTGATTTTATATACAAATCACGCTTTAGAAAACGACTCCAAATAGAGGGAGTAACCTCCAATTGCAAGACTTTTTTTATATATTCAACTTTATTCCCAACGAAAATTTCACGTAATTTTCGTCTTTTTCCTAAACAATCTATATATGAATCAAAAACAACAACATCAGCTTCTTCTTTTTCTGCTTTTTCATAAAGCAATCGTATAGCATCATGCTCTAAATAATCATCACTGTCCACATTTAATACATACTTCCCTGTAGCGTGTTTTAATGCGGTATTCCTTGCAGCGGCTAATCCTCTATTTACTGAATGAGTTACTATCTTCACCTGAAACTGGCGATTAGGATAATGAAGTAGCATCTCCTTAAGAATCTGAATGCTCTTATCCGGACTACAATCATCAACAAAAACATATTCAATATTCTCATAAGTTTGTTCAAACAAAGAACATGCACATTTACTTATAAAGTTCTCCACTTTATAAACTGGTACGAGTATTGAAACCTTCATCATACTAATATTATCTCAACTTAAAGAGAAGAAAAACAGTGATTAAATCAAAGGCAGGAATGTTTTAAATTTATTGAAATGTATTCATGAGGCATTTGGCGTTTGTCCATTGGTGGTAACACCATATAATCTCCATACACATTCTTCAACCATAAATCATATTCTTGAGGTGCATAAAAAGAATATCCCTCAAACTCCAATTCAACAGGATTCCCAAAAATATATTTAGACATAATTTCTTTCTTGCCATAAACGCCTAACAGATTGCCCACATAAAGAGACGTAGAAAAATCAAACTTAGTCACTAGCATATCTATTAAATCATGAATATGGTTTGAAAATATAATAGACAAAGATTTCATAGACAAAGATTTTAAAGAAGTTATTTCATTTTGCTTAGACAAATATTTATAAGATCTCAAAACTTGAAAAAACTGAATTAACTTAACTTGCATTTTTCTAAAAAAAACATATTTAGATGTCCCGTCTATGGGGAATATATCCAAGAATACTCCAATTGTATAATTCGGATTTTCTATTGGAATCATAGACGTTTCTATATCAACTAGTTTTGAAAAGTTAAACATATATTTCTTAGGAGCCTTATGTAAATTCCATACTTGAAGGCGCTGAGGAAATTCTATTTGCGGCAACCTTATAAAACGCTCATAATCCGCTCGAGGCATCCCTACATCAATATCATCATCCCAAGGTATAAATCCATGATGTCTAACAGCTCCAAGTAATGTTCCACCTAACATATAATATGTCAGATTATGTTTTCTACATATTCTATCAAAATCGATTAATATTTCCAACAAAGCATTATGAATATCCTCAATATCAACATTCTCACTCATCTTATTACATCTTTATCTTATAACTTAGAATCTTTCTCTTACTAAAATAGGCTGTCCTTCTATGGGATTAGCAGCATCTGTCAAACAGAATACAATTGTGTCAGCTACTGTATCCGGTTGCATAATAGACTTAGGATCTTCCGTAGGAGCCAATATTTTCCGTAAAGGAGTAGCCGTACGCCCCGGACAAATCACAAAAATCTTAATATCATAAGCAGCCAACTCTTCTGCAACCGCTGAAGAAAAATTTATAACTCCACTTTTAGCTGCGGCATAAGCACTCCATCCAGGACGAGGAGTTAAACCAGCGGTAGAAGCTATATTTATAATTTTCCCACCATTCTGTTTCATCAGTAGACTGGCATACTTACAACAAAGAAATGTACCAGTTAAATTAATAGTAATAGTTTTTTCCCAATTCTCCAAAGTCGTTGAGAATACCCCTTCTGGTTCTACATATCCTGCGCAATTTATTAATGCATCCAATCTTCCGAAATGCTCTCGAACAAAACCAAACAAAGAAATAACAGAAGATTCATTTGCTACATCAACGTCCTGACATACCGATCTCCCTTTAAGCAATTTCTGAATACGCAAATCATCTTGAATATGACGACTACTCCAAACTACAATATAGCCTTGATCTTGTAACTTTATAGCTGTACTTTGACCAATACCAGAACTAGCCCCAGTAATGACAACAACTCTATTTTTCAACATAACTCTTATGATAGCTTCAATAATTTTTCAACAATCTCAATATCTAACATCGTAGTCACTTTTATATTTGACTCTCTTCCTTCAATAAAACGGACTTTATGCCCATAATGAAAAACCAACATACCATCTTCAGTTGCCACATATCCATCTCTTACAGCTTCTTGATGCGCATCATAAAGAATGTGAGTATCAAAAACCTGAGGTAGCTGTATATTATGTAAACAACTTCTAATCAATTCTTTTTCCATATATATTCCTCCTTCTACCACAGTAAATTTAACAGGGATAGTAGGTACAACAGCTACTTCATTTTTGACAGCCAAAACACTTTCTACAAAATCAACAGAAATCAAAGGACGAGCAGCTTCATGCACCATAACTTTCTCTGTATTCACATATTCTAAAGCAAGTCTTACAGACTCTTGTCGGGTACTTCCTCCAAGTACACAATGAACATCATTGATATGATACTTTTCAATATAGCCTTGATATACTTCCAAATAATCTTGAGTGCAAGTAACCACAATCTTATCTATCTCTTTACACCTTCGTAATACTTCCAATGAATAAACTAACATCGGTTTACCATTGATAGACAAAAATTGCTTTGGATATTTCAACCCAGTACGCGAGCCTATTCCTGCCGACAATAATATTGCATCCATATTTTTATATTTAAAAAAATTATATATCTTCCTTTACTTCATTTTCATACTCGGGACAAAATGATTCAATACTTCTATTAATACTTTATTTTTTAATAAGTATAGAATCAATATATAGAACATAACACATGCTAAAATTGATAATACGAAAAAGACAACGCCATTCATTATACATAGCTTAAATCCAGCAATAATAGGAACAAAACAAAGAGATAATAAAAAATAAATACCACTATCTTTTGTAAAAAGTACTATACGTATGTTTAATCGTGTTTTGATATACCACAATTCTGTAGTAAGTAATCCTAGCTCTGCAAATAATGTAGTAGCAATTGCAGTAGAGGGGGTAAATACACCTATTTTCACAAATAGATAATTTAACAACAAGTTACATACTCCCCACATAGCATTACATAATGCTATGATCTTTTCCTTGCCATGTAAAAACATCGTTTGCTGAGCTGTAATGTTCTCAACCATCAATGTTATAAATCGGAAACCAAATATACACAAAGGCCAAACTGCTTCTGAATATTGTGAGCCAGCAAAAACAAGCACAATAGAATGACTTAATAACATCAGTCCAATCCCCATTGGAATAGCCAACATTAATACAATATGAATAAGTTTGTTAAGATTCAAAAGATATAAGTCATATTGATTATTCAAATAATACGAAAGTCGGGGTAAAGTAACAAATGTTAGAGTTAATAATAACGAACGAGTTATTTCCATAATCTTCTGTCCAACTGAGTAAAATGCGACAGAATCTGCTCCACAGTATGTTCCCAACATTAATCTATCTAAAAGAGTATAAAACACACTACTATTATTAAGCAACAAAATAAACAAAAGCGGAGGTAAATAAAGCATAAAATTAATATTACATCTACTCCATTTTAAAGAAAACAAAGAAAAGTCAGTATACCTCCTTGCATAAATAAAGCCTACGATATAATTTAAAAAATTGGAAAGAACCAATAATAAAAGATAAATCCAAACATCATCAGGTTCCTTAACAAATAGCAAAATACCTATTGCGTATAAAGAACGTATTATAATCGTTTTTATAGCTATAAATTTAAAATCCTCAAAAGCTTCATTGATCCATTCCGTATAAAATATATTAGAAATAAAATTTAGACTAGTTATTAAAAGTAATAAAT
>JAHHQS010000148.1 GCA_020026285.1 Parabacteroides sp. | reverse complement strand
TAGATTTTTTAGGATTAAATTCAATGTCTGTAAACCATTCATAATCTTTTAAATCTAAATTTTTTCCATAATTTTGAATCAGAGCCTGTATGTAAATATAATCGTAAAACAGAGTTTTTGGTTCGGTTGGCCACTGGTCACCTTCTAAACAAAAAGAAACAATCCTACCCGAATTCCTGATTCTTTCATCTTGTTTTGCTTCTTTCGGGGATACATTCATCAGATCCCGGTATGGGCCGCCCTGTTCAAACTCCTTTGAGCTTTGAAATACATTTTCCAGAAATGTGCCATGATATTTAAGTGAAAAAGCACTGATGTTCTTGCCTAAATCCACAAATCCTTTTGAAGATACTTCCAAGGCCTTCTCTTGCGTTTGCTTCTCTATCGCCGAATGTAAACTTATCACATTTTTTTGTTTTTGTTGCAGCGAAAAACCTCTGTTCCATTCAAAACTAAAATCCTTGCATACCACTTGTTTTTCTTGTACAGACCACCCCGGTCGCGTTGTCATAATATTCCCTCCAAAGTTCTCCAAGATCCAATTTTCTTGGGATGTCTGCTGTGTTTGGCTATTCTCTTTGCTGGTTGACTCCATCTCTTCATTGAACTTAGCGCTGCCAAATTCCTTCTTGTAATCTTCAGAATCATCTTGCTTAAATATCAACGACCGTTGTTTATATTCATCTCCACTGTATTTTTCTTTTATAAATTCCTGTGCCCAATTATCTTCACATATTTCTTGTACCAGCCCGCTTAGTTCATCTTTTTCTTTTTCAAAATATATGCGAAACATCAGCTTATTGAGTTTTTCTAAATAGTTACTTTCAGGAGATACCATTAATCTCAGTTCGATCAATGCATCTATATCCTCATCTTCAATTTGTATTTGCTTATTCTCATCACAAAAATACTTCGGCCACAGCGATCCAAACTGGAACTCACCATTTTCTTCTGGTGCTGCCAGCCCTTGCAAATACCTCATGAACTGTTTTTTATTGCTATTGTTGATTTCCTCCTCACAAGATGGAATTTCATCTTGATAAACAATCTTTCCTTCTAACAATTCTTCTAATTTTTCTAATTCTTCTTTTTTATATTTGTCAAGAATGTCACTTAAAGATCTCATCCTTTCAATCCACCTCTCTATGATGTAAAACATCACTCAATTTTTCGTATGTTTCCCAGAAAGGTTTCACTTCTTCAGCCGGCAACTTCTCACGCAGCAACTCCATAGTATAAGGAACGTTGTTATATAAATCAATCATGTTAACCACTGTCTTATAGTCATCAGCTGAAATAATCTTATTGTAGTATGCCCACCAATTGAATAAAATAAAATTATTATAATAATTACCAGTTTGTTTCATTTTATTCCAGTAGGAGTCCTCCGGGGGTAATTTCGGAAGGTTGTCTTTCTTGATTTCGAAATCTCCTAACTTTACACAATCTACTTCAGCCCAGTTGTTATTATCATCCTGTAATTTATACAGAGTTTCGTTATCATTGCTGTAATATTTTTTTGAATATTTTTCCTTCCAGCATTCTGCAAAAATCCCCAGATTCCCCTCCACATATGTTTTAACGAGGTTTTTGATTGTCTGGTTATCCTTATAATTGATTGTGACATGAACTTCTGTAGATTGATCTAAAATCTTTTTTCTGATCCGCGAAGCCATATAATCCTTTTCTTGTATCTTTTCGGCAATATCATCTGCAATATTGTCACCTTCTGTTTTTGTAATTTCAATTGGTTTAATTGAATCGATTCTTCCATATTTATCATTGATTTTTTTCCATAGGATATAGTCGCCAAAAGCTCTTTCTTTTGCCAACTTCTTCTCATTTGATGTGAAAATTTCTTTTTGTTCAGTCAAAAGAGTTTTTTCAGCTTCTTCCCATATCTGCACAAGCTTATATCTCTTTACATCCCGCATTTCGTTCAGCTTAATTATATAAATATATTCCAGCCAGCTACTGATTGTTTTCGGTTTTTCTTCCAGGTATTTTTCAGAAAAGAAATCAAGATACTCTTTCAATTCTTCTTCATTAAACTCATCTGCAATTTCTAATACATCAACTTG
Source organism: Parabacteroides sp. (assembly GCA_020026285.1). Next base: position 7,313 of record JAHHQS010000148.1, on the reverse strand, counting down.
TAAATAACCGTATTGCCACAAGCAGTGGAGCTTTGGAAGAAGAAAGCAGATCATGTCACTTTCCTTTTCCGCATTGCTGCTTTTCTTTTCCGCAAGTGAAATCCAATAGTTTATTTTACTTTTGACATCATCTATATTCCAGTTATATATTTTCAGCTGACTATCATTCATTGTCTCAAATTTATACTCGTTTGAAGCAGTATTTTTCAATTCTCTTAATCTAAACCATAGATTTAGTTCTCCCTTATTAAACTCATCCGCCTTGTTAAGCCCATTTGCGCGGTTCTGGACGAGTGGTCCCAGAATTTTCTCCTTTAAGTTTATATTTTTTAATAACTCAAAAAGGCCACTTTCTGAAGCATCGAGATGCGTTTTCTTTAAGATTCCCCCTACAATTTCCAGCACCTCATCTGCATGATCCTCTTCCAACCAGCATAATCTCTTTTGGGGATCATCAATTTCACCTATGGAAATGCCATATTCCATACATGCCATTTTAAAGCACCAATGAATCAGCTGTATTTCAAGTTGTTCTGCTTTGTCTGCCTTTGTTTTATCCCATTCGCCGCCTTGTTCATAACAGCAATTTAAGAAGTTATTATCTAATTGATACTTCCAATCGCTATTAAATTTTTCGGAAAACCTTGTGGATAAAATATACACCAGTTCCGCCTTATAATTCTCATAGGGTGTCAATGGCACATTCTTTGAATTCAAATCCATGTACATCTGATCGGCAACAGATGCTTCTTTCACTACCGCAAATTCAAAAACTACATTTTTCATAAGATAATCTAAATCAAATGACATTATTTTTTTTCCATAACCATTTTTATACTCATCGTATGTTTTTATCATGTTCACAATGGAAAAAGTAGAATGATCTATGATATATGGCACTAATTCAGCATCCAGATCGTCAATCGGTTTACCAACATCCAGAAGACGGAGCAGCAAGTCATTTGCTTCTTTTCTTCCTTCAAATTTGAATTTTCTTAATAAATTTATGTATCTTGGAGTTTCATAATTTTGTTTCAATGAACTGTAATACTTATTGATCAAAAATGCACACAAGTAGACCAGTGTTACCATACGCTGCTGGCCATCATAAAGATAAAAGTTTCCATCTTCAAGACAGCCCAAAATAACGCTGAATAAAAACTTTTCTTCTCCGCTATTGATCCGATATTTTCCTTTTTTGATTTTTTCAAAATCCTGCTCATCAAAAATATTTAATTTATTGCTCCATTCTTTCAGAACATTATTAAGCGTTTCTTTTTCCGGATTACCAGGTTTCCAACCGTTTTTTACATATTTTTCAACTTTTATTCCAAAAGGGCGGCAACAGGCTTCAAGCTTATATTTCGGTGCTTGCTTTATATTATCCGTATAAACACCTACCTTATCCCAGATTTTTCCTTTTTTTAAAGATTTAAATACAAAGCTAGGTATACTATCGTCCTCAAAATCGCTGTCCTTCAATCCCTTAATCGAACCCGAAATACAATTTCTGGAAATATCCAGAAACAAACCCTCGACTTTTTCCTTATTACTGCCAAATGTATAATCTCTCTGTATGGTTGGAACAATAATCTGCTTGATTTCTGAGATATTGAGAATATCATAAAATGATTTTTTCCCACCTTTTATCAGGTCAGAATAATTTTTCCCCTTTTCAATGAGCTGTTCTACTTGCTTAACTTTATTCTCAAACAACTTAAGATTCTCAGGTATCAGGTATTGTTCTGCCTCTTTATACACATAGTTAGAAACAGCAAGTTCTTCTTTTTCATCCATTTTATCCAGTAACTGACTCTGCATGAAAGCATTTTTACTGGGATTTTTTCCATATGTTTCGGCCAGCAAATTAAATTGCTCCTGCACATTCTGCTCAAAAGGCTTATCAATGTCTAACAAATCAAAGAACTTAAACCCTGGATCCATTTTATACAGCATCATTACTGAATTATATACATTAACATTTAAACTGGATTTGTTTCGTTCTTCAATCTCCTGACTGATGCTTCTAAGTACTCTATGGCAATATTCTAAATATAAATAACATCTTCTGTATTTCTTATCTCTATCATCATCATTTAACGCATCAATTTTTTCGTAGTAATCTGAAAGTTTTTCCATATTAGATTTTATTTTTTCGAATACCAGATCCATTCTATTGGCCGACTCAGGATACCTCTTTTTCACTAAGGTAAAGATAGTGTTGTTGGAATACAGATATTTTTCTATTGCATTATGCTCCCTAATGATCATTGCCGGAGTAATTTTCTGCTTTTCTCCCTGATATTTCAGTTGATATGCTCTATCGTAATCGGTGGATGAGAAAGGTGTTTTCTTTTCATTGAGATTCAGAAATTCCTGCAGCGGTTCATTTTCGGTATACCTGCAAAGGATCTTTACATTTTCAAGTATCCATAAATATAAACCTTCGGTGTCCTTCGATTTTGTTTCTTCAAGCATATCGCAGAACAGCTTGCATGTCGCTTGCATGTGCTGTACATCAACACCGCCGCTCGTATTCTGTCCACCTTTCAGATAGTTTTCTCTTTCCTTATTATTCTCTTCATCTCTTTCAAAGCTAAGCTGGATAAACTCATCATACTTACCCAACGCTTTCATTAATAGCGATAATGTAATCAATCTTTGCTGTCCATCTATAATTTCAACTTTACCATCTTTCACATAAAATGTTGTCATACCAATGGTATAGTCATTTTTTCCGTTTTCCTTCGCATTTATTATATCCCGTAAAAGTTTTTCCGCAGATGTCTCACTCGTATTGTTACAATGCACTGCCCATTTATAGTTTCTTTGCATTAAAGGTATAACAACAGTACGCTCTTTAAGCTTACCAACAAGTTCCCTGAGCGTTATAAATTCCGAACTAGTTTGCATCACGCCACCTCTTAAAGATTATATGTTTTAAAAGAGAGATTTCCGGATCGTTATAATCTGGCTGAAATTCGTTGTATTCTGTTATATATGAAGGACATTCATATTGCTCCTCTTTAATAAAGTCAAGAATAAAATCAGCAGCCTTATATTCCGTCTTCAGTATGTTCGTGTATCTTTCTTTGAAATATTCTGCTATTGTAGTTTTTATATTTTTTTGGATTTCCTGCCTGCATGATTCCAAAGTTGGGTTTTCTATACCGGATAAACCCGAAGCTGCAATTTGACATTTAAAAGCAATCGATATTCCCATTTGTTGAGTTGGTTGGGTGATACACCCCTGAAGCACATATGGATCTTTCGTTTCCTTGTTTATGACTTTCCGAATCCATTCATCTGTTCTTGTAAAATCAACATTTATTTCAACTTTATTTACAACTTTATTTACATCGCTTTCAACAGTCTTATAATTTTTGTTGATTTTCAAAAGTAAATAAATCAACTCATTTTTACCCAAGGTAACTCGATATCTCGTACCATCAACCACCATGTTGGGAATTTTCTCTTCGGTGACAGGTACGACCTTTTCTTCAATTTTTCTGTGTATCACCACCTCTTTGTCATCTGCTACATACGACATCAGTTTTTTAACATCGGCATCCGGCACCCAGGTTCTCAAATATTCGACCAACAATCCTTTTATATTCTTTGGGGTATCTTTGCTGTTCTTTTCTCTTTCCGGTAATTCAGGGTATAACTCAACCGCAAACCCAGCTGCGTCATTTGTCTTGCTCTCACCTTGCACAAAATCATAAAAACTTTGCGGCTCGTCTTTGCCATAAACAGAATTTATTTTTGCCCCTTTGATAATCTCAAATATCGCACTATTGCTGTTTTCCAAATTATTTATCTCAATCTTAATTGACGAATTCTCAGGTGATATATTCACCCAAGAGTCATTTCCAGTTTTTTTCGATATTTTCAGATACTTAAATATATCTATATACGGATCTTCTGAATACGAGTACAGTATTCCACTTGATTTATTCATATGAGAAATAACTGTATTAAACATATTCTGTAAAAAAGCCTTTTTTGTACAGTCGTTTTCCGTTTGCGTATCTTGCTTTTCATTCTTGCTATCGTCAGGTGAAACATTTCTGAATAAATTTTTAGTTTTCTGATCCCAATGCCATAGATATTGATAAGCTGCTCCAATATATCTGATTTCTCTCATCATGTTGTTAAAAAGCATATATTTCAGATAATTAACGTCTTGCGCTCTAATCTGATCGACACATTCCAGACATTTCTGTCTTATTTTTTGAAGCTTTTCTATGTCCTCTTTCTCATTTTCTGCTTGCATCATATCATCTATTACACTGATAATATTTTTATCCGAAATAAGAATATCCTTATTTTTCATGTTTTTGATTTCAGTAATATTCTTGTCTAAAGTTTCTTTTGCCTTTGTATGCATACCCATGTGCTTATCAATATAATTCAGATATCGCACATAATAGACTGATGCCTTCATTGTTTGGTCAGCGATATAATAATAGTAGTCACGTCCATCTATTTTCCAGTTCCCGTCAGCGTCTTTTTCATTTATTTTAAATCCTTTGACCAAACTTATTTCATAATAGGCAACAGAATACTTATTTACAAAGTTGACAATATATTCCAGATTTTCGTTAATTCTTTCTCTTTTATCTGGCACATCAATACTTTCCACTGATATCTCCGATATATACTTTATCGCTATAAGGTATTGCTTTAAGTCCGCATCAAATTTATCCTTTTCATTCAATCCACCAATAAATTTATCATAATTATCCTGCTTCTGATCTTCCATCCCTTGTGCCTCCCCATGTTTTCAGAACCCCAGTATACTTAAAATCAATCGAGCTTTCTATATTTTTTGTATATTCACACCATATCAATATTCAAACAGCACATTTAGTATATTGTTGTGCTAATTGCCAGCAAGGCCATGATAAACGCTTTCTCGCTTTTTTCTTATACTCATTCACCTACAGTTCTCAGAAAGGCATTTGCGCATCAAGGGATTCCTTTGTGGCCTTTGGTGGGAAGCGCTCCTGCTCGGTTTTGATGCTCCAGTTTTCACCGCTCCACAGATGGACATGCAGCCCGGCGTCACTCGTTTGGATCTCGCACTGTTCAAAGCCCTCCCCCCAGCCATCGGATGCCTGTCCAGAGATGTAATCTTTCAGTGCGGCCAGCTCCTCCGGATTCAGCCTGCCTGCAACACGGCATTCAGCAACGCCCCAGAGCTGCTGCTCCCGGCTCTCGACCGTAAATACCACTGAGCGGACTTTTCTGTTCACAGTATCATTTTTGCGGTACCAGTGCATAAGACCGCGTTCTGCTTCCTCCGGCATACCTTTCCTCACCAGCGCCGCCGCAATGGAATCCTCATAGCCGATCAGGTTGGATCCATTCAAAAAAGATGATTCTTCATCCTGGCCGCCTTTATTATACATAAACGCATTGGCATAGATCGGCATATAGAGCCTGAGCGTGGTAAGCTCCTGCGGATATTTATCATTAGGAAACTTCAGCCATTTTTTCAATGGGACTTTCATCGTATTCTCCTTTTGTATCTTCATTGATACATTATTTTGTCGGTATATGATTATTTCTGTTGGTTGATTGCAGCATGAAGTTGGACACCAAATAACCCACTTATCCTGATAAGAATCAAACTCATGACTTCTTATGACTCTTAAGAATCATCTCTTACTACATATTGACAAATCTATGTAAATTGGGCTCTCTGGAATTCTCAGTCTCTTTGGCTAAAACCTGTTCTGCAATTCTATTTAGATCGTCCATTGAACACACTTGATCTGGTTCCTTGCACAGATGCCTAAAAGAATCAAAGTATGGAGGATTTCTTGGTCTATTGCGTACTGGATCAACACTTAAATCCTTCTGTAACATCTCTTCCTCAGCAGAAGAAATATGTGCATACCTTTGAACCTGATAAGGTGTCTCCATAATCAATCCCTTTGGATCTGTGCATTTAATCTTAACTGTATGATCAAACGTAAGTGTGATACAATCAAGACAAATCGAAAGAGGTCTCTGGCTAAATGAATTCAAATGTGAGAACAGATACACCCAGTCCCAGCAATTATCTCCAAATCTCGAGCCTAGAAAAGCCGGAACACCTTCCATATCTGCAGTAAACAAGACTAAAATCAGTTGCTTAACACCTGTAGATAATCGATCTACGGTTGTTGTATATACATTATTGAGATGAGTAACAATTCCCTTACTGTTCACTGTACAATGATCAATGCTTTCAATAAGCAACTTATAGATCGGCTGCTGCAAAGCATCCGCAGTAATGCAATCATCAAAATACTGATCCGTTGATAAAAATACATTCTCAGAAGAAGTGAAATCCTCATCCCAATATACATTAAGCATACGACTCGCCTCCGCTTATTTTAATATCTGGATAAATCGAACAAAAGAATTTATCGAAACTTGAGAAGTGACTGAAAAAGCATCCTCTATTCTACTCCAGGATCTTCTGTGACTATCTGGCTAAAGACTGTAGACGAGTCATACTTCTTGAATGAATACACTGAGGATAAATATTTGCAGAGCTGGTACCGAACTGCTGTTGCTCCGGGAAATTTATTTAGACTTGTCTTTGTAAACCCACGATAGAATACTCCATTCGATTCTGTAGTATCCATTCTGTAAACACTTTGAATGTGCGCAGCCATAAACTTTGAATATTTACGTGTCATAAACACCCAATATGTGTTAGGGGCTTCCCTCACCCATTGCGCAAGAATGTCTTGTGCGTTGAAATCCTTCCACACGCTCTCCAATTGCAGTTCGTCTATCACAACAACATTGATTTCAGCGGGGTATTTATACTCCCTCTTAGGCTTATGGTTATCATCCTCGCATACTATTTCAGGCATACCCACAGCCGTTTGATAATTCTCCCATGTCCAGACACTTACACCAGGATCCTTATCTACAGCGTATTTATCGTACTTTTTTTTAAGAGAATACAAATGCGTTTTACCGCTACCACTATCTCCAACAACATAGGATAGTTTGTAAATCAGCTTAATGTCCCATAAAATAGACTTCGATACAACACGAAACTGAACCGGCACTTCTCTTCCCTCCTATTTTGTTAGATGAATCTATGTGAATTTGATCCCATAGAATTACCTTTGGCGCTTTTGCAGCTATAGCAATATATCCGATAGCGCATAATTAAGTTCGCAAAAGTGAATCAGAAACAGACAGGCCACTAGGGTCCCTGCAAAATGATAGTTACCACACAATTATCATACAAAGGAGAGACCCTAATGGCTCACAAAAAGAATAACACAAATCTCACAGAATTG
>JAHHQS010000147.1 GCA_020026285.1 Parabacteroides sp. | reverse complement strand
ACGAACGTTTTTTGAAACACATTCGTTCGTTCTCAACTTCTAAAAATGTTTCGTAAAATTTGACGGTTTGAAAGAGAAAAGATGTCTCGTTCAAACCGCGAAGCGCACCCGAAACAAAGGAAAATTTCCCCAAGTATAAATCGTAAATGTCTGAACAACAGAAGTATTGGTTTGCCGCCCGTACCCGAGATAAACAAGAGTTTGCTATTCGTGACTCTCTTGAAAAATTGAAGACTGAACTTGATCTCAATTACTATCTTCCCACTCAGTTTGTCATCCGGCAGTTGAAATATCGTCGAAAACGGGTGGAAGTCCCTGTTATTAAGAATCTTATCTTCATCCAAGCTACCAAGCAAGATGCTTGTGATATTTCTAATAAATACAATATCCAGCTTTTTTATATGAAAGACTTGCTTACCAGGGCTATGCTGATAGTTCCTGATAAACAGATGCAGGACTTCATATTTGTCATGGATTTAGATCCGAATGGCGTCAGTTTCGATAATGACCATTTATCTGTTGGTAGCAGGGTTCAGGTAGTTAAAGGTGATTTCTGTGGTGTCGAGGGCGAACTTGCCAGCGAGGCCAACAAAACTTATGTTGTTATTCGTATTGCCGGTGTATTGAGCGCCAGCGTCAAAGTTCCTAAAAGTTATTTACGTGTCATTTAAGTTATGAATACACTCACTTCTCAAATTGAACAATTACAGAGTCTCGCGCACGAGTTACTCTATTTAGGTGTGGATGGTGCTCCTATTTATACCGATCATTTCCGTCAGTTGAACAAAGAAGTTTTAGAACAATCCGATGCGTTGTATCCTCAGCGCGGTGCTACTCCTGAAGAGGAGGCAAACATCTGTCTGGCATTATTGATGGGTTACAATGCAACCATCTATAATCAGGGTGACAAGGAGGAGAAAAAGCAAGTTGTTCTCAATCGTTGTTGGGACGTGCTTGACCAACTTCCTGCTACTTTATTGAAATGCCAGTTGTTGACTTATTGTTATGGTGAGGTGTTTGAAGAGGAGTTGGCGAAAGAGGCGCATACTATCATAGAAAGTTGGAAAGATAAAGAACTTTCTGAAGATAAAAAAGAGGCAATCAATAATTTGAAAAATTTGGAAGAGAATCCATATCCTTATACTGAAGTAAACGAATAAAGATGCATTAATTAAGTGAATCTGATTTTTTTATGTCAGTTAATCAATTGAAAACCGGTGCTTTCCTCTCCTATGTTTCTATTGCCCTAAATATGGTGATAGGTCTACTCTATACACCCTATATGTTACATATGTTAGGGCAATCTGAGTTTGGCTTATATTCTTTAGCAGCTTCTTTAATAGCTTATCTAACAGTATTGGATTTAGGTTTTGGAAACGCAATTGTACGTTATACTGCAAAATTTCAAGCCGAGGGTAAAAACGATGAATTAGAACAAATGTTTGGTATGTTTTTTTTGCTTTATATAGGAATTGGTATAATTGCATTGATAGCTGGTTTGTTTTTGTTCGACAATGTAGAAAATATTTTTTCTGCAAAGATGTCACTTGAAGAAGTAAGAAAAATGCGTATAATGTTGGGGCTAATGACATTTAATTTAGCTTTCACATTTCCAATGAGTATCTGGGGCTCTATAATGACTGCTTATGAACGTTTTGTCTTTCAACGTATAGTAAGTATTGTTCGTAGCGTACTCAATCCGATCATAATGGTGGCTCTTTTGACTATAGGATATAAAGCAATAGCAATGGTTATCGTAACAACCCTATTTAATGTGATTACATTATGTATTAATTGGTGGTATTGTAAACATCGGTTATACATTAAAATACGCTTTGCCCGTTTCAAATGGAAATTCTTGAGAGAGGTATCTATTTATTCGTTCTGGATATTTTTGAATGCAATAATGGATCGAATTTATTGGAATACGGGACAGTTTATTTTAGGGGTTTATCGTGGAACTGAGGCTGTTGCAATATACTCAGTAGCCATTCAGTTAAAAGATATATTTTATATGTTTTCAACAGCCATAACTGGAGTTTTTCTTCCTAAAATTGTGACAATGATTAGTCAAGGGGCATCAGAACAAGAGGTTTCGAATCTGTTTATTCGGACAGGGCGAATACAATATATCATAATGTCCTTTATTCTCACAGGATTCATTTTATTAGGACGTCCTTTTGTTAATCTTTGGGCAGGTACTGATTATGATCAGGCTTATATTATTGCATTATTACTTTTTATACCTACTTTAGTACCTTTAATTCAGAACTTAGGAATTACAATTCTGATGGCTCGTAATCAATTAAAGTTTCGTTCTCTTCTTATATTAATTGTATCTATTGCAAGTCTTGGTTTAGCTATACCTTTTGCACAACAGTTTGGTACTATTGGTTGTGCAATAGCGACTTCTTTAGCTGTTATTATAGGACATGGAATTATTTTGAATATCTATTACAATGGTAAAATTCATCTGGATATCCTCCTGTTTTGGAAGGAAATAATAAAAATGTCTATCATACCTTTTTTAATTGTGATTGTTGGGGGGATAATATTACAATTCGTTACAGTGAATTCTATTGGCTCTTTATTGGTTGCGGGGATTATATTGACCATTATATATATCCCGTTTTACTATTGCTTTTCGATGAATCAATCTGAAAGAGACCTGTTTAGTAAACCGATGCTTCTATTGGTAAAAAAGATCTGGTAATACTGGAACATAGCTACTGTCGGCTAATCTCTATATGTAATAATAAAGTTGTTTGTAAATGAAATATGGATAATATGAAAGTTTTGGTTCTTGGAGGTACAGGAGCTATGGGAAGCCATTTGGTCGAAATACTTTCAAATGCTGGTATTATCACAGTTGTGACCACTCGTAAATACAGGCCTTCAAGAAATAATATAAAATATCTTCAGGGAAATGCTCATGAAATGGACTTTTTATATACTATATTAGAAGAGCGGTGGGATGCTATTATTGATTTTATGGTGTATAGCACAGAAGAATTTAAAGCTCGAATTGAATTATTACTTAGTGCAACCGCTCACTATATTTTTTTAAGTTCATCGCGTGTTTATGCAGACTCGAAACTTCCTATAACAGAAGAATCATCTCGTTTGTTAGATGTTTCCAAAGATTTGGATTTTTTGTCAACTGAAGAGTATTCACTAACAAAAGCGCGACAAGAAAATATATTGCAAAACTGTAGATGTAGAAATTGGACTATAATAAGACCTTATATAACTTATAGTGAGATTAGATTACAGTTGGGAGTTTTGGAGAAAGAATATTGGCTTTATCGAGCTTTACATGGGCGAACTATTGTTTTCTCAAATGATATTTCTTCTAGATATACAACTTTGACTTATGGCCATGATGTGGCAAGAGGGATATTTAAAATCATTGGTGACGCACAAACATTTGGAGAAATCTTTCATATTACAGCCAAAGAGTCTTGTCGTTGGGAAGATGTTCTTTCTGTTTATTTAAATGTTTTAGAAAAAAGATTGGGTTATAAACCAAAAGTGCTATTACTAGATAAAGCTTTAAATCTGAAGTCTAAGCATTTAAAATATCAGGTGTTATATGATAGATGCTTTGATAGAGCATTTGACAATACAAAAATTAAACAGTTTGTAGATGTTGACAATTTTATGAATGTTGAATTGGGTTTAAAAAAATGCATAGAAGCATTCTTGGACAACCCTCAATTCGGTTGTATAAACTGGCGGGAAGAGGCCATAAAAGATCGAAAAACTGGAGAACAAACTTCTTTAAGTGAGATTTTATCTTTCAAGCAAAAAATAATTTACCTTTTATACAGATATATTATTTTTTGATATCAATAAAAATAAAAGCATTATATTATTATGGAAAAATATTATACTGACGAACAGAATATTCAAATAGTGTTAGCATTACTGAAAGCACATAAAATTCGCAAGATAGTAGCTTCACCTGGTACAACTAATATGACCTTAGTAGCAAGTATGCAGCAAGACTCTTATTTTGAGATGTATTCTTCAGTAGATGAGCGTTCAGCTGCTTATATGGCATGTGGGTTGGCAGCAGAATCTGGAGAACCTGTTGTCTTGAGTTGTACTGGTGCAACCGCTTCACGAAACTACATGCCAGGACTTACTGAGGCATATTATAGAAAGTTACCTATACTTGCTATTACTTCAACTCAAGATACTTCAAAAATAGGGCATAACATTGCTCAAGTTATTGATCGCAGGGTCTTACCTAACGATATTGCTAAACTAAGTGTAGATATACCAACTATCAGAGATGATGATGATGTTTGGAATTGTGAAATAAAAGTAAATAAGGCTCTTTTAGAACTAAAACATCATGGAGGTGGTCCTATCCATATCAATCTAGCAACCGTATATAGTAGAAACTATACTACAAAAGAGTTACCTCAAGTGCGCGTTATCGATCGTATTTGCATAGGAGATGAATTTCCCGTATTGCCAGTAGGTAGAGTTGGTGTATTTGTTGGTTCACATATCAAATGGAATGAAGAAGAAACAGACGTATTGGATCGTTTTTGTGCTATTTACGATGCAGTTGTATTTTGTGATCATACAAGCAATTATAAAGGTAAGTACAGAATGTTGCATTCATTGATAACTGGGCAAGAACAGTTGGATACAGAATTGACTAATTTAGAATTACTAATACATATTGGAGAAGTTTCAGGAAACTGTTATTTAGGTAAGTTTAATGGTAAAAGTGTTTGGAGGATAGGTCAAGATGGTGAAATATGTGATACTTTTCGTAAGTTACGCTACGTTTTTGAAATGTCGGAGAAAACGTTCTTTGAATATTATATAAAAGGAGGTAAAACGATTTCTGATAGTTGCTTACAAAATTGGAAAAGCCTATATCGTGATATATATGAATCAATACCCGAATTACCTTTTTCAAATGTTTGGATAGCATCTAAAATGGCTTATCGTATACCTGATGATTCAGTCATTCATTTTGGGATATATAATAGTTTACGTTCTTGGGATTTCTTTGAGCTTCCACATTCTGTATTATCATTCTCAAATGTAGGTGGGTTTGGTATTGATGGGGGAATGTCATCTTTGGTGGGTGCTTCTTTTCATAATAAAAGTAGGATTTATTTTGGGGTATTAGGTGACTTGGCATTCTTTTATGACATGAATGTTTTAGGAAATCGGCATGTAGGAAATAATTTACGTATTCTTTTAGTTAATAACGGAAAAGGGACAGAGTTTAGGCAATATTTTCATCCAGGTTCTGCTTTCGGTGAAGATGCTGATCAATTTATATCAGCTGGTGGACATTACGGAAATAAATCAAGGACTTTAGTAAAACATTATGCTGAAGATCTAGGATTTGAGTATCTAAGTGCATCTGATAAACAGGAGTTTGAACAAGTATATGAGCGTTTCTTAACACCAGAAATCACTTCGAAACCAATTTTATTTGAAATATTTACAAACAATGAAGACGAAAGTGATGCTGTGAGGGAAATTAGAAATATCGAGAAAAATGTAAAAGGAAGAGCCCGTAAAATCGCAAGTCAGGTACTTAGTAATAAAGCAAAAGATTCGTTGAAAAAGATACTTGGTAGATAAAAATAAATGTAAAAAATATCAACTAAAATAGTGTTTGTTCAATGAAAAAGGTTCTATTAATAGGCATTGGAGGTGTATATAATTATGGTTGTGAAGCTATAGTAAGGGGGACTGTTAATATTCTAAAAACAATAGATAATAGAATAGAGGTTTACTATGCTTCTTATAATTATGAAGATGATATAAAGCGTTTAAATGGTTGTGATGTAAAAATAATTAGAGCATCTAAATTCAAGCGCTGGAGTATTCGTAATATTTTGAAAAAACTTTGTACTTATATTGATTACATACCTTTTGTAGATTGGATTAAAGAATACGATACTGTATTTTCAATAGGAGGTGATATGTATACCTTGAGTTCAGATAATGATTTTAACAAATCACTGCCGTTGTTGTGTGAGAAGTGTAAAAAAAATGGTTTACGTTATGTTTTGTGGGGAGCTTCTGTTGGTAAGTTTGAGAAGAATCCCAAGGCTCTTAAGTTCTTCCGAAAGCATTTGTCCAAAGTCGATTCCATTATTGTACGTGAAACACACACTTTTGATTATTTATATAAAATTGGCATATCAAGAAATGTGGTACTTGCTCCTGATCCCGCTTTTTTTGTCGCTCCTAAACTATGTGTTCATACAAAATCTATTTATAACGTAATTGGTCTGAATCTGAGTCCACTATCAGCATTATATGAGTATGGAAATTTAAGTGATGCAATAGAAAAACAAGTAAAAGCTATTATGCAATTAATAGATGTACGTAAGTGTACTATACTATTACTTCCTCATGTAATTAGTGCTGATTATAATGATAATGATTTGACTTATATGCGTGATATTTATTCACGCTTACCTAGGTCATACCACTCTGCTGTAGAATTGATTGATTCTGATCCAGGATTTATTGGACTAAAACATTTTATAATGCGCTGTGATTTTGTTATTGCTGCTCGTATGCATTGTGCTGTAAATGCAGTATCAACAGGTGTTCCTGCTTTGTTTTTAGCCTATAGTGAAAAGGCTAAAGGGATGGCAGAATATGTTTATGGTTCAAATGAACCGGTCATTCCTCTAATGGATTTTGAAAATACTTCAAAAATATCTTATTTATTGGATAATTGGAAATACTCTTTGAATCTTTCTTCTTTACGAGCTTTCAACTTTAAAAATGTATTGAAATAGAATAATATGCAGAAAATAAAAGTAATGCTTGTATTTGGAACTCGTCCTGAAGCCATTAAAATGGCTCCTCTAGTAAAAGAGTTTCAAAAGAACGTAGACGCGTTTCAAGCAATTGTGTGTGTGACTGGTCAGCATCGTGAAATGTTAGATCAGGTTCTTGAACTTTTTGAGATTAATCCCGATTATGATTTGAATATCATGAAACAGGGACAGGATTTATATGACATAACTACTCGAGTACTGATAGGTATGCGTGATATATTAAAAGAAGTGCAACCTGATGTCGTTTTAGTGCATGGAGATACTACTACTTCAACTGCTGCTGCTTTAGCTGCTTTTTATCAGCAGATTCCTGTAGGTCATATAGAGGCTGGTTTACGTACGTATGATATATATAGTCCTTGGCCAGAAGAGATGAATCGGCAAATAACGAGTCGTATCGCTACATATCATTTTGCTCCTACTGCTTTAAGTAAGAATAATCTTTTGAATGAGGGGGTGAATGGGAATTCTATTTATGTGACGGGAAATACTGTAATAGATGCTTTATATTGGGTTATTAATAGGATAAAGAGCAGTGAGGATCTTAAACAATCTCTTTCTAGTGTAATACAGTCAAATGGTTATGAAGTTAGTCGTTTGATTGGTGGACGGAAGATGGTTTTGATTACGGGCCATCGTCGTGAGAATTTTGGAGATGGTTTTCTCTCTCTCTGTAAAGCCATAAAGACACTGGCAGAGAATTATCCGGATGTAGATTTTATCTATCCAATGCATTTGAATCCGAATGTGCGTAAACCTATTCGTGAGGTATTTGGTGAATATTTATCGGAACTGAGAAATATGTTTTTTATAGAACCGTTAGAATATTTGTCTTTTGTCTATTTAATGGAGAAATCTACTATTGTGTTGAGTGATAGCGGCGGTATTCAAGAAGAGGCTCCCGGATTGGGTAAGCCGGTATTGGTAATGCGTGATACAACGGAACGTCCCGAAGCCCTTGAGGCTGGTACAGTTAAATTGGTAGGAACAAACTATGATAAAATTATTTCTGAAGTTTCTGCATTATTGGACAATTCTCAATATTATGATAAAATGAGTAAAGCAGTGAATCCATATGGAGATGGATTAGCTTGTGAAAGAATTGTCTCTTGTCTTAAATAGATATTATTTAAAGTGTAATTTATGCGAATATATATTTTCTCAAAGGCTACTCCAGAACAACTTCCTCCTATTATTGCATTATCAATGTATTGTATTGAACTGGGATATGATGTGCAATTGATTACTCAGAATACATCTTTGAATAACTTGAAGTTATTTCAGACACGAGGAATTTCAGTTCAAAACTTACAAAATAATAGCATTAATATTCCCATTATGGGAAAAATTCAGCACTGGTTACAATTTAGATATTTTCTCTCCAAGAAGATTAAAGAGATAAGAGAAGATGATATTATATGGGTTTCAGGTGCAGATACTTTATTGTTAATAGGTAAATCAATAATAAAGCGTTATAGAATTATATTTCAACTAAATGAACTATGTGATGAACTTATTGTTTATCGTTTCCTTTTGAAACGTAAAATGCGTTTTTGTTCTAAAGTAGTGGTCCCTGAAGAAAATCGTTCTTATATTGCAGAAGTTTTATATAATTTAGATAGAAGACCTTTTATTCTTCCTAATAAGCCCTATAACTTTGATAATAAGGAGCTACAAGTATTACCACATATAGATAAATATATTTCTCGGATAAAAGATTTGAAAAACGATGGGCGTGTTTTATTAGTATATCAAGGATATATTTCAGATCTAAGAGATCTCTGTCAAATATGTCGTGTGGTAGAAAAATATAAAGATTCTTGTGCGTTGGTATTAATGGGGCATGATGAAGGTGCCTTGGCCAAATATGAGCGGCTGTGTAGTCAAATTATACATATTCCTTTTCTACCGGCTCCATGGCATTTGGAAGTTACAGCATTATGTAATATTGGTATTATGATTTATCTTCCAGTTTCATTAAATAACATTTATTGTGCTCCTAATAAAATATGGGAGTACTCTAAATTTGGGCTAGCAATGTTAGGGAATGACATTCCAGGACTATCGTTTATAAACCACGAGGATATAGGGCGAACTGTTAATTTGTATGACATCAATGATGTTGATATGAAAATTAAATACTTGTTGGATAATCATTCTTCAGTGAGAGAAAAATCACTTGCTTTTTATGAAAGATTGGATATGAAAAAAGAGATCTTAAATATATTAAATGCTATCTAGGTATATGCTATTGGGTAAAGGGAAGAATATAAATTTAGTCTTTATAGGACATTTTCTTACTATTTTTTTTCCATTACTATTTTCTGAAGACTCTTTTAGGTATCATGTGTATCAGAATTATCTTCTACAACTGTTTTGGATTTTTGTATATGTTTGTAATAGTAAAGAGCAAAGTAAATTTATGCTCTCTCCTTCAGTACTTTCATCATTATATTTATTGATTTCATTTATATTAGCAGATTTATTGTTCCGTAATGATTTATATCTCCTAAAACAACAATATTTATATTATTTATCATGGAATCATATTAGAATAGCTGCATGTTATTATAATGCATGTTTCTTTATATTAATAATGAC
>JAHHQS010000146.1 GCA_020026285.1 Parabacteroides sp. | reverse complement strand
AAGGTTTTTGATCGCGGATGCGAAGCCAGGAATGACCTTCGGTCATCTCTTTATACAATACAGATGCTATTGTATCTTTCTCCATAACTCCAATCTCAGCATGGTTAACATTTGCATATATTTTATCATCAGGTAAAACAGTTAATCGCCCAAAATCATTCTTATTTATTTTCTGACTGACATAAAAATCTCTCTTCTCCAAACAAGTATTACAAATATCAGTCTCTTCCAAGTATACAGCATCTTTAAAAAAAGAAAGGTTATCTTCCTTATAAACAGGTCTTATTGATCTACTCTCTAACGAGTACTTGCTTACCAATTGCTCAGCAAGTTCATACTCATTATCCGATGTAATCAGGAATAACCACCGTTTATTCTGTTCTATGCCTTCTACCGTACGGCTCAGAGAAGAAAATAGTTCCTCATCAAATTTCCACATCGGTACCACAAAAGTTAACTGCCCGATTGTAGCATTCAAAAGTTTTTTATGGTTTTCTGTAAAAAGGTCGTATCGATAATAAAGCTGAATACTCATAGATTTTTGCTCCAGCATTCCCCATATTTCATTTAAGTCTTTATACATCAACACATCTCCACCCAATAAATAGACTTGACTTATTTGCTTATCTATACAACCATCTAACCATTGCAGGAGTTTTCTGCTATCCATCTCTTTATCGCTACATAAATATGAAGGGATCTGTTTCCAGATTGAATCGTCCTCTTCCTCACAACCATTCAAATAAAGATATATTTCTTCTAAGTAATTCATAACTTGATTATCCTTCTCTACCCATTCATAAGTATTCAATCTTTCAAAATCCCTCTGATTATTTATGAAAGGAGGAAAGATGGCGGGAGGAACGCTCCCGTCTGAAAATGGAAGAATATCACCATTAAACGTTTCTCTAAGTCTATTCACCCAAAAAGATACCGTTTGAGTTTGAAGATTTTCGTCTGATAATATAGTGTATTTATCTGTTTCCAGTTTATCCAGAATAAAATACATATCATTAGATACATCTATTTTCAATACCTTCTTATTTAAAGTATTATAGAAAAGGCATTCACCCTTTTTTCGAAAAAAAAGAGTATAAGGTTCTATATATAAGTAATAATTCATTGCATTAAATATTAAGTACTAAAAAATAAAAATCTCTTTCATCACTTTTGAATATGCCCAACGATTATGCTCCAAATAATCTACATTCATCGCTAAATATCCGGCAAACATTTCTCGGTTTTTAAAATTCCGGCAAACAACTTTATCTGCCAACACATTGGTATAATACATACACTGAGAACAAGATTCCTGCATATAACATTGTTTACACTGTGACAAAAGCTTAGAACAATATTTTCTGTGATTCTCAGCAACATGGGCAAAATTCAGTTCCACACCTTCATCAGTCACATGCCCAACAGCAAAGTCATGATCAATACGCTCACAAACTAATATTTTCCCATGTACCGTTACATACATTTTACGATTAAAAGGTATGCAAGTCCCCGTAGGCAATAATTTAAAATTCCTTTTCCCATAAAACATCGATCGATAATCTCTGAAGACCTCATTCGATAAATGATGCAAAAAGTAAGTCACAGTAGAAATATCCGGTGCATTATACATCAACTGCTGATCTATTTCCTTCCTACGAGGAGAAAGAGCAATACTTTGAAAAACACTTTTTCTCATTTCGGCATATTTCCCTTCTTGGGCGATACTGGAATTGTTCAACTCTGACAGAGAAGTCTGTTTATCAAATTCCGCCCGAAAAAAATCCACAATTCTTTCAATATTGCTTTCAGAATGAATTACACTGTTAAAGCTTACATACTTTTTAAAGTACTCAGGATAACAAAATTGTAAATTCTTTATTTGCTCGAAAACTTGTGCAAACGAACTTTTACCATTCACTGTTACCCGATGGCAGTCATCAGCTTCAGTACCATCCAAACTAACCAAAAGATGAAACTTATGCTCAACCAAAAAATCTTGATATACACGCAATAACATGGCATTGGTTGTCATATTATATGCAAATTTCATACCTTCAGGTTTATGTTCGTCAATATAAGAAACAATCTGCTTTATCAGATCCATATTCATAAGTGGTTCACCACCATAAAAACCAACAGTAAGAGTGCGAGCAACTGATAAGTGAGGTATTTTCTCCCAAATGCCAAATAAAAAATCAAGTATTTGTTTTGCCTTTGGAAAATCTAAATTCTCACCTTTCCGCTCATCGTATCCATAATATAAATCACCAAAAGCACAATAGCGGCAACGAAGATTACAACGTTCTGTAACCTCGAAAGTAAGAACTGTCAGGTTCTCAACTTCTCTTCGGACCATAGTTTCAGTGATCTCTCCAAACTCCGTCTTCACTTTTTCACCAATAAATTCGTTTTCCTTCAGAAATTTATATTTTTGTAAATAGTGAAGTATCTGCTCTTTAGGATAACATTTCAGTTCTTCATCTTCCTCAATATTTTTCTTTTCTTCCACAACCGTATAAATCCTTTTCAAGATCGGATGAAGAGGCAAATATTCCTTATGCCGAAACGAATAAACATAAGCATGAAACGGAGTAGAAAATGCAATATCATTTTTCATATATCTATGTATTTACTTGCTTCCTGATTTGCCTCGAAAGCAATAGATCTAACATAATTACAAATACTATTATTTCCTCCACAAAATACATATATCTTGTGATCTGCCAAATTTCTTTAACTAAGGCTATTCAACTTTATTTCGTCTTAATGCTCTCATAATATTTAAAATTTAGTTATTGTTTCAGTTTTCCAATGATAAGAATGTCATTATCATTCTCGTGCAGACTATTTCGTAAATCGGTGGCCCGTTTACGTACGTCAAGCTCCAAATCTGTTTGGGTAAGGACTTTATCTAAAGCATCCATCAGTTCAAGAGGATCATAAGAGATACAAATATATCCATTATTCATCATCAAAAAAAGATGAGATAAACCTAAAAGAGGATCAGTAAAGCGATCAATGCGCCGTACATTGCCATCCTTTTTCGAAACGCAAACATTAAATGTAGTCAGACGGACAGAAAAAGCACTTGAAGAAATATCATTCGGATATAAAGTGACATATGCCCAATAGCTCCTTGAAGTTTCATATAAAACAGTAGAAGCACTTTGATTTTCAGAAACAACATGATCTATTGTAAAGCATGGAGTTATTATATTCTTTACCGCATCATAGTGATACAAAGTATCAGGACGAGTACGCAACATGGGTATTTCAGAAATAGAAAAAGAAATCGCATCCACATTCCGACGTGCCACTAAAGCATTACTGTAATCTCCAATTAAACCGTAATGATTTACAGGAATCCGATGCACGATATCACCATCCCTATTTTGCACCCAGCACACATTCTTATTAATTGCAAAGTTCGAGTTCACATTAGCAGAAAAGGGTAAAGTAACCACAACTACGTTTTTTTTATCATAGTCCACCCATATCTGAGACTTATGTACTATTTCCCCGAAACGAATAACCTCATCCGGCAGATAATTCCCCTTTAAATCATAGACAAGCACCTTGTCGGCTCTTCCCGGACCTAAATAAATACGATTTTCTTTCTCATCCACCAACCATGAAAATAAATATAAATACTCTCCCGGGCCTTGACCTACTCCGCCAATATCAGCCACATATCGTCCCTTGCGCGTAAATAGCTTAACAGGAGATACAACGTCAGCAGGTCGCAACAAAATATAATTATCCGTCACATATACACCATATGGATAGGTTTTAATAAGCGCCTCATCCCTATTGTCCAATCTAATGATTTCGTATGATTCCATTAAATCACCCAAAGACATCACTGTCCCTTTGGTCTTCTCTATTATACGCAAATCAACTGAGTAAAAAGAATTATCCTCACTTTTTACATTAACCTTATCAGCTGAACACGACCATAAAGTTACAAAAAAAATAAAGTATAAATATTTTTTCATATACTCTCTTTAGCTATTATCAATGACAAGCAATAATCAACCGCTTGTCATTGATAAAATACATTCATGACTCAACGAATATCAAATTAATCCCTCAAAGAAATTATAATTTGAAATTAGCCCAATTTGCCTAAGGCATGCCAGGAACTTTACTTCCGCCATAAACGGCCATATCAGAACCACTGCCCCCTACCCAGTTACAAATAATATTACCTTCAGGAGAATACTTATCATCAGCTACATTAGCACTATAGTTAGTAGCTTTAAATTCTGCTCCTTTAATACAAGCACATCCACAAGTATGCCCCCCGCGAAGCGCATTCATTTCACGATCCGCCAAATCTTCCTGAGAAAGATTGGTCAATTTAATCTTACTAAGTTTTTTCATGGTCACAAAATTTTAAATTAATAATTTAATTATGTATCTCACTAACTCGAGTTACAAATTCAAATAGATAGAGAATATACTTGATTCGTAAAAGTATATCTTCTCCTCAACAACTCCCTAACTTTATATCCCCGCTCCTTTATTAGCTTCCTGATTAGCTGCTAAAGCATAAGGTCCAGTACAGCCACATGTACAAGATAAAGGGTATCCGCAATCCTTATTACCCTCTAAATTACTTGCCTTAGAACTAACACCCATACAGCCACAAGAACAGTTACTCCCACCACGAAGCATATTCATTTCACGGTCTGCCAAATCTTCTTGACTTAAACTATTCAATTTAATACGTCTCAATGTTTTCATGATATTTAAAATTTAGTTATTGTTTCAGTTTTCCAATGATAAGAATGTCATTATCATTCTCGTGCAGACTATTTCGTAAATCGGTGGCCCGTTTACGTACGTCAGGCTTTAAATCGGTTTGGGCAAGAACTTTATCCAAAGCTTCCATCAATTCAAGAGGTTCATAAGTAATACAAACATAGCCATTGCGCATAGTTAAGAAAGGATAAGAAAGTCCCAAAAAGTCATTTGTAAAACGATCAATGCGCTTCACACTACCATCTTTTTTAGAAACACGAACATTAAATACAGTCATACGAACAGGAGCTCCATCTGATAGCACTTTAGCTGGTCCAATAGTTACTCTACTCCAATAATATTCCGGAGTCTCATACAATGACGTTACAATATATTTATCCTCCTGCATTACATTATCTAAAGTAAAATAAGGTTTCAATAGATTATTAGCAATATCATAGTGATATAGAGTGTCAGGGCGTGTACGCCCGACAACCTGACAAAGGGAGAAAGAATAGGCATCAACATTCCGGGGAGCCAATACTTCATTACTATAATCCGGCACAATTGCATAATTTATAGCAGATATTTTTTGCAAGATATTCCCCTTAAAATCTTGTACCCAGCATAGATTCTTACTGATCGGTGCTTTTGGATTTCCTATATCAGCAAAGGGAAGAACGACCACTACAGCTTTTTCATTTTCCAAATCTATCCAAATGGAACTCTTCGTTATCGTTTCCGGCAATGAAATACTCTCTTCCGATAAAAATTGGCCTTTGAGATCAAAAAATAATATTTTTTTATTTTCGGCAATAGCCACACGTCCCTGCTTTTCATCAAGAAATCTATTCACAGCATATTTATACTCTCCAGGGCCTTGACCAACTCCACCTATATCAGCCACATATCGTCCCTTACGAGTAAATAATTTCAAAGCAGAAACGCCATCTGGCTCTATTAAGATATAATTGCTTGAAACATCGATACCAAAGGGATAAGTAGCAATCAATGCCTCTTCTCTGTTATCCAACTTAATAATTTCCAATGATTCTATCAAATCAGAAAGCAATATTTCTTCCCCTTTCATTTTCTCCATTTCCAGTAAATCGACAGAATAAAAGGATATATTATTCTGCTTGACTTCTTGTTTACATGAATGAAAAAAAACTCCTATAAATACGATCCATGTACCCCAATATTTATTCATCCGCATATTTATTAAATTGTATACATCAAAGATAAGTGTTGATCAGACATTTATCTTTGATGTAAGATTCATACCTTTAAGTAAAGTACCACAAAGACACACACTATACAACAGGTGTATTTCTACCTAATAGAGAGATAATATCTCAATTAAGGCATACCGGGAGCTTTGCTTCCACCGTATACTGAGATATCAGACCCTGCTCCTCCTACCCAAGTGCAAATGACATTACCTTCTGGAGAATGTAAATCACGATCTTCATTCGATGAATGATTCGTTGCCTTAGAAGTAGACGAACATGCACATCCACAGTTATGTCCTCCACGAAGTGCATTCATTTCACGATCCGCCAAATCTTCCTGAGAAAGATTGGTCAATTTAATCTTACTAAGTTTTTTCATGGTCACAAAATTTTAAATTAATAATTTAATTATATATCTCACTAACTCGAGTTACAAATTCAAATAGATAGAAAACATATTCTCTGACATCTTCCGTAAAGTATATCGTTCCTCAAATCGCCTCCTATACTTCTCCGACCGTAGATGCTCTTGATCTTCGATTAACCACTGCACCAATAAATCAATAGGTAGATCTACACTATCATCTTCTTCTTTCAATGGTAAACAATGCATCCCTTCTACCATTTCTTTTAAACCGGTAGAGCCTGTTCCTATTAAAGGCAGTCCATGCATTAGCATTTCAATGGCTACATAGCTACATTGCTCATGAAAAGAAGGCAAAACTCCAACATCAGCTATCTGATAAAAAGTATACAGCACCTCTTTCTCTACCTTCCCTGTAAGAACGACATAAGACCATATACCAGCACATTGTTTCAGATATTTATCATAATCACCATCCCCAACAATCACTAACCGACTATTCGGATTCTTTCTGATGACTTGCCGAAAAGCTTCAATCAAATATTGAACTCCTTTAATCCGATCTAAGCGCCCTACAAAAAGAATAATCTTATCCGTCTCCCTAAATCCTAATGCAGATCTCTTTTCCAAACGCTCCTCCTTACTCAGTTTAATCGCTTCATCCTTTAAGCCGTTATAAACCACAACCAGTTTTTCTTTTTCCACTCCATAGTCTTCACGCAGCAAATTCTGAGTATATTGGCTCAAACATATCACTTTATCCGAATGCTGAAACAATCGTTTGTCTCGCTCATAACTATTCCGTATTTTCTTGCCCCACTCATTCGACTGCTCTTCCTTATGAATAATCGAACGAAACAATCGAGTATTTCCCTTTAACATGAAACACCAATCCAAATAATGAATAGTCACAAGTAAATAGAATTCCACTCCTATCTTCTTCAGCCAGTCTGCTAAAGGGGCATGATGCAAATAATTCAGATGCAACACGTTTTGCTCATCCTTCAAGAAATGCAGCGCAAGCAAATAAGCTATATTCCGATAACAATGCGCAACATCTCCTTTTCTTCCCTCACTCTTTTGAGCAGGAATTTTCAAATAGCACACTTTTCCCGAATTATCACACTCTTCCGTCACCTCTTTTACCTCCGAGTTCAGTTCAACAATAGTTAATCTCACAGAAGAAGTCTGCCTGAAAAATTCAAGCATTTGCCGAATATAAGTCCCAACTCCATACTGAGCGGCACGGCTTCCATTCCCTATTAAATAAATATGTTTCATAAAGCTATCATCTTTAATCCATATTTCCAGGATACTTCTTCTTCTATATTCCCTATATCAATCACTCTCACAAATACATCGTCCAATTCTAACCTCATCCTCAGTCCCTTTTGCTGAACAGCCATTTCCAATTCGCTTAGGTAGACTTGATCAAAAGGCATCCGATTCCGGACAGTAGATTTTAAACGGGAAGAGGCATAACAAGCGACTCCCTCTAACCCCGACTCAAATGAAAGATCTGTAGCTCTCCGAGGATCCCATTCCATTATTTTTTGATCTAAATCTTCCAATATCTCATCTGAATCCCCTGCTATAAAAGCATTCTGAATCAGGTACTCAACCCCCCAGCCAATCCCACATAAACCATCGGAAAAACGAATCGGCAAATCGCTGTGAAGTTCCTGAATTACTTCCTCCAGCATTTCCCCGGCAAAGTCCTCATAAAGTACACGCCCCGTATAACGGGCATAATGGAAAAAGAACAATACAATTCCCATTTTGCCATTCAGTACTCCCAGATCTCTGCGGAAACTCCCATGCAACATCTGGTGATCGGCTATTCGTTTTAATAATGCTTCGTCCACTTTACCCATTGTTTTTCCAGGATTTTATATATTCACGCAATTCGTTACGCTCCATGCTACACACTTTTATAAACTCCATCCGGTTTTGAAACGCCAACTCCTCTGTAGCGTACCCGGAGTTTTCTCCTCGAGGATGCCATAAATGATATAAAGGGCCCTCTTTTACCCAATGCACAGGATATCCCAATATCTCTATTCGCCGGATACGTTCGGCATCTTCCGGTCCCCAACTGACAAAACGTTCGTTATCTCCTCCCCAATGCAAATACTTCTCCCGATCAACAACAAATACTCCACCACACGAAGGGCGTCTCATCAAACGGGCGTATGTAGCGGCGAACATTGTCAGATAGTCGCATCCTTGCCCGGAATATTCAAACGCCTCACTCTGAGCCTCCGAAAGCATTTTCACGACTCCGTCATACGGAATGCTTAACAAATAGCCTTGCTCAATAATCGCAAGTACAGAAGCCTCTATTTGCGATAAAGGGAGTAGTATATCAGCATCCCAGATTGCAACAACAGGTGTAGAAGCGGCCTTTAGCAATCGATTGACATACAATGTTTTATGATAAACCAAACTTTCATCTCTTTCGTAAGTATAGGTGTCTTTATTACTGGCAAAGCCGGACAATTCACTTCTTACATCACCGGCTTCCCATACATGTATTTTTATTCCCGACAAAGACAAATGACGAAGTAAGACCTGAAGATTTCTCATTCTTGCCGGACTATCTATCCGCACAGGGATGCCAATTGTTATTTGTTCGGAGTACTTCATAGTCTTTTTATTTATTCATACAATATTTTATCAAGTCAGAAACTTTGGTCTGATAAAACCCTGTAGGATATAGGTCAAATAAAAAATCAAGCAAATCATCAACAGGCTCATCTACACGCTTCAATTCCTCTTCCAGCCAATCTATCAAATAGATAAAATACTCTTTCAGCAAAGCACTGGAAAAAGTATCACCAAATAAGAAGGTTGGAGTGATCCGGATTAAGATGTAGCGCCCCAATCCAACAATTCCATTTCGCAACGAGAGGCCTGACAATCCATAAATATGAATACACCTTATCAGATACAGATCAATATCTCTCAATATCTCATCGCCATCGGCATCTACATAGCCATGCTGTATCAGATATTCAATACCCCAACCGATCCCGCATAATCCATCATTAAAGGAGATCGGCATTGAATAGTTCAAGTTCTGGCAAACATCATCGAGCAACTCACTGGCAACTTCTTCATAAGCTAACTCACCGGAAAGGCGACCATAGCAGAAAAGAGCAATGGCAATCCCCATTTTTCCGTTGGTGAGTCCGAGGCAGGACGTAGAACGTCCTGCCTG
>JAHHQS010000145.1 GCA_020026285.1 Parabacteroides sp. | reverse complement strand
AGAGCAAAGGACTGAAAATCCTTGTGTCCCCGGTTCGATTCCTGGTGGTACCACAGTAAGCAGTTATTCTTTTTAGAGTAGCTGCTTTTTTTATGTCTGAAATGTCGGTTCTGTAGAAATAAAAACGTCAAAGATTTTCTGAAAAATCTTTGACGTTTCCCTGAAAATCTTTGACACTTTTGCTAAAACAAAGCTCGTTTCCCATAATCATGTTAGAACTTCTTAATTATTAAGAGGTTTTAATAAAAAGAACCATTTAAATTAGATACTAATTCGTGATTTGTATTACTTTTGTTGACAGAAAAGATTAGGTATCATATTGAACATGAGACATTATAATTTTGATGAAATAATAGAACGCAAGGGTACTAATTGCGTAAAATATGATGGCTTGAAAAAAGCTTTTAATGGAAAAGAAAACCTTGTACCTCTTTGGGTTGCAGACATGGATTTTGCTACTCCTGATTTTATTGTTGATGCGTTAAAAGAGCGTTGTAATCATCCGATCTTTGGATATACAATCGATGATGATGAATATTATGAGAGTATCCAGACTTGGTTGATTTACAAATATAACTGGAAAGTGGACAGAGAGTGGCTCTCTTACATACCAGGTATTGTTAAAGGAATCGGTACCGTAGTACAATGCTTTACAGAGCCTGGAGATAAAGTCATAATACAGCCGCCTGTATACCATCCGTTCCGTCTGGTCCCGACAAAGATGAACAGGGAAGTGGTCTTTAATCCATTAAAGCTGGTAGATGGTGTTTATGAAATGGATTTCGACCAATTGGAAGAATTGATAGATGATCGTTGTAAACTTTTAATCTTGGCGAATCCTCATAATCCGGGAGGAGTTGTTTGGAAAAAAGAAACACTTGTACGTCTGGCAGAGATTTGTTCAAAACATGGTATCCTGGTTATTTCAGATGAAATTCATGCCGAAATGACTTATCCTCAGTTCAGACATCATCCGTTTGCATCTATCTCGGATACGGCTGCTTCTTGTTGTATTACATTTATGGCTCCGAGTAAGACATTTAATATTGCAGGAATTGTCAGCTCGTATGCAATTGTGCCAGATGAAGAGTTGCGTAAGAAATATTATTCTTTTCTTGAGGCAGGTGAATTTAATGCAGGAACAATCTTTGCTTATACAGCAACGAAAGCAGCTTACACATATGGAGCGGAATGGTTGCAGCAGATGCGTTCATATATTATAGAAAATGTGAATTATGTGGAAAATTATCTGCAGTTGAATATCCCACAAATTAAAATATACAGACCACAGGCTTCTTTCCTGATTTGGTTGGATTGCCGTGATTTGCATTTGTCTCAGCCGGAACTAGTCAGTTTATTCGAAGATAAAGCCGGTTTAGGCTTGAATGATGGCAGTATGTTCGGAAAAGAAGGTATCGGATACATGCGTTTGAATATTGGTTGCCCTCGTTCAATACTTACTGATGCATTGGAGGCTCTGAAAAAAGCAGTGAATCAGAAATAATGTTGTATATTTGCCGAACGATTATTAATAAAATAAGAAATATAATATGAAGATTTCAGCAAACACATTCGTCGTAGTAACTTACGATTTGTATGTAGGAACCGGAGATGACAAAGAATTAATGGAAAAAGCAACTCCAGAAGTTCCATTGAAGTTTATTTATGGAACAGGCTCAATGATTCCTGCATTCGAAGATGGCTTGAAGGATTTGGAACCGGGTAATAAATTTGATTTTGTAATTGCTCCGGAAAATGCTTACGGCGAATACGTTCAGGAACATGTATTGGAATTGCCTAAGCATATCTTTGAAGTGGATGGTAAGTTCGATTCAGAAATGGTTAAGGAAGGAAATACAATTCCTATGATGGATGCTAATGGAAATCGTATCAATGGTTCTGTATTGGAAGTTCGTGAAAATGATGTTGTAATGGACTTTAATCATCCATTGGCTGGAGAAACTTTACATTTCCAGGGCGAAGTTATAGATGTTCATGAACCGACAGCTGAAGAGATTGCCGAATTAACTGCTCCTGCAGGTGGTTGTGGCGGTGGCTGCAGCGGTTGTGGCGGCGGTTGCGGTGACGATAGCGAAGGCGGTTGCGGCTGTGGTGGTGGTTGCCACTAATCAATAGAACTTAATATAAGTCTTTTATATCTGGCAAGTTAAAAAGTCGAAACTTTGGCTTATTAACTTGCCTGTTTTAAATGTATACGTTTGTTATTATAAATAAAGAATAATTGATTCTGTTATGAATACATTTGGTAATATATTCAGATTGACCTCTTTTGGTGAATCTCATGGCCCTGGTATCGGAGGAGTAATAGATGGTTGTCCTTCAGGTGTTAAACTTGATTTTGATGCCATACAGAAAGAATTAAATCGAAGAAAACCGGGACAATCCCGTATTACAACTTCAAGAAAGGAAGATGATGAGGTCCAATTCCTTTCCGGCATTTATGAAGGAAAGACAACCGGGACACCAATTGGCTTTATAGTTTGGAATAAGAATCAGCATTCTTCTGATTATGATAATATCAAACAGGTTTTTCGTCCCTCTCATGCTGATTATACCTATCAGACAAAATATGGAATCCGAGATCCTCGTGGAGGAGGCCGTTCTTCTGCTCGTGAAACAATTTCTCGTTGTGTCGCTGGTGCTATAGCTAAACAGATATTGGGAAACAAGGGGGTTGAAATAAAAGCTTTTACTTCTCAGGTAGGAGATATACGTCTGGAAAGATCATGGGAAGAATATGATCTGAACAGGATCGAAGATAATATAGTTCGTTGTCCTGATCCTGAAAAAGCGGCAGAGATGGAAAAGCTGATAGCTTCTGTTAAAAAAGATGGAGACACGATTGGTGGAGTTATCACGGGAGTTATTACCGGAGTCCCTGTCGGTTTGGGAGAACCTGTTTTTGGTAAACTTCATGCTGCTTTAGGTAATGCAATGTTATCTATTAATGCAGTGAAGGGATTTGAATATGGTGATGGATTTAATGCCGCTTTTTACAGAGGTACGGAACGAAATGATATTTTCTTCAATGATAACGGGAAAATAAATGTTCATACCAATCATTCAGGAGGCATTCAGGGAGGAATTTCTAATGGTCAGCCTATTTATTTCCGTGTAGCGTTCAAATCGGTAGCAACTTTACTGATGGAACAGGAAACCGTTGATCTGGATGGTAATGATACTGTTTTAAAAGCTCGTGGACGTCATGATCCGTGTGTTTTGCCTAGAGCTGTTCCTATTGTAGAATCAATGGCTGCCATGACTGTTTTGGATTATTGGTTGATGAAACAAACGAATACACTATAAGAATGTTAGGGCCCCATATAATATGGAATAATAAAGCCTGAGATATCAGAAAGAATCTCAGGCTTTATTATTTTTATTTTGCAACATTATTAATAGGATTTCCTGCTTTGAAAGCTTTGATGTTGTCAATTGCTATTTTCATCAATCGTGTACGAGCTTCAAATGTTGCCCATGCAATATGAGGTGTCATATAACAGTGAGTTGCTTTTAATAAAGGATTGTCAGTTGTAGGTGGTTCAATTGCCATTACATCCATTCCCGCTGCAAACAAGGTTCTGTTGTTTAAAGCTTCTGCAACAGCTTTTTCATCAATTAATGGACCACGACCCGTGTTGATCAAAATGGCTGTTGGCTTCATTAAAGAAAGCATTTCAGCATTTACAAAGTGTTTTGTTTCGGGAGTTAGAGGGCAGTGTAAAGAAAGGACGTCACTTTGACGGAATAATTCTTCACGAGTTACAGGTGTAATAAAATCTTCCAGTGCTTCTTTTTTCTTTGAAGTCAAGGCTATCACTTTCATTCCGAAAGCATGGGCTACGCGTGCAACGGAATAGCCTATATTCCCTAGTCCTACAATACCGATTGTCTTTCCTGCAAGCTCAATTAACTTTGTATTCCAATAACAGAAATCAGGATTACTGCTCCATTTGCCATCTTTAATCTCTTCGGTATAATGTTCTACCTGATTGGCTATATTTAAAATCTGAGCGAAAACCATCTGAACGACAGAATCGGTACTATATGCTGGAATATTCGTGACAACAATACCTCGTTTCTTTGCTTCTGCTATATCAACAATATTATAACCCGTAGCCATTACTCCGATATACTTCAGATCGGGAAGCTGTTCCATTTCTTTTTTCAAAATTCTGACTTTATTTGTCAGAACAATATCAGCACCTTGACATCGGGCAATAACTTCGTCTTCTGTTGTATTTTCATAAATCAGGCATTCGCCTAAAGCTTTCAAGCCATCCCAGGATAAATCTCCTTTATTAAGAGTACGGCCGTCTAATATTACGATTTTCATATTATGTTTTATTTATATATCAATATATTTAGCTTTTCTATTCGTGATGATATGGCTCGTTATTGAGAATAGTCATTGCTCTATAAATCTGTTCAATAAAGATCAAACGAATCATCTGATGAGAGAACGTCATTTTACTGAGCGATATTTTTTCTGAGGCAGCTTTGTAGACCGATTCGCTAAAACCATAAGGCCCTCCGATAACAAAAACTAACCTTCTGGGTACTGAATTCATCTTCTTTTCCATATATGAAGCAAACTGCATGGATGTAAAATCCTTTCCTTTCTCATCAAGCAAGACCAGATAATCTCCTGATTGAAGAGTTTTCAGAATCAGTTCACCTTCTTTTTCCTTTTGTTGACTTTCAGACAGATTCTTTACATTCTTTATGTCTGGAATAATTTGCATTTCGAAAGGTATATAATGAACCAGACGATTCTGGTATTCTTTTATTGCTTCTGTAAAATAAGTTGCATCAGTTTTTCCAATAACGACCAAACAAACTTTCATATACTTTTATATTTGCATGTTTTACAAGGCGAAGTTAGGGAAATTTCTTATAACTTTGTGACCAATATTCGTAAAAAGAGAAGAGATGAAACGATTCTTGGTCTTGTTAATATTTGTATTTCATGTCATCAGTTTGCAAGCTGCTGATATTACGGTAATCACATCTGCCTTGAAAACAGGAAATGTTGCTGCCATACAAAAAAATCTGAGTCAATCTGTTGATATGGCTTTAACTGGGGATCAAAAGATTTGTGATGCAAAGGAAGCCTCTAAAATGTTGAATGTATTCTTTACTGCAAACAAACCTACTTCATTTACATTGTTGCATCATGCAGAAAAAAAAGATAGTGGATTCTTTGTCGCAAAAATGAAAGCGGGAGGTAATTCTTATCGAATAAATGTGACCTATAAAATGGCCGATAACAAAGTATTTATACAATCAATCAGAATAGAATAATATCTAAAATGAACGTAAAAGAGACTAAAGAACAGCTTATTGCTGAATTGATTCGTTTAGCATTTGCCGAAGATATAGGCGATGGCGATCATACTACATTATGTTGTATCCCTGCAACTGAAATGGGTAAAAGTCAGTTGATCGTAAAGGAAGATGGCGTTTTAGCCGGAGTTGAAATGGCTAAGTTAATCTTCGAAACCTTTGATCCGGAATTGAAAATGACCGTATTTATTCAGGATGGTGCTGAAGTTAAAAAGGGAGATGTCGCTTTTGTTGTTGAGGGAAAAGTTCAATCATTATTACAGACAGAACGTCTAATGTTGAATGTTATGCAGCGAATGAGTGGTATCGCTACTATGACTCGTAAATATGTAAAAGCTTTGGAGGGTACAAAGACTCGTGTGCTGGATACTCGTAAAACAACTCCGGGACTTCGTATGATTGAAAAAGAAGCTGTACGTATTGGTGGCGGTGTTAATCATCGTATTGGCTTGTTTGATATGATTCTTTTGAAAGATAATCATGTTGATTTCGCTGGTGGTATTGATGCTGCTATTACTCGTTGTCATCAATATCTGAAAGAGAAAAACAAAGACTTGAAGATCGAAATCGAAGTTCGTAATTTCGATGAAATTCAGCAGGTTTTGAATATCGGAGGTGTAGATCGTATTATGTTGGATAATTTCACTCCGGAAGATACAAAGAAAGCTGTTTCTATGATTAATGGCCGTTTCGAAACAGAATCATCAGGTGGCATTACTTTTGCTACTTTGCGTGATTATGCAGAATGTGGTGTCGATTATATCTCAGTTGGTGCATTAACTCATTCTGTGAAAGGTTTGGATATGAGCTTTAAGGCTTGCTGATTTTTTGAGAATAATATTTCGAAGCCCGTTGATGGTTTAAATAATCCATCAACGGGCTTTTTTGTTGTTATTTATAATAATAGAAGCCAATACTTTCGTCCATTTTTAATTTGTTATAATATATCGCTGTATTTTTTTATATATATAATAATTTATAAAAAAATTTTACTACATTTGGAAACGCAGACATTAAATACGAAAATCATATAAGTTTAACTTTATTATATATTTCATGAAAAAACAAAATACTAATAAAATGAATCGTCGAGAATTTTTAGGATTCTCTGCATTGGGGTTAGCCGGTCTTACTATTTTACCTAGTTGGTCTATAAACGGACAAAAATTTGCTCCTAGTGATAGAGTTGTTTATGGTTTTATTGGGTTAGGTCGTCAGGGAATGAGTGACTTTGGCGCAGCTAGTAGATGTCCAGGTATTCAAGTTGCTGCTTGTTCAGATGTAGATTCTTTGAAAAGGGATCGTTTTGTAAAAAGATGTACTGAATGGCAGAAAAAGGCTGGTTGGAATCCTCGCTGTGACTCTTATGAATTCTATGAAGATTTATTAGAAAGAAAAGATATTGATGTTGTTTCAATTGCAACTCCAGACCATTGGCATGCATTAGCAGCTATTCATGCTTGTCAATCTTCGAAAGATGTTTATCTTCAAAAGCCGTTGACTTATACTATTTCTGAAAGTATTGCACTGAAACGTGCCGTTGAAATTAACAAACGTGTATTACAGGTTGGTAGTCAGCAGCGTTCTGATAGAGAATTCCAACGTGCTATTGAATTAGTCCGTGCTGGAGCCATCGGTCATATCGAACATGTTCAGGTTCATATTGGAGAGCCTCCTAAACCATTCGATTTACCGGAAGTTCCAGTTCCTCCATATTTGAACTTTAATAAGTGGATGGGACCGTTGACAAGCAGTAAGGTTCATTATCATCCAGATATGTGTCCTCCTATTGATAATCCGGAAATGCAGGAACATGGTCCTTGGGCTGTTTGGCGTAATTATCGTGAAACAGGAAATGGAATGACTGGTGACTGGGGTGCACATCATTATGATATTACTCAGGCTGCTTTGGGTATGGATGGTTCAGGTCCTGTTGAATTTATTCCTGAAGGTTATAATGGTACTAAATATTGTACTATGAAATATGCCGATGGAGTAGTGGTAACAAGACAGGTTATTGAAAACTTCCGTAAGGATAATCCAACTGATTTAGGTATTAAATTTATTGGAACAAAAGGTTGGTTAAAGGTTTCACGTGGATATATTGAATGTTCTGACCAATCTTTGGTAAAAGATACTCCAATGGGACAGAGTACTTCACACATGCAGAATTTTGTTGATTGTGTACGTTCTCGTCAGAAACCAATTGCTTCAGTGGAAGTTGGTTGTAGTACAAATATTATGTGTTGTATCATCAATATTGCTCATGAATTGGGTCGTCCAGTTAAATGGGATCCTGCAACATTGAGCTTTGGTACAGATGAAGAAGCACGTAATCATCGTTTGTATTATTATGAATATCGTAATCCTTATACATTGCCTTATTGGGATTGATATTTATTAAATTATAAAAGGTAATGGTCACCAGCTATCAGATTATTTAATCTGTAGCTGGTGATTTTTTTATAGGGAGTAAAAGATAAAAAATACTTTTCTTAACCAAAATTTAATGTCTATCTCTGGTATATTTATTATTAATCAATGATAATGGATGTGTTTTTTTCTGTAATTTAGCATGATTTTAAATTACTGTAATATGAAAAAAATATTTTTTATTTTGTTTTTAGCAGTTTCAGCTTGTATAACTATCCATGCTGAAACATTTAATTTGGCAACGTATAATATCCGAAATGCCAATAAAGGGGATTCTTTAGCTGGAAATGGCTGGGGGCAACGTTATCCTTATATAGCCCAATTGATACAATTTCATGATTTTGATATATTTGGTACTCAGGAAGGTAAATATCATCAGCTTGAAGATTTGAAAAAAGCCTTGCCTGGTTTTGACTATATAGGTGTTGGACGTGAAGATGGGAAAAAAGGTGGTGAGTATTCAGCTATATTTTATAAACAAAGTCGATTCAATCTGTTGGATCATGGCGATTTTTGGTTGTCTGAGACGCCTGATAAGCCTGGATTAGGTTGGGATGCTGCTTGTATTAGAATTTGTACATGGGGTAAGTTTAAAGATAAGAAGACTGGTCACGTATTTTTGTATTACAACTTGCATATGGATCATGTAGGTGTAAAAGCAAGAGCAGAAAGTGCCAAATTGATCTTAAAGAAGATTCAGAAATTGCCTAAAGGTGTCTCTGCAATCCTTTCTGGTGATTTTAATGTGGACCAGAATAATGAATCGTATAAGTTATTGAATACTTCTAATATCTTAGAAGATTCATATGTAAAAGCTGATTTTCGTTATGAACCGAATGGTACGTTTAATGATTTCCATCCAGATAGATTTACAACACAGCGAATTGACCATATCTTCCTGACAAAAGATTTTTCTGTTTATAGATATGGAATCTTGACTGATAGTTACAGAAGTGAAAAGAAAGAGACTGTTGTGGAGAAAAGTGGAAATTTCCCTAAGGAAACACAGTTGATGAAATATGATGCACGGATGCCTTCAGATCATTTTCCAGTCATGGTTGTTGTTGAGATTAAATAAGAATTATGTTAGATAAAAAAGGTCCAATGTCTATGAAAAAGCATTGGACCTTTTTTTATCAATATATATTCATTTTTATATATCTTTTAGATCTACTAATTTGTTCATAATTGCATAAATAGTAAGACCACTTGTACTATGAATTTGCAATTTACGAGCAATGTTTCTACGGTGAGTAATGACTGTATGTGCTGAGAGAAACAGTGTATCGGCAATTTCCCGGTTTGTCATACCTTTAACTACGCATACTACAATTTCCTTTTCTCTGGCACTTAAACTTTGTTGTTCCTCTGTTGTTTCCGTTGATTCTTCGTTCTCTGTAGAGAAAAGTTTCTTTAATTTATTTTTGATTGTATCAATATCATCATAAATAGATATTTGTTCATCAAAAGTCTGTAATAATTCTGTCGGATACAGGTTTGAAAGTAATGCGATTACTTTTAAGTCGGAATTATCACATTTTTCACGTAAATTTTGTAATGAGTGTTGAATTAATAATTGAGGATTGGCTATTAAAATATCTGGTTTGTGGATGATGATTGATTCTAATAAAGTATCCGTATCTGGTATTTCGACTACGGACAATTGAAATCCGGGCAGCCTTTTCAAAATACTATTTAATCCGTCTCGGATGATTGTAGACGAATCAACTATAACTATTTTCTGACCAGTATTCATTATATTTTTGTTTTAAATATCTCTTTCGTATGTTAATATAGCTGGGACAAATAAATTGTCTTCC
>JAHHQS010000144.1 GCA_020026285.1 Parabacteroides sp. | reverse complement strand
CTTTTGTATAATATCAAAAAACACATTATGAAGAAAATTATATATTCCATTTTAGGTTTAGCATCGTTATTATCTGGCTTTAGTTGTAAGAATGATGTTTTGGAAGCAGATTTTAAGAATCCTCCTGCAAGTATTAAAACTTCAATTTATTGGTATTGGATTTCTGGTAATATATCAGAAGAAGGGGTTAAGAAAGATTTATACGCGATGAAAGAAGCGGGAATAAATCGGGCTTTTATTGGCAGTATGGGGGTTGATGGTATACAAACTCCTTATGAAAAAGTTACTTTTGGAAGTGACGAATGGTGGAAAATAACACATGCTGCATTAAAAACGGCTTCAGAATTAGGTATAGAAATTGGTATATTCAATTCTCCAGGGTGGAGTCAGTCTGGTGGACCATGGATTAAACCAGAGCAGGCAATGCGTTATCTGACTTCTGTTGATTGTCAGGTTACCGGAGGAAAGAAAGTTTCTGTAGAAATGAAGAAACCTGCAGAAGATTTTCAGGATGTAAAAGTGATAGCTTATCCATCTTTAAAAAAAAACAAAGATTTACATTCCGGAAAAGTTTCTTTCGATACAAAAAAAGATTACTACCGGATAGATATCAATTCCAGTCAGATGTTTAGTCTGAGAACATTAATGATTTATCCTTCACAGAAAGGAATAAATACGAAAGCACGATTATTGGTAAAGCAAAATGGAGAATATTCTGTTTTGGAAGAGTTTGCTGTTGATCGTTTTAATGCTGCATTAAATGTTGGTTTTGATCCATATGCACCGGTTGTTATTTCAGTACCCAAAACAGAAGGAACTAATTTCAGAGTTGAGTTTGAAGGTTCAGCAGCAGGTAGTGAATTAAAGGATGTTGTATTATCTGCAAATTCTGTTATAGAACGTTTCCCTGAAAAGACATTAGCTAAAATGTTCCCAACTCCGTTACCTTATTGGAAAGAATATCAGTGGCGTGATCAGGCAGTGTTAGATGATGATGCGCTAGCTGTTCATTCAGATAAAGTTATCGACATATCGTCTTGTTTGAATGGTGATCGTTTAGAATGGGATGCTCCGGCAGGCGAATGGACTGTTATGAGAATGGGGATGCGTCCTACTGGAGTAACAAATAGTCCTGCAGAACCAATTGCTACAGGTTTGGAAGTGGATAAAATGAGTAGAACTCATGTTGAATCACATTTTGAATCTTATATGGCAGAGATTTTCCGAAGAATACCAGAAGCTGATAGAAAGACATGGAAAGTCGTTGTTCAGGATAGTTATGAAACCGGAGGTCAGAATTTTACAGATGATTTCTTGAAATCTTTTGAAGAAAGATACGGATATGATCCATTACCATTTCTTCCTGTTTACAATGGAGTGGTAGTTGATAGTAAGGATCGTTCAGATCGTTTCTTATGGGATGTCCGTCGTTTGGTGGCAGACCGGGTGGCTTATGATTATGTTGGAGGTTTACGTGATATTTGTCATAAGTATGGATTAACTACCTGGTTGGAAAATTATGGCCATTGGGGATTTCCTGGAGAATTCTTGCAGTATGGAGGACAATCTGACGAGATTGGAGGTGAATTCTGGAGTTTTGGAGATTTAGGTAATATAGAAAATCGTGCAGCTTCATCTTGTGGTCATATTTATGGAAAACAGAAAATTTCTGCAGAGTCTTTTACAAGCGGTGGACGTCCATATAACTGTTATCCGGCTCAGATGAAACAAAGAGGTGATCGTTTCTTCTCCGAAGGTATAAATAATACATTATTACATTTATGTATTTCTCAACCGTCAGAAGAACATGTCCCTGGTGTTAATGCTTGGTTTAGCAGTGAATTTAATCGATTGAATACCTGGTATTCGCATATGGATTTGTTTACATCTTATCTGAAACGTACCAACCTGATGCTGCAGCAAGGTTTGAATGTTGCAGATGTCGCTTATTTTATAGGTGAGGATGCTCCAAAAATGACAGGAATCACAGATCCCGCTCTTCCAAAAGGTTATCAGTTTGATTATATCAATGCTGAGGTTATAGAAAGAGATTTGTTCGTCAAGGATGGTATGTTGACATTACCTCACGGAACTCAGTATAAGATGTTGGTTTTGCCTAAGCTTAAAACAATGCGCCCTGAATTATTGAAGAAAATAGAATCCTTGCTAAAGGATGGTGCCGTTATTTTAGGTCCGGCTCCTGAACGTTCTCCAAGTGGTAAAAATTATGGTGTTGCTGACAAACAGGTAAAAGAGCTTGCAGCTTCTTTGTGGAAAGGTCTGGATGGAAAACAGGTGAAATCAGTTCGGGTTGGAAAAGGTCTTTTGATAAATGGAATGGACATGAAAGAAGCTTTGGCTACTGTTCAGTGTGTTCCTGATTGTAAGTTGTCTGAAAATGATCCTGTTTTATATAATCACAGAAAAGATATTGACAAGGATATTTATTTCATCTCCAATCAGTCGGATAAAGAAATTATCATTTCTCCAGAATTTAGGAGTATAGGAAAACAACCGGAACTTTGGGATGCTGTTACGGGAAAGGTTCGTCAGTTGCCTGCATTCGAACAGACAGAGACAGGAACAAAAGTACCATTAAGATTAGATGCTTATGAGAGTGCTTTTATTGTTTTCCGTGATAAGGCTGGAAATGGAAAATCGAATGATGTAAACTTAAATTGCCCGGTTCCTCAGATCTGGATAGCTTTGAATAATGATTGGAAAGTAAAATTCAAAGATACTTTGCGTGGTCCTAAAGAAGAACAGACTTTTAAAACTTTAAAGGATATCAGTACTGATAATGATGATCTGATTCGTTATTATTCTGGAACAATTGTTTATAAAAAGTCCGTTCAGATAGAAGAGCTTCCGAAGAGCGATATTTATTTAAATCTGAATAAAGTTGGTGTAATGGCCAAGGTTAAAATAAATGGTCAGTATGCTGGAGGTGTTTGGACTGCTCCTTATCGTCTGGAAGTTTCTGATTTCTTGAAAAAGGGAAACAATGAGGTTGAAATTGAGGTGGTAACAACTTGGCAGAACCGTCTGATAGGAGATACATTCTTGCCCGAGAGTGAAAGAACGACCTGGACTGCATGTGATAAATCAACTCAGAAGGATGAATTGCAAATGTCAGGTTTGGTTGGTCCTGTCTCTTTGGATATTGTTGAAAGATAACTATTCAATTTTGTAAAGTATTCGTTTATTTGTTGGAACGGCTTATCTTGTTTATTTTTGCATAAAACAAGAGAGAGGAAGAATATGTCCGAAAGAAATTCAATATTCATAAAAGGTGCAAGAGTAAATAATCTTAAGAATATAGATGTTGAAATTCCGCGAGATAAACTGGTTGTAATAACTGGTTTATCTGGAAGCGGAAAATCTTCTTTAGCCTTCGATACGCTTTATGCTGAAGGACAACGCCGGTATGTAGAAAGTCTGTCGGCTTATGCCCGACAGTTTCTGGGGCGAATGAGTAAGCCGGAATGTGATTATATTAAAGGAATCCCACCTGCTATTGCTATAGAACAGAAAGTTAATACTCGAAATCCTCGTTCTACAGTAGGTACTTCAACAGAGATTTATGAATATCTTCGATTGCTTTTTGCACGTATCGGTAAAACAATCTCTCCTGTTTCGGGTGAAGAAGTAAAGAAACATCAGGTAAGCGACATCCTTCGTGAGGTTCTTCAGTATCCTGATGGTACCAAGTTTGCTGTTTTTGCTCCAGTAATTGTCGCTTCAGAGCGTTCCATGAAGGAACAATTGGAAATCCTTCAGAAAGAGGGGTATACAAGATTGTTCTTACATGATAAAGTTTATCGAATTTCAGAAGTATTGGAAAAAGATGAATTACAGGATACTTCTATTGAAATATTGATAGACAGGTTGGCTGTTTCACAGGAAAAGAGTTTGAAAAACAGATTGGCCGATTCTGCCGAGACTGCTTTCTTTGAAGGACATGGAGTTTGTCGTATTCGTATCTATCTTCCGGATCAAATCATTTTAAAAGAATTCTCCAAGAAATTTGAGGCTGACGGCATCGTCTTTGAAGAACCTTCGGATATGATGTTCAGTTTTAACAATCCGTTAGGAGCATGTCCGGTCTGTGAAGGCTTTGGAAAGGTTTTGGGTATTGATGAAAATTTGGTTGTTCCGGATAAAAGCTTGTCCGTTTATGAAGGTGCTGTGGTGTGCTGGAAAGGAGAAGTGATGGGCGAGTGGCTGAAAGAATTTGTCGTTAGCAGTGCCCGGTATGATTTCCCGATTCATCGTCCTTATTATGAATTGAACGACAAAGAAAAAGATCTATTATGGCATGGTGCAAAAGGGGTTCATGGCATTGACGATTTCTTCAAGCATGTAGAAGAAAATCTTTATAAGATTCAATACCGGGTTATGTTAGCTCGTTATCGAGGAAAGACTATTTGTCCAGCTTGTAAGGGGAGACGTTTGAAACCTGAGGCTTTATATGTAAAAATAGGAGGTAAAAATATTTCCGAGATTGTTTCGATGCCTATTACTGAAGCGAAAGCATTCTTTGATCAATTGGTTTTGAATGAGAATGAAATGGCTATCGGTCGTCGCTTACTTTCCGAAATAAAAAACAGATTACAATTTTTATTAGATGTTGGTCTTGGATATTTAACCTTGGACCGTCTTTCTGCCTCTTTGTCAGGTGGAGAAAGTCAGCGAATCAATTTGGCTACATCGTTGGGAAGCAGCCTGGTCGGCTCTTTGTATATATTGGATGAGCCAAGTATTGGTTTACATTCTCGTGATACTGATTTGTTAATCCATGTTCTACGTCAGTTACAGCAATTGGGGAATACGGTTGTAATAGTAGAACACGATGAGGAGATTATTCGTGCAGCAGATTACATAATTGATATTGGCCCGAAAGCCGGACGTTTAGGTGGAGAAGTGGTTTATCAGGGTGACGTGGCAAATTTATCGGCTGAAAGTGATAGTTATACGGTACGTTATTTAACAGGTGAAGATAAAATAGAACTTCCTCTATACCGTCGTCCGTGGAATAGTTACATTGAAGTAAAAGGAGCACGGAAAAATAATCTGAAAGGAATTGATGTGAAATTCCCTTTGAATGTGATG
This sequence comes from Parabacteroides sp., assembly GCA_020026285.1. The sequence continues at coordinate 4,526 of JAHHQS010000144.1, read as the reverse complement.
CTTGTAGTAACAGGGGTAAGTGGTTCCGGAAAGAGTTCGTTAGTTCGTGATATCTTTTATGAAGGAATCAGACAGTATCTGGAAAATGTGGCACGTTCAACTGTCGACTGTACATCCCTGACTGGTGATTTAAGTCGTATCAAGGCGATAGAATATATTGATCAGAATACAATTGGTAAAAGTTCCCGTTCTAATCCGGTTACTTATGTAGGGGCATATGATGAGATTCGCAAACTTTTTGGTGCGTTGCCGTTAGCCAAGCAATTAGGATATACTCCTGCGTATTTCTCTTTTAATAAAGAAGGAGGACGATGTGAGGAATGTAAAGGAGAAGGAAAGATTACGGTAGAGATGCAGTTTATGGCGGATGTCGTGCTTGAATGTGATGCTTGTCATGGAAAACGATTCAAGTCGTCTGTTCTTGAAGTTGAATATCAGGGAAAAAGTATTTATGATGTTCTGGAAATGACTGTTAATCAGGCTGTCGAATTTTTCTCACAGAATTTAGGATCACAGGAAAAGAAGATTATCAAGAAATTGATTCCTCTACAGAATGTTGGTTTGGGATATATTAAGCTAGGGCAGACTTCATCATCGCTTTCGGGTGGAGAAAATCAGCGTGTTAAACTGGCTTATTATTTGGGACAGGAGAAGCAGCAGTCTACTTTGTTCGTTTTCGATGAACCGACAACAGGATTACATTTTCATGATATCAAGACTTTATTGGCGGCATTTAATGCATTGATTGATCGAGGACATTCAGTTGTAATTATTGAACACAATATGGATGTAATAAAATGTGCCGACTATGTGATTGATCTTGGTCCGGAAGGGGGAAAGGATGGAGGAAATCTGGTTTGTGTCGGAACTCCTGAAGAAATTGCAGATTGTGAAACTTCTTATACTGGTAAATATTTGAGGGAAAAGTTGGAAAGAGTGAACTAAAAGGATAACTAATTTGTTATATGAATAGATAATAAATTAAATAATGTCGTTATGAATCATCTTATGCCAAAACTTCCTTATGCAATGGGAGATCTTACTCCGTTGATGAGTAAAGAAACTTTTGACTTTCATTATGGAAAGCATCTTCAAGCCTATGTGAATAATTTAAATAAACTGATAGAAGGAACTCCTTTCGAGGATATGGATCTTGAAAAAATTATTTGCAAGGCAGATGGAGGAATCTATAATAATGCGGCCCAGGCATGGAATCATACATTTTTCTTTCAGTCATTGACACCTAAACAAATGCCTATGCCCGATGATCTGGCTGGTGTATTGGCAAAGAACTTTGGCTCGGTTGAACAATTTAAAGATTCATTTGTAAAAGCTGCATCTACTTTATTTGGCTCTGGGTGGACTTGGCTTGTTGCCGATAAGGAGGGTAAATTATCTATCTTACCTATGCCAAATGCAGGGAATCCTTTGACTTTGGGGTTGAAACCTCTTCTGGTAATTGACGTATGGGAACACGCATATTATATTGATTATAGGAACAACAGAGGCGCTTTTATCGAAGCCTTCTGGAAATTGGTTGATTGGGAAAAAGTTGCAAGCCGAATTTGACAACTTGTTCCTGTGAATTTAATTCAAAAAATCTAATTCAGAAAGTTAAGTGTCTGATAGAAGGAGCTTGAGTCTTGAAAAGGGATTCAAGCTTTTTTGTTTGGAATCAGATAGAGCTTGGCATTGAAGAATATGGAGGAATTTGATACAAAGACCTCAGAAAAAACAATGCATTCTTTCTTTAAAAAGGATGCATCGTTTTCTCAAAAATCTTTGACCTTTTCTCAAAAATCCTTGACGTTTTTTGGAGAAAACCCTTTGTTTATTTTTTAGGCTTGTTTGGTTCTGCCTGCATCTCAAATTCTAATAATTTATGATTTAAAATATCGGTATGTCTAATGAAAGGGGTATCTAAAAGTTTCCCGTCTAATTTTATACTTTTTACATATCGATTTTCATCAGTCAGATTATTTGCCTGAATGGTAAAGGTTTTTCCGTTATCCAGATTGATTGTGACCTTTTTGAATAAAGGTTTGCCAATAGCATAAAGGTCGGTTCCGGGTGTTACCGGATAAAATCCCATGGAACTAAAGATATACCAGGCTGACATTTGTCCACAATCGTCATTTCCTGACAATCCATCAGGTGAATTCTGATATTTGGAACTTAAGACTTCAGATATTAGTTTCTGAGCTTTCCACGGTTGTCCTGCATAATTGTAAAGATAGATGTAATGGTGTCCGGGTTCGTTGTCATGACGATAATGATTCTGATCGAAATTCTCATCTAGTTTGGCGATGAATGCATCTTTCCCTCCAATAAGATCAATAAATCCTGGAATATCCTGCATGATACAGAATAGATAGGTCCATGGACTTCCTTCAGTAAAAGCTCTGTTCATCGTGATTTCTTTTGCAAAATCACCATTACTTAAGCGTGCATGCATAAATCCGGTTTCCGGATTAAATACATTACGATAGTTTTTACTTCTCTTCATGAAGTATTCATAATCTTTTTCTTTTCCCAGTTTTTTAGCCACTTGGGCAACACAGTAATCATCGTAAGCAAATTCGAGAGTTCTGGAAACGGATTCACTTGTCTTATCGGCTGGAACATAACCTAACTCTTTGTACCAGCTTAATCCGCCTCTTCCTTCATAAGATACCCATTCCTGTCGGTCACGCCACATGTTCTCTTTATCTCCTTCCGGAGCAACCATCGCATTCTTATAGATGGCTTCATAAGCTTTTTCTAAATCGAAATTGCAGTTCCCTTTTACACAGGCATCTGCAATGACAGCATCAGAATGTGTTCCAATCATAATATTCGAATAGGTTGGATTAGGCCATTTCGGAATCCATCCACCTTCATCGTACATTTGAAGTAAGGAAGTAATCATCGGACTGACACGTTCTGGAGCAATGAATAACAATAATGGGTGTAATGCTCTGAATGTGTCCCATAAAGAGTAAGAGTTATACGATGTTCCGAAATGAATTTTTTCATCGAAAGGACTATAATATTTGCCTTGTTCCGAAAATATGGAAGGAAACATGAGTGAATTACACATACATGTATAAAACAAGACTTGTTGGTTGTGGGTTCCTCCTTCTATTTGGATTGTCTTTAATTTTTCTTCCCATTGATTACGACATTCATTCATTGTTTGTGCGAAATCCCAATGATTGATTTCCTGTTTCAAATTGTTTTGAGCTTCTTCTATGCTTAGAAATGAAGAGCCTATTTTCATTTTAACTTGAGAATCTTTAGGAAGATCAAATGATAAATAGCCTCCAATCTGATCGCCTACTATTTCTTTGTTCTGTTCATTTTTTGAAATTTGATTAGTGGATGAATTTTTATCTGTATTTAGAGAATAAGTTCCGAATGTTGAGAAGTCAGTATCAAATTCCATGACAAAGTATCCTTTTAAGTTTTTAAGCTTGGGCCCCATATTTTTACCGTTAATGGTATTATGCCAATCTGTATTATAACCAACGATTTGTCTTTTTTCTGGAATGATTTTTAGAAAACCTTTATATCCTGTAAGCCTACTCATCTCAATAGATAAGAAGGCTTCTTTATCTTTTGGGAAAGAAAATTGGAAGAATCCGCAACGAGTGGAAGAGGTATGTTCCGTAATGATTTTTTGTTCTCCTTTGTGTAGAGGAATAGAATAATAATATGGATGGGCTATTTCTTCCTGATGAGAATATTTCAATCCTCGTTCTTTAGCTCCCAGCTTGAGCGTGTCTGTTTGAGGCATAAAAGAAATATATCCATAGTCGCCCATCCATATAGAAGGCTGATGGGTTCCAGTAAAACCAATAATACTGTCATCATCATAATGATAAGGACATCTACCTATGTTGTTTTCGCGTGTCATAGCACACCATTGAGTCATTCCAAAAGGTGTCATGACTGCAGGAATGCGACCTCCATATTCAGTCTTATGTTTTCCTGTTGTTCCAATTAAGGGGTTGACTAAATCGACCAGATATTTTTGTTTATGAATATTGTTTTTAGGATTTCTGTTATTGCAAGAGATAAACGATGTTAAAATAAGGAAACAAAATATTGTTTCGGTTAGATAGCTTTTCATATTAATATAAAGTTTAATGATTGAAGATTTGTAAAATTTATCCGATATATAAATATAAGAGGACAAAAAATTCTTCTTAAAAGTAGGTAAAAGTTTTAATATGGCTTGTATGTTTTTCAATCCATTTTGATGTATTTTGAAATTTAGAGAAGTTTTTTTGATGTTAGTATAGTCTTATTTGTGAAAGATGAGGTTAAATCTGAATAAATTACTGAGAAAATAAGAAAAAAGTAATATTTATTTCTAAATATCAATTAGACAGAAACTTGTCAAGGTGGAAAGCCTGATTTTGATAAAAATGGTCGAAAAATTGGTGGAATCGGTTCTCAAAAAGGATTAAAAAAAGTTTGTCTGTAACTATCTGAATAATAGCAAACTTTAAAAATAGTGAAAAAAAAGATTCAAAAATATTTGG
>JAHHQS010000143.1 GCA_020026285.1 Parabacteroides sp. | reverse complement strand
TTATACCTTTGTGTATACAGCAACAACTAACAAGGAACACACAATACGGGTTAGTTAGTTGTGATTTGCTTTCAATTTTATACCTTTGTGTATACAGCAACAACAGAAACAAAGGAATAGAGAAACCTGAATAGGTTGTGATTTGCTTTCAATTTTATACCTTTGTGTATACAGCAACAACAAACTTTAAAAAAACAGGGATACAAAGACGGTTGTGATTTGCTTTCAATTTTATACCTTTGTGTATACAGCAACAACCAGCGTGAGCAAAATAAATTATTAATATTAGTTGTGATTTGCTTTCAATTTTATACCTTTGTGTATACAGCAACAACAAGAAGATACCAAACCAGAAGAGGAATTCGTTGTGATTTGCTTTCAATTTTATACCTTTGTGTATACAGCAACAACATCGTTTAAACCCAGATAAAGTGTAAATTTGTTGTGATTTGCTTTCAATTTTATACCTTTGTGTATACAGCAACAACTTTTTGAAGAAAGAAGGACACCAGAAGACGTTGTGATTTGCTTTCAATTTTATACCTTTGTGTATACAGCAACAACACGTCTTATATATATGTGTGGCTGTTGAAGTTGTGATTTGCTTTCAATTTTATACCTTTGTGTATACAGCAACAACATACTCTCTCTATATGTATATACTCTATATGTTGTGATTTGCTTTCAATTTTATACCTTTGTGTATACAGCAACAACTGCGGTGAGCAAAAATGTAGATAACGAGGAGTTGTGATTTGCTTTCAATTTTATACCTTTGTGTATACAGCAACAACATTTTGGGCACAGAGAGACGCAGCATATGGTTGTGATTTGCTTTCAATTTTATACCTTTGTGTATACAGCAACAACACGCATAGAGAAAATGGATGAAGAAATTTAGTTGTGATTTGCTTTCAATTTTATACCTTTGTGTATACAGCAACAACAAGATGCGAGAAAGAGAGTACCTTGTGGTAGTTGTGATTTGCTTTCAATTTTATACCTTTGTGTATACAGCAACAACTTGACCGGATTCTTCCAACGTATACGCAGGTTGTGATTTGCTTTCAATTTTATACCTTTGTGTATACAGCAACAACCGACGACCGAACGGGATAGAGCCATTCCATGTTGTGATTTGCTTTCAATTTTATACCTTTGTGTATACAGCAACAACCACGAAAAAGCCAGAAGCGAAGAATATATGGTTGTGATTTGCTTTCAATTTTATACCTTTGTGTATACAGCAACAACGCCTTTTTGCGTTTAGATACCATGTATTAGTTGTGATTTGCTTTCAATTTTATACCTTTGTGTATACAGCAACAACAGACTCTGTATATATTACTAATATACAGAGCATTACAAAGGTAAATAGAAAATAATAAGTTGCTGTTAAAAAAATAGAAAATCCCACTTTTATAGTGGGATTTTCTATTTCAAAAGAGTTCTAATTGCTGACCCGGTGCATTCATCGGAGCCGTCTTCTTTCCGTAAAATAATTCAATTTGACTAAACTGCTTATCTGTTATACATAACATTCCCACTTTACCTACATTTGGTAAAAAGGATTTTACTCGCTTGATATGAACTTCTGCATTTTGCATACTGGCACAATGCCTGACATAGATGGAAAACTGAAACATTGTAAATCCATCCTTCTGTAAATTTTTGCGAAAGTCAGAAGCTGCTCGGCGTTCCTTCTTTGTCTCGGTAGGTAAATCAAAAAATATTAGCACCCACATAATACGGTATTCACTAAAACGGTCCATATTAACGTTCTGGATAGGATATGCGTCGTAATTCTCCTGAAAAACATTTGTACAATGAGGCCGTAGTTTGAGTTACTGCTACCATAAGAGGACTTTTTTTGTGATTAATGACAACTTCTATAGTCGGAATCGTCAATAATATAGCCTTAATTTCTTGTGTCAGTTTCTCTGTGGCACCCATTTTCTTTACTATTCCATAAACTAATTCATCAATATAGGGCCGATATGGTTCCATTATATCATCAGCCAAACAATAGGCATTATACCTATTATGATGATGAATACCTAAGGTTGGCAATAATCCTGAAGAGACTAATGCCCGCGCAACGATGGCACGAAGTATAGCGTAACCATAGTTTAACAAATTATTTGGAGAGATTCCATCCCTATCGCGAGTAAATCCTTCTATCTCTGTAAATAGCGTTTTCCAATAAAAGGCTGCAGCTCTTGCTTCCAAGTTGTCAGGGTCTCCACTTCTAACCTCTTCGGACCAGACTTCCATACATTTATAATGCTTACCTGTACATATACGTAATACAGACGATTGATTAGATATCTTACTTCGGATGGTCTGTTGCCATAACTGTTTACGCAACGGCAATGAAGAAGACAACTGATCACGAAATCGTTCATTTTGTACAGTATTACCTGATAAAGGTAACATCAGTCCTTGAGGCATTGACCTGGAATCACACGTCACAACGGCACAATTATTTTCTAATAATGCTTCCATAACCCCTGTTGTAAATGTTATCTGTTTGTTATCCAGAACAATTAATCCAATATCCTCAATGGACCGTGTTACAGTTGAATTTTGCTTAAACACATCTGAAAGAGAAGCATTTTTCTCTACTTCCGGAAGTTTTATAACCAATTGTTTATTATGTAATGATAAATAAACAGGATGACTAAAGTATAATGTTTTCTTTATCATAATACTAATTATTTGATTTATCTTTCCAACTTACATTATTCTTTGCATTACTGTATACATAATGATTGTCTTACCATATATTCTACCGTACTATCAGGTTTTGCAAAATTGTTCTCCCTAATAGGACATCTGATTACTATTTTTTAATCAGATTACCCAAACGGTCGAATGTGACAGGCACACAAGTTTCTTTAATCATCTCACCTGTAATTGCTTTCTCCATTTTGTTCAAAGAAGAAAATTCAAATTTATCTATAATAGATTTAGCCACAGACTCCTGAATAAAGAAACACTCGGTTCCTGTTGATGATACCATCTTATAGATTCTGTTATTGTCAAGCGGATACTTCAACTGACGGTTCTTGATTTCATCTTCAGTCGGTACGTAAACCAAATCGTTGGGAGATAATACAAAAATTGGAGCATTCCCCTCTTCGTTTGGAGGTGCAACAGACAAACCGGCCTTCAGTCGTTGTATTGCATCATTCAGGGCAATAGTGTTATAGATTCGTTTCTTACCTATCTCACCTGTCTTCTTATCCTTGACTTCCGTTTCATATACCGCAAAGAAAAGATTTGTTCCTTTGGCTGCTTCTACAAACTGAGTCCTTCTTACTCCACTCTTTCCCTTGGCATATTTATCCGACTTTTCATAAACTCTCACTTTCTTTATGGGCTGATGAAACTTGTTACCATTCAACCGGATGATTTGGCTGTTCATTCTTTCTATACCCTCTGGAGAAAAAGCTTTTTTAGGATCAGATTCATTTTCTTCCAAATGTTTCAAAAGAATTTTTTGTATTCCTGTGTCAGCTACCTTGTTCAATATTTTTTTGAGATCAAAACTATCGTTCAATAATTCTCTTGATGCAAAGAAACGATCTTTGGTATCTTTGGTGAAATAATAGACTGGAATTTTTTGCAAGTTAATTTCCTGCCATATTTCTTTATTATCAGCAAAGAACTTCTTGATTTGCTTTTCATCTGCACCCATTTCTACCAAAAGGTTTAGTTGTCGCTTGAAGTCTTTATTGACAATTGCTTGTCTACACTCCAGCGCTGCTTTCAAAGATACGTCCTTGACTCTTCGGATATTGATTTCACCAAAAACTGTATCTTTGTGCATCGGCTTACGAATAGCCCAATTATCTCCTTTTTCCTGCTTTATAAATACTTTTTTACCAGCATCATCAAAGTGTTCATAGTAGTTGACCGTCTTATTAATGACACGCTGACTTTGCTTAAAGGTGACAACAATGTGCTTCAGTACTTCATAGGCATCTTCTGTAAATGTCTCCCAAGGTTTGTCAATCAACTGCTTATGACTACATAGCTTATGCTGTAAGTCATATCTCAACTTTCCTTTATCAGATGCCGCATTACTGTTATTGAGGTAATTAACCACGTTCCTATTAGCACAAGCTATGGCTATGGCATCCATTGCGTGATGTCTGTGGTCAATTCTTTTCTTATTGAATCCTTTCTGCAGTTCCAAAGGCAAAGCTGGAATCAAATCGCCCGATGTATTTAACGCAGTATAATTGGTCGAATCTTCCTTTTCGTTCAATCGAATGAAACGAGGCAACACTATTTTATTCCATACATCATTCAGTCCCCAGTCTTTCTTCAATCTATCGGTTATTGAACCGCTACAACTTATTACGTTTTTAGATGTTTCTTCTTGTTCATCATCGGTACGGACAATATTTGAAAGTAACATCTTCACGTATTTACTTATATAACGACTATCGTTCAACTGGCGAGTGATAAAATCTTCAGGAATATCATCTAGCAACAGGTTGGTCATCTTCCGTTTATTATTTGAATAGAGATCTTTAACAAGTTGCTCATATTCTTCTACCGATAAGATACGCACGGACTTCCCGTTTCCTAACGTGACTAATTTACCGTGAGCCTCATTGATAAATTCATAAGCTAGACGAGCGCCTTTTTCCTTGTTTACTTCTGATTCACAAATAACCTTATTCGACAACGAATCATCAAAATAACGTTTCCTTGGTATTATATGTTCTATTTCATAAGCAGGCGTAAACAACTTGGCCAAAGGTATAGGCTTCCCTGTATATGGAGATAAATAATGTTGTTCCAGCCAGAGTTTGTAACGCATAACATCTGAATGAGTAGGTCGTTTTCCCACTTCTTTCTCTTTGAATTTCTTGAGAATGAGTGCTATGTCTTTGGGCAGTTCACGTGACTGATTCAAGACTGTATCCTCATAGATTTTCAGAAGTTCTTGCTGAGTTGGAGAATACGGACGAACGCCTTCAATTCCAAATTCCGGATTCATAAAATCCATCAGAAGTGCCTTGATACGCAGATTAGTATTTTCATTTTCACTCATCTGCTGTACCATTTTAACACGCTTATCTTTGGGATTTTTCATTTCTCTACCTAATTCCACGTGAATTTCGTCTATATGACCTTCTTGCTTCCATATATCTCGAACCACACGCAAGGTCTCAAGTATGATTTGTTCTACGATTGGATTACGCAACGAGTATTGCTTAAAATCGGCCAAATATTTATCAATGTCCTGCGGAGAATTCCATTTCGTTATTTCCTTGGCTTCCGAGTGTCTGTCGTACACGATATAACAAGCTAACCACAAAGGCAAGCCTTTGAAATCACTTATTTCCCCTAAATTAATAGCTTTCTGACGTACCCTGTTGCGAATTGACTCATCATATTCAGCAGTAATAATTTTATTAATTCGCTGTACCGTATGTTGGTCTATAGACTGCTCATTCCAATATTTGCCAACGCGCATAAGCGGCAGAAGTTTTTTCAGTGCTTTCTCCGAGTAACTACCATAACTATGTTCATAGGCTGGAATTTTTTCAAAAACATCTACAAACGACAACGCCAAATTATGTCTCTCTGCAAAATGTAACAAAGCCGTACGTAATTCTTTTCTGTCCGAAACAGCGTATAAGATATGCCATAATTTCAATTCAACAGCCGAAGTGAGAAAGTCAGCACTTACTTCTGCTTTTTTCAGATAAGCAACTATCTGAGCATGGGTTTCATTACAAGGATAAGACTTATCCTCGACATAATTCCAACGATAAGACTTTACATCCTTTGATTTCAAACCGAAACCAGGAAATTTCAGCAATGCCTCCTGAGTTATCTGTTTATGCTCATTTAGCCACGCAAACAAAGATTCGTAAGACTTCTCGTCGGACAAGAAGTCACTGGTCACATCGACATCAACACATAGTTTTTCATTAACTATTTTTTTTCGTTGGTAAATTCTCAGATTTGAGACGAACTGCCATAATCTAAATTCTTGAAACAAAGGATGTGATTTTGCAATACATTTCACCCCTGTGCGCTTTAGTTCACCCGTTTTTTTATCAACGTAACAGCGCTCTTCATAAGGACATTCTGCTATTAGTGACTTCTTACTTTTCAACGGGCGCTGATAGAATAAGATGTCATCCCTAAGCAAATAAATAAAATCGTGGTCCGAAATTATATTGCGATGTACTTCGTTGCTCTTATATAAATCCTCTATACAAAGTTGATAGAGTGAACGATCATTCAATGCTGGAATACAGTCTACTTGTTTCCGTAAAATAGCCGTAAGCTCCTCTTTATAGAATGTTCTGTCAATGGTTGCAATCCAGTTGCCACGAATCTTCAACGAAGGCTGCTCCAACAACGAATCATAGATGTATTCACCAACCTGCTTGTGTGACTTTTCAATATCAATTTCTGTTTTTTTCTTCAAAAGCATCCAGTCATCTGGCGTAGGCAGAGAAATTGAGCGTTTCACATTTCCCTCCTTATCTTTCGCGGGGGCGCCATTTTTATCCAATGTTGTCGTTACTATGAATTCCTTTACCTGACCTATCCAGTCTGTCAAGGGATAAAGGCTCTGACGCATATAAACCCATCCGTTCTCCAGTTCTACGTTATACCATATAGCCGAATCCTTACGTCTGCCGCTGTCGGTAACACCCACCACTTTCAAAGCGTAATATTCCTTCAGTTTGTTGTCTGTATCCTCCTCCTTATCATCACGTAATTGGTAATATCCCCTTTTCTGATTAAAGCTTAAGAGAATCCAGGCTAATTCCTCCTTACGAACCGGATGCCTCAACGCTTTTTTGCGAAGGTAATACAACGTCCAGTCGTAAGGTATCTTCTTCCCTGTTTCAGTTAAATTCGGATAATACTTTTTAAAATCATCCAACATTTCATTAAATGCTTCCGTAAAGATAAAATGCGGCTTTCCATTTTCATCCGTACGCCATGCCAATTTACACTCTGAACCATCTTTAAATTTACCATATCTATCAATAGTCCGAGCATAATGTTCTGGTAGGAAATTCAAGATTGATAAAACCCTGTGAAGTCTTTCTCTTCGAAGCAATCGTCGTTCCAAGAGACGCCTTATGCCCCTCTGGCTAGTACGAACTGAAGTTTGGGATTCTAAGTTTCCTTTATCAAAATTTCCAAGAGCGGCAGCATCCATAGGAATAATACGACTACCTGCACTCTCTATTTTTGTAAGATATTCTATTCCATCACTTGTTTTTTCAGAAGAGACCACGGCCCAGCCAATGCTGTTGGTTCCTATATCCAGACCTACTATTTTTTTCATAAGTTGTTAAGTTTTAATTAAATAAAGTAATACTGATAACCTCTTAAAAGATACTTCTCGGCAGAATTATATTCTCCTTTTTGGCAAAGTCCTCCTATTCTGCCTATACTTTTCTCAAAAATACAATAATTAATTGATAAAAGATTTGTTTTTCACAATAAATTAGGTATATTTGTGATATAAAATTGAAGCAAATCACAATAAGGATTATTCCGTTGTGAAAACATTTAAAGCGGCACTAATGTGTCGCTTTCTTTATGTTTACAACTTGATAGAACGTGTGCATACCTGTATAGGAAGTTTCTTTTGGTGAACCTTACCATCTGTAGCAACTGGAACATTATCTAATTTTCTGTGAGCTACTCACGCAGAGAATCAGTTTATTTGATTTCACCAACGAACTTTATTTTAAACATAATTATTATATTTGCAATCTCATACCTCGACAAAGCGAACAAGCCGTGCCTGATTTCCATTGATGAAATTCAGCAAATCGGCGAATAACAGGAAAAGAACGTGGATGCTTTGCTGAGAACAAAGGTTCAGCAGAGTACGAATTCGCTTTTCATCTTCTCGGAAGCAAGAGGCTTTCTATGTATAAAATGTTTAATTCTGCTGCAAAGCCGTTCTATCAGAGCAGCATCAGTGTGACTCTGAAAACGATTCCGGAATAGAAGTATGTGTCGTTTGCCAAGAACTTGTCCCAGGAACACTGAAGGAAAAGGGACTGGGCATGATTCCAGAAGGGAAAACACTGCTCGAAGCCTTTGAAATGCTGGACCATTTCAGCGCATTTGAATATATCGTAAGCAATCTGGACAAACCTTTGAGCGAAGAGTTCCTGAAGGAATGCCACAGGCTGCTTACTGAACATACCTTGTCGTATAGGACAAAGCACGATGATAATCCGACAGCTCCAGGACAGTACACGAATGTAGACATGTGTGCCGGAGATACATTATTCGGAGACCATGAAAAACTCATTAAAAGAGTGCCGCTTCTGCTCGAAAGCACACAGAAAGCGTTGGACGAAGGCTCTATTCATCCTATGATTATAGCAGCCAAATTTCACGGATTTTTCGAATATCTGCATCCCTTCCGTGACGGGAACGGCAGACTGGGAAGACTGATCACCAACTTCATCCTCCTGAAGAAAGGACTACCAATCCTGATCGTCCCAGTCGAGAAAAGACCGGAATACATCACGGCCCTGAAGATGATACGGAAAGAGGCTACGGATGAATACCTTATCCGGTTCTTCTTAGATACTGCAATGTCAAGGATGCAGGAAGAACTGGCCGAAAAGGAGAAAATGACCAATCTCTCTGATAAAGAAGATTTTTTCTCCCTATAGGAATAACATATAATCTAACGATTTTAAAACCAAACATTATGAAAATAAAATACATAACATTGGCTCTGACAACTGCTTTTTTTATGAGCGCCTGCTCAGATGATGAACATGAAATTCCTGTAAAACCGGAAACAGAAACAAAACCGGAAGAGAAACCGGAAGAACCGGAGGATGAAGGCGTCCCACTGTCTTTCGACGTCTCATGCATTACAAGACAGGACATTTCTGACGTTACAACATCACGTTCAGGAGTGGTAAATCAGTTTGTTCCAGGACATGAAATCGAAATATTCAGCGGTACAGATTCGTACAAATATGTATACAACGGTACTGCCTGGAAAGCCGAACAGCAGATTACCGTGAATGGAATTATGGATCTGAGTGCTGTTTTCCCGTACAGCGGAAAAGCAAAGGGAGATGAACTGACAATCGACATTACAAAGCAGCAGGATGTTATGTGGGCTTCAGCACAGGTCTCTGAAGATGCACCATCGACGGTCTTTAACATGTTCCATAAATTATCACTGCTAAGAGTGAAACTCGTGAAGGACGAATATACGGGCAAGGGACAGGTCTCTGACGTGAAAATTCACGATTCTTACATTGATCCCATTATTAATGTAGGCACAGGAAATTTATACAGAGGAAATACAAAAGGAATAATAGAACTTAATGACAACTATATCATAGGAGAAGATCCTCAGAACGTTACCGACGTGATTGTGTCACCGAAAAACTGGGGAGACAAGGTATATATGACCTTCAATCTTGACGGGAAGGAAGTCAGATACACCTTCCCGGAAACGGACACGTGGGAAGGAGGACTGAAATATACCTACACGATTAAGCTTAGGGGACGAGAAGATCAGGAAGTCTACAAGGAAGATGTTCCCGTTGACGTGGAGTTCTGGAGCAGTTACGGAAAGGACGACAGAATCGTAATCGAAGAGAAGTCTTATGATGACGATGAA
>JAHHQS010000142.1 GCA_020026285.1 Parabacteroides sp. | reverse complement strand
ACAAAGAACATAAAACAACATAAGAGATGAAGACAATGACATTAAAAGAAGTAAGCGAATTATACAACGTGATTAAGGTGCTAAAGTTTAACGATGTTCCGGCTGATCTGAGGCTCCGTGTTATTAAGCTGATGCGACGGCTTAAGCCGCATGCTGAGCGACTGCAGGGTGATGTGATGGATGCCGTGGAACGGTTCAAATCAGCAAACTTCGATGCGGATCAGCAGACGCTTGCGGAACTGACGGGCAAACAGCTCACTCTGGAGCAGCAGCGCATGTACGTTATGCACCGTGCAGAGGAACAGGAACTGAACAAATCTGTGAATGATTTCCTGCTGGGCATATTCAAGGACGGCAAGCGGGATGGAGGGGTGTATGCTGAGACTGTAGATGTGGAGATTGAAACCTTTACCGAGTCTGAGATAACCCGTATTATAGAGGCTAATATAGAATTAGATACTGAAAGCTGTGTGGTGTTGTTGGAGCTAATTGGAGAGTAAAGACATAATGGCGGAGATAAATAACAAGCCTGATATAGACTCTATCTGAATAGGGAATGATATCAGCATCGAATTCAAGATAACGAGAAACGACCAGCCGGAAGATTTCGGCGGTCGTGCGCTTGAAGTGGAACTGCTTACACAGTGGGGCGAGGTTATCAAGATAGAGAAATTTTTGCTAAGCATTAACTTATTTAACTGGACCGATGAAAAAAGAATATTTATCAGCCCCACTTCCTTTTGTGTGGCAGAAAATTTATCTATTTCACCTCTAATAAATCAAACATAATAGAGTTGTGTGAATGGATGAAAAAACATCAGAATATGGGTAATCCTTTTGCAGATGCGACGCGTATTGGGTTTAATGCTCGTATGAATTATAATTCGAAATATACAGATATAATGCTTTTTAAATAGCTTTATTTAATAATGTTTTAAAACCATATTAAAAAGAGGTCGGGTATAATTTAATATCCGACCTTTTTATGCTCTTAAACATATAAAATAACTGTTGGTGTATTTGCAAACAATAAATAAAAGGCTTATCTTTGTAGTACAATATTAGAAGAGGGGGCAACTCTATAAATTCTGCATAACAAAAATGATAACATCTAATAAGATTCAGGTATTAAAAGAGAGTTTCTTTAACAGCTTAAAAGAAACAGCTTCTTATAGAAATGAGTATTCTCTAGCATCATTCATTTATAATGAATCTAATAATGATCCCAATTTTTTTAGGTGGCTGTTCGACCTTGAACTACAAGAAGACTTTGATTATTCTTTATCTGAAGAACAGAAGGAAGAGTTTAGAGACTTTGTAGAAGAGAACGAACTAATACTAAACACTGCAGAGAACCTTTCTGTCGTGTGGGATGCTACAGATCCTGACTGGGCAAGTAAAGATATTGAAAGCCTTGAGATTTATAATATTGAAGACTTGAAGAATCCTGTATCTTTGGCTTCTGACACATCAGAAGGCGATTATGGTGTACAATATTATCAAGTTGTTGGAAAAGATTACGCTTTGGTTGTATGGAATGACAACATAGAGGTATCGGGGTGGTATTATACTCCGAATTGGAAATCCTTCATCGAAGAATACGGTTTTATGTTTGAATAAATAATTAAATCGGCCTGATCGAGAATATCCCGGTCAGGCTTTTTAACATGATGGTTTATGAATGAAAGAGAGAAGATAGGTCAGCGACTGGCTGAGATTAGAGAGGAAAAAGGATTAACTATTCGAACATTAGCAGACATGGCTGGTATTAACTATGCTAATATCAGCAAAATAGAGCATGGAAGATATAATGTATCTATAGATATTCTTTCAAAGGTTGCAAAAGCCTTAAATTGTACAATAGAAATTAAAAGGAATGATAACTGAAACAATGACTGCTGATGAAATTGCAGCAGAAGTTAAATCTGATTTTAAAGACATCGTTCAAAAATCAGATTTTAAGCAGCACAAGGTTGATAAACTTATCCAGAAGGCTTCTGTGTACCCTGTTTATGTGCATACAGAGCTTGTAAGCAAGAAGAAAAATAAATGGCTGGTATTATGGGAGGCTAAAAGCAAAAAGAACGTAGGAGACAAATCACTTGTAACATTTATATGTTTTTATGAACTTCACAACGGAAGATATGCTGTTATGCCTAGCTTTTTTCAAGGTAAGATGACATACCTTATATTTGTTCCTCATTTCTTTGCAAGATACGCGCTTCGGTATAATATAGAGTTAAAGGGAATAGACCTTATACGAAGATTCTTCAAGCACAACAGCAGTTTTGCTTTCACCTATAAAAATCAGATCATCGAGGAAAATAAATATAGAGTTCATGTTTATGGCAAATCTTCTGAGGGTGCAGCCTTGGGGCTGAAACTGAATACTAAAGAGGATATGATTCTTTTTAAGACATTTATATCCGAAGCCATGTTCAGAGGTCAACAGATTGCTGATTTTGCGGAAAAAGAAGATATAAGAAAAGAATACGATATAGAAACAACAAGTATCGAATAAGTATCACGCATGATTTTTTTTGTACTTTTCGTTTTGAGTAATAAGACTTTTCGTTTTGCGGATTATATATAGCTATAGATTCTTTTAAAGGTTCTCTTTCTTCTATAGAGTTGACAGAAGCTATTACTCGTGGAATAAAAAAAGTTTTTCCTGAATGTGAAATTAATGGAATTCCCATGGCCGATGGAGGTGAAGGTACAGTTGAGGCTTTGACAAAAGTGATGGGAGGAGAATATGTAAGATGTCTTGTAGACGGCCCTTTACGAAATCCTGTTCAGGCAACCTATGGCTGGATTGAAAAAGAAAAGATGGCTGTTATTGAAATGTCTGCTGCGAGTGGATTGACTTTAATTCCGTATGCAGAAGGAAATGTAATGCGGACAACAACTTTTGGTACAGGGCAATTAATAAAAGATGCATTACAGAGAGGTTGCAGACATGTTTTATTGGGTATAGGAGGAAGTGCTACAAATGATGCTGGAGTGGGAATGCTACAGGCTTTGGGATTTCGTTTTCTAGATAAATCAGGCTGCGATGTTTGTGATGGGGGTGAGAATTTGTTGCATATAGCAAAGATTGACTCTTCGCATGCAATACCAGAATTAGAAAATTGTGTATTTGATGTTGCAACGGATGTGAGAAATCCATTTTACGGTAAGTCCGGAGCTGCTCATGTTTTTGCTCCGCAAAAAGGAGCTAATTCTGATCAGGTATATACATTGGATGATGGGTTAAAATCATTTGCTTCATTGATATTAAAAGATTATGGATTGGATCTTCAAAATATCCCTGGGGCTGGCGCTGCGGGAGGATTAGGTGGAGGATGTGCTGCTTTGCTAAAAGCTCGGTTATCATCGGGAGTGGAATTGATAAAAGAAGTCCTTCATTTTGATCAAAGAATTATTGGGGCTGATTTTATTATTACAGGAGAAGGAAAAGTGGATGGACAGACTTTACAGGGAAAAGTCGTTTCGGGTGTTTTAGATTCAGCTCGGAAAAATCAAATTCCTTTGATAGTCTTATCTGGTAATTGTCAGGAAAAAAATGAAATATTGGAAGAAGATCCTTTGGTCTCTTTATTTTCGATCCATTTTTCTCCTGTTTCGTTAGCCGAAGCAATGAAATCTGAATATACGAGGGAACAAGTAGAACGAATTTCATTAATGATATTTAAAATGTTAAAAAATAATAATAAGTTTGCAGATAAGTTTCGTCTTTGCTAATTTAGCTCGCATTAAAAAAATGGAATAAAGAATAACCATGAAAAAAATTGTATTATTAGTCGCTTTTTGTTTAAGCGTAGGTAATTTGTTTGCACAGGATGCAGATAAATTGAGAGATGCTGGCGATGCTGCTTTAAAAGCTAAAAACTATCCCGAAGCATTAGCTAAGTACAGCGAATATCTAAAATTAACTGATTACAAGGATACTGTACGTATCTTTAATTGTGGATTCAGCGCAAGTCAAGCTAAGAATTATGCGGAAGCTGCTAAATTCTTTGATATGGCAGTGAAATACAAATATAATTTGGATAATTCTTATGTCGGTTCGGCTATGGCTTATCGTAACTTGAAAAAGACAGATGAATTTTTATCAACTGTAGAAGCTGGTTTGAAAGCTCTTCCTGGAAATGCTAATCTGGAAAAATTATTATATTCTTATTGTATCAAGAATGGACAGATTGCTCAGAAGAAAGGAGATTTGGCTGGTGCAGAAAAATTATATAAAGGTGTTTTATTAGCTTCAAACAAGAAATATAAAGAAGGTGCTTTGTATAGTTTAGGTGCTATGTTCTATAATCAGGGAGCAACCGCATTGCAAAAAGCAACTCCATTAGCTGCTTCTGAACCTGAAAAATATAAGGCTGCTAAAGAAACAGCTTCAGTTCAGTTGAAGAAAGCAAAAGAATATTTGGATCAGGCTTTAGCTTTGAATGGAGCTAATGCAAATGTTAAGAAATTGATTGATGCTATTGCTGCTACATTGAAATAATAGAAATAAATATTTGTAAATAGTGCCAGGCTTTGATGACTAGGATGTTGTCAAAGCCTGTGTTGTATTAGGAAGTTTCATAGGCTTCTTATATCTTTGCGTATCATTTCAAAATAGAATTTAATGGTTAGTTTTCTTCAAGTTGATAGTTTGACGAAAAGCTTTGGTGATTTAGTGCTTTTCGAAAATATAACATTCGGTGTTGCTCAGGGGCAGAAAATAGGTCTGATTGCAAAAAATGGATCTGGAAAGACTACTTTATTAAATATCATAGCTGGTAAAGAAGATTATGATAGCGGTTCAGTCGTTTTCCGTAATGATTTGCGAGTAGGATATTTGGAACAGACACCAACTTATCCGGAAGGATTGACAGTTCTTCAAGCTTGTTTCTTTTCAAAGAATGAAACAGTTCAACTTCTTTCTGAATATGAGCAGGCTTTGGTGGATGAAGACACAGAGAAACTGAATAGTTTGCTGGAACGCATGGATAGCTTGAAAGCTTGGGATTATGAGCAAAGAGCCAAACAGATTCTTGGAGAATTAAAGATTCATAATCTGGATCAGAAAGTGGAAAGCTTGTCTGGTGGTCAGTTGAAGCGTGTGGCTTTGGCAAATGTCTTGATAACTGAGCCGGAATTAATCATCTTGGATGAGCCGACAAACCATTTGGATTTGGAAATGACAGAGTGGCTTGAAGAATATCTGAATCGTTCCACAATCAGTATTCTGATGGTTACTCACGATCGTTATTTCTTGGATCGCGTATGTAGCGAAATCATAGAAATTGATCAGAAACAGATCTTCCAGTATAAGGGAAACTATAGTTATTATCTTGAAAAGAGGCAGGAACGTATCGAAGCGCAGAATGCAGAGGTTGAACGTGCCAGCAATCTGCTGAGGAAAGAACTTGATTGGATGCGTCGTCAGCCTCAGGCTAGAGGAACGAAAGCTAAATATCGTATTGATGCTTTCTATGAATTAGAGAAGAAAGCTCATCAGCAACGAGAAGCCGGTCATGTAAACCTGGATGTAAAAGCTTCGTATATCGGTTCTAAAATCTTTGAAGCTGTTGATGTCTGTAAGAAATTCGATCAGTTGAAGATTACGGAGAACTTCAATTATACATTTGCCCGTTATGAAAAGATGGGTATCGTTGGAAACAATGGTACAGGTAAGTCTACTTTTATAAAAATGCTTTTAGGAGAGGTTAAACCGGATAGTGGACATTTTGATATTGGAGAAACTGTCCGATTTGGCTATTATAGTCAGGAAGGCTTGAAGTTTGACGAGCAGATGAAAGTGATTGATGTGGTTCAGGATATTGCTGAATACATTGATTTAGGGGATGGACGTAAAATGGGGGTTTCCCAATTCCTGAATTATTTTATGTTTACCCCCGACAGACAGCATAGTTATGTTTATAAACTGAGTGGAGGAGAAAAAAGACGTCTTTACCTTTGTACTGTCTTGATGCGTAATCCCAACTTTTTAGTATTGGATGAGCCTACTAATGATTTGGATATTATCACGCTGAATGTCTTGGAAGAATATCTAAGATCCTTTAAAGGGTGTGTGATTGTTGTTTCGCACGATCGTTACTTCATGGACAAAGTCGTGGATCATTTGATGGTATTTAGGGGAAATGCCGATATTAAGGATTTCCCAGGAAACTATACCCAGTATCGCTTATGGAAGGATGAGCAGGATCGTTTGAAAAAAGAGAAAGAACAAGTTCTTCAGAGTAAAGAAAATAAACCTGCTCCAGAGAAAAGTCGTAAATCAGATAAAGAAGCCAAGCGTAGACTGACATTCAAGGAAAGAAAAGAATTTGAGGCTTTGGATGCAGAAATACCTCAGTTGGAAGCAGAAAAGTCCGAAATTGAAGCTGCCATGAGTAGCGGAACTTTATCAAATGAAGAATTGATGGAGAAGTCAACTCGAATAACTGAATTAATCGACGAAATTGATGAGAAATCAATGCGCTGGCTCGAATTGAGTGAGTTTGCTTAAGGAGATAATCTGTAAATGGAAAATGTAGCAAAACCTGTTTTGTGGAATCGTAATTTCATTCAGTGTTGTATTTCCTATTTCCTGATGAATTTTGCATTCTATTTAATCATGCCGACATTGCCTGTCTATCTGGTGGACGAATTAGGTATTGGAAATTCGAAAGTAGGAATGGCTTTATCGAGCTATACAATAGGAGTATTATGTATTCGTCCTTTTTCAGGATATCTGGTTGATTGTTTTTCCCGTAAGCAGTTATATCTATTTGCATTCACCTTTTTCGGAATATTTTTCTTCGGATATTTCTTTTCTGTCTTATGGTTGTTAATGCTTGTCCGCTTTATTCAAGGAGGATTTATGGGATTGACTTCTGTTGCAGGGAATACAATTGCTATTGACGTTATTCCTTCCGAAAGAAGAGGCGAAGGAATGGGATTTTATGGATTGACTATCAATCTGGCCATGTCGTTGGCTCCTTTGGTTGCTGTCGCTGCCTATGGATATAAGAAATTCTCATTGGTTATATGTATCAGTCTGTTTGTTTCATTATTGGGAATACTTTCAGTAATGTTTATTAATTATCCACATCGGAAACCGGTTAAGCGCCCTTCGTTTTCTTTGGATCGTTTTATTCTATTAACCGCATTACCTTCGGCATTCTCTTATATCTTTATAGCGATACCTTATGGAATGATTATGTCGTTCGTTGTTATTTATGGACGAGAGATAGGGGTTTCCGAACCAGGGTATTTCTTTATCTTTATGGCTATTGGAGTTGGAGTGTCCAGATTGATATCTGGACGTTTGGTTGATAAAGGAAAGATTCATACCGTAGCCATCAGTGCCATCAGTTGTCTGATTTTAGTTTTCGGTATTTTTTCTATTATTCATTCAGAAATGGTTTTCTACGGAGCAGCCTTGTTTATAGGAATTGGTTTTGGAACAGGCGTTCCAGCTTTTCAATGTCTATTTGTGAATGTAGCACCTCATAATTTGAGAGGAACGGCCACTTCTACTTATCTTACTTCTTTTGATATTGGAGTAGGAGCAGGAATGTTGATTGCCGGATTCATATCTGCTCGTTTTAATTTGTCTGCAGCTTATCTGTCGGGTGCTTTCTGTTGTATTCTCTCCTTGTTTATCTATCTTAAATGGACGAAAGCTTCGTATGAACGACATAAAATGATTTGTGAATAATGTGAGCTGCGGGTAACAAGCAGATGTCAGTTCCATCATGTCATACTTTCTATTTTCGTCATGACTTATTTGAAACGAATCTCATTAAGACGATAATTTGTGGCAGGAAATAGGTTCCAGTTTGATACGATTACAGAACGAGTTCGCAATGAAGAAGAAGAATATCCTTAATAGAGTAGTATAGGATGCAATCCTAAAAGAGAAAGGTGCATCTAAATGTCTTTCGTATAAACATTAAGATGCACCCTTAAATGAATAGAGTAATTTATTCTTTATTTCTTTTTAGCAGCTTTCTTGGCAGCTTTAGCTTCAGCTTTTTCAACCTTAGCCCATTCTTTAGCACCAAGTTCCTTTTGTTTAGCTGTAAATTCTTTAGCGATTTCTAAAGCTTTAGCTTCATCTTCAGGAGAAGCAAATTCATGTTTGAATCCTTTAACATCATTCCAGTGACCACGGGTAAAGTCTGGGAATGCTACAGCAGCGCAACCATTATCCATTGAAATAGCTCCTAGTTCTGCCAGACTACACCATTCAGCCAAATCGTAAACATCCATATCCAATGGCAAACCATTCTGTAGACAGTATATTAAACGAGAGTCCATGATGAAGTCCATACCGCCGTGACCACCAACTTCTTTAGCTGTTTCACCATATTTCTTCAAAATAGGGTGCTGGAATTTAGCTACCAAAGCATCTTTTTCTTCTTTAGGAAGGAAGCTGTGAGTATTTAAATCATCTACTTTAGGAGTAACACCAGAAGCTGTTAATTGCTTAGAATCTAATGCGTAGCCTTCAATAGGATATTTATTAGCGAAACCTTTAGTACCTGTCAGCTGATACAAACGATTGTAAGGTTGAGGGTTCATAACATTGTGTTGGATTTCGATGACTTTACCATTTTCAGTACGAATCAAAGTAGTTGTATGATCACCTCCACGGAAGTTGTTACAAGCTTCACCTGTAGCCTTTTCAACTAAAGCTTTACCATGAACAGATTTTGTATCCATAGCGATCAATGTAGTCATACGGTCACCACGATGAATATCAAGAGCCTGAGCAACCGGGCCAAGGCCGTGAGTAGCGTAAACGTCACCACGGTTTTCCATGTTATAACGTAGGCGCCAACCTAATTTATCATCTTTACCATTCTTCCAGTAAGCATCCCAAAAGTCGCTTAAGTTATGGATATATGCTCCTTGTACACGAAGAATTTCCCCGAACAATCCGTGTTGAGCCATATTTAATGTATTCATCTCAAACCAGTCGTAGCAACAGTTTTCAAGAATCATGCAATGTTTACGAGTCTTTTCAGATAAATTGATAAGTTCCCAGCATTGTTCCAGGTTCATTGCAGAAGGAACTTCAATTGCAGTATGCTTTCCATTTTCAAGAGCACATTTCGCAACAGGAAAATGGTGATCCCAGTCAGTTGCAACGTATACCAAATCAATATCGTTACGTTTACAAAGATCTTTGTAACCTTCAGCTCCGTAATAAATTTCTGCAGAAGGAAGACTTGCTTTACGTAAGAATTTCTGACATTTTTCTGCACGTTCTTTTTCATAATCACAAAGAGCTACAATTTGAACTCCCGGAATATGAGTGAAACGTTCTACTGCTCCCGGACCACGCATACCAAGACCAACAAAACCAACTCTTACTACATTCAGTTTTGGAGCTTTCAACTTGATTACATTTTCCTGTCCGGCAGGACGAGTAGGGGTATCAATAACAATTGTTCCTTTTTCCCAATGCCATTTGGTAGAAGGAGACAATGATTGTGCATTTGTAAATAAAGGTGCACAAGTTAATGCGAACGCAGCGAACGTTCCCAAAATCCATTTGCTAATTGTTTTCATTTTTCTTGTTATTAGTTTATATATATGAGATTCTTAAATTAAGTAGAACAAAGAAATCAATTTTATTATTCAATCCATGTTTAATTGAGCAAATATATATAATTTTTTATATAACCCTTAATTCCGCAACACTTTTTTATGAACTAATTTTAAAGCACTGAG
>JAHHQS010000141.1 GCA_020026285.1 Parabacteroides sp. | reverse complement strand
AAGGTTATGCTCTACCAACTGAGCTACTTCCGCGTTGACGGGTGCAAATATAGATATATTTTCTAATAACACAAAAAAATCAATTGTTTTTTAATAAAAAAATTTCCAACAAATTCTATTTTTTCTGTCTTATAATCATTAAGCACTACGTCTATAACAGATCACCAAAAATGTATATTTTACTAAATATTAGATAATTAAAATATCATTATACTATCATATCTTTAATTCAATCCTCCAGCAGCTTTCAGATATTTCACATATGAAAGATAGTATTGAAAATAAGCGTCAACTTTAGTAGCATAAGCTTGCTGCCACAACGCTTGGGCCTCCAGATGTTCCGACAAAGTTTCTAAGCCGGCATCAAATTGACTTTTACTAACCTTCATATTCTCTTCCGCCTGAGATAAAGAACGATCAGTAATTTCAACTTCCATTTTCGATTCATCAAGGTTATTTATAGCCTGAGTTAATTCCAATAGCATTTTTTCATTTAAATTTTCCTGTTCTAAACGAGCTTGTTCCAATTTCATTTTAGCCGCCTTAACCTTATTCTGTCTTTCTCCAAAATGAAAAATCGGAACACTGACATTAAGCATAACGGAAAATCCGGCATTATCAAAAACTTTTTGTTTATTCAGTTCCAATCCATTTACATAATCATAAGAACCTCTTATCCCTATCTGAGGCAACATTTCACTTCTACTTAATTTAACCTGCTGCTTAGCTATTTCAACTTTTCTATTTAACAAATTATATTCCGGACGATCAGATATATCCGTTACCATTACGTCTAAATGCTTGGCTATACCAGGAAGATCATCTGAAAGGAAAACATCACTATTCAAAGGCTTCCCTATCAAATGGCATAAATTCATTGAAGCCAATCTAATCGCATTTTCGGCTTTTCGAATACCAAGTTCACTCTCATTTAATTTTACCTGAACTTTCAAGATATCATTTTTTGACTTCAAACCATGTTGATACGCACTTTCTACATTCTTCATTAACTCAACCAACACATTATTATATTTCTTTGCTACCTTCTTCATTTCACGAGCCTTCGTAAGCAACACATAAGCCTCATCTGTAGCAAGAATCACTTCGCTTGCAGTTAAATTTTCATTAAATTGAGCCATTTCCTTTCCCAGTTTAGACATTTTATAGGCACTAATAATCTTTCCTCCCATATAAATAGGTTGTTCCAGACTTAATCCTGCCGTGTAAAACGTCTTTATCTTATAGTTAAGATGCATATCTGGAATATCAAAAGTATGATTAATTGTTAATCCAGGAACAATAGGAATAGATACAGGTAATTGACCTAACGGAAGAGCAAAATCCCCTTTAGCATTACTATAGCCTCCCATCCCTCCTAGAGCAAAATTGGGAAAGAAATTTGCTTTATAACTTTTCATCGTATAATCGGCACTTTGAGTTTGTTTTAAAGCAGCCGCCATTTCTTTATTATTCTTCAAAGCCATTTCTCTACATTTCTGAAGAGTCAACAGTTCTTGTGCATTTATTGTTATTCCTAAGAACAACGTCAATATACTAAATACTAATTTTCGATTCATAGTACTATATATTTTATACCCTATCATCTATAAATTATTTAATCCTGATCTTAAAAAACAAAGCATACAACACAGGCAGGAACAATAAAGTTATTATCGTTGCAAACAGCAATCCTCCCATTATTGAGGCAGCCAAAGAACCAAACATGGCATCAGGTAAAAGAGGTAACATTCCTAATATGGTCGTTAATGAAGCCATCATTACTGGACGAAGTCGACTCTGTGAACTATCAATCAAGGCTGTAACAGGTTCTACTCCCCGACCTATCTGTAATGAAATCTCATCCATCAATACAATACCATTTTTAATCAACATTCCTATCAAACCCAAAGTTCCCACAATGGCTACAAAGTTGAAGACCTTACCAGTAAGTAACATTGTTATTACAACGCCTACGATAATAAATGGGATACAACAAAATATAATCATAGGTTTACGGTAATCTTTAAACAGCATGATAAGAATAGCTATCATCAAAATGATACTTAATGGAAAATTCTTGAATAGATATTTCATTGATTCACTACTAGCACTCTTTTCCCCCTGCCACTTCAAAGTATATCCCTCAGGTAATTGTATTTTTTCTATTTTTTCAGCAACGGCCTGCCATGCTTTTTCAGTTTCAACACCTGTTACTGGAGAACATTGCACTCGCTGACTACGCTGCCCGTTATAACGAGGAACAACTGGAGCTTCCCAACGAAGATCTATATTCTTACTTATTTGTCTTAATGGAGTACTACCTATCAAAGATTCAATCAATTCATCTTTATCCAATGAACCTGTTTTTAATTTCAATAAAGTTTCTGGAGTTAATAGATTATGCAATGATGGAAGCTGAGAAAACACCTGGGCATTATTCAAATCTTCAATAGGTTTTCCTCTTTCATCCAAACATTTAATGTAAATATTATCCTTATGAATACCTTTAAAGAAAGATCCGACAGGAATACCTCCTGTTGCAGAAAGTAAAGACAGACTGACATCACTTCTACTTAATCCTAATGTTCTTGCAGCAGGCTGATCATATTCGATGGTCAGGACAGGAACATCCGGTTCCCAATCGGTAGTTATCAAACAAACCTCAGGAGTCTGTTCCATCAATACCTTTGCACTATCGGCCAAACGATGCAATACTGCAGGATCTGGACCTAAGAATTGTGCCTCAATCGGATATTTCTTATACATTAAATTGTAACGTTTCATCTTTACATAGGCATCAGGATAATGACTGGACAAATATTTCTGAATATCGTCCAGGTTATCAACCAAATCTTCTGGAGATTTGAAATCTATAATCAATTCACCATAGGCCAAAGAAGGATTAGCAATACTACGAACCAAATTATACCGACCAGGTGTACCTCCTATAGAAGCTGTAATATTAGTGATTTCATCACGTGTTTTCAAATAGGCCTGTATCTCGTTCAAATCTCTCGTCACACGAGTCGTATTATTTCCTTCCGGTAATTTATACTCCATATAGAGCTGGTCATAAACCATATCCGGGAAGAACCCCTGTTTCATAAAAAGAAAGCCAAACAGAGAAAGTCCCAATAATACCAACATCGTAAATACAGTACTCCAACGATGTTTTAAGCCGAATGTCAACAATGATCGTAAAAAAGCATATATTTTCCCTGAATAAACTCGTTTTCCATCCTCGTTTACTTCTACCTCTGGAAACAATTTTTTATTTGCCATCAATGGGACATGGACCAAAGCCAGAATCCAACTCAATAACAAAGAGACTGCCAGTATGATAAATAAATCACGCACATAAACCCCGGCTGTATCAGGCGACATAAATATCGGCAAGAATGCTATAATTGCAATCAAAGTCGCTCCTAACAAAGGCATGGCTGTCTGACGCCCGATTGCCGTCATAGCCTCCATCCTTGACTTGCCAGTCTTCAAATCCACCAATATTCCATCAATAATGACAATGGCATTATCTACAAGCATACCCATAGCAAGAATAAAAGCGGCTAATGAAACACGCTGTAAAGTTCCATCCATATAATAAAGGAATAAGAAAGATCCAAGTACAGTAATAATCAGACTATAACCTATTATCAATCCGCTTCTAAATCCCATTGTGAGCATCAAAATAACAATAACGATAGCTACTGATTCTATTAAATTAACTGCGAAAGTACTTAAAGAATCACTCACTCGTTCAGACTGATTAAATATCTTATGGCATTCAACCCCTGCCGGTAACCGTGTCTCCTGTATTTTACTTATACAATTCTCTACCTTAGCCCCTACTTTGATGATATCATAAGCACTGGAAACCGAAATCAATAAACCGATTGCCTTGTTTTCATTGTAGAATAAATCATTTCTTGTTGGGTTCTCATACGCTTTTTCTATTCTGGCAATATCTTTTAATCTTAACTGATCATTATCATGACCTTGAATTAACATATTACCTATATCTTCAACTGTCTGAAATTTATTGTCAACAGTTACACGTATTCGTTTATCTCCATTCTCAAAATAGCCGGAATAGGTTGTCTGATTCTGCCCATTCAACGTCAGCAGGACTTCAGCAGGCATTACCCCCAGATTAGCCATTCTATCCTGCAATAGAGAAATATTGATACACTCCGGACGTTTGCCATACAATTCTATTCGATCAACACCTTCAATCTCACCAACCTCTCTTTTTATCAGTTCAGCATAATCAGATAATTCCCGATCATTCAGCCCCTCTCCCGTCAAAGCATAGAACAAGCCATATACATACCCAAAATCGTCCATAACAGTAGGAGGAGCTACACCTTTAGGTAATTCAGCCTGAGCTTTACCTACCCTTCTTCGAAGCATATCCCAACATTGTTCCACCTCTTCATCTTTGACTGTAGTCAACAACTCAACCTGAATTAATGAAATATCATTATAGGAATAACTTTCCACGAAGCTGACATTACCCATCGTACGGATATTCTTTTCCAAAACATCCGTCACTTCCAATTCTACCTGATGAGCTGAAGCTCCCGGATAAACAGTAACAACCATTGCTGTCTTCACTTTCACCTCAGGATCTTCCAGTTTACTCATCTGGGAAACAGAAACTATACCTCCTATAATCAATACTGTTATCAGGAAATATACCAGATTCTTATTTTTGAAAGCCCAACTACTAATATCCATTATAACAAGCCTCCTATATTAGTTTCGGTAATTGGAGCAACAAGTTTCACTACTTCACCATCTTTTACATGGTTTACTCCACAAGAAACAACCTGCTCTCCAATTTTCAAATCTTCCGATGCAACCAAAGTCTTCCCATCACTCAAAGGACGGATAATCTCAACTTCACAACGATGAATCTTTTGATTCTCGGAAGTGTAAACATACACAAACGATTTATTATCGGCATGGAATAGTGCCCCTGATGGTATCTGTAACAAACTATCCTCTCCTTCATTATAAAATATGCTCACCATCGTATTCATTCCAGGTGAAGGCATTGGCATTTTATCAACAACCAACTTTAAGCGAATCGTATATAATTGATTTGCATTTGCTTTTGGTGTAATTCCTATCAATTTCAAAGGATAAGCCTTACCGGGATATAAATCAAACGTACAATGAAAATCCGTAAAATGATCTTTTTTGATATAATCTGCTGCCGGCAGATTAATTTCCACCTCTGGAGTACCGGAACCTATCATAGACAAGACAGGCATTCCCGCACCAATTGTTTCATGAGCATCAAACAAATGCTTCTGAATATAACCATTAAAGGGAGCATACAATTTGGTATATTCCAATTCATCTTTATGATGCTTGTACAAAGCTGTAACTTGTTTCATTCCATAAACAGCTTTATCGTAATTGTTTGGAGTTGTACCACCATCTTTATAAAGAGCTATTACTCGATCGGCCTCAGCCTTAACTTCATTATATTTGGCTTCAGTAGCATTTAACTGAACCTGATAATCGCTCGGATCAAGTTCTGCCAGCAATTGTCCAGCTCTAACCGAGGCTCCATCCTTTACATATATCTTCTGAATTGTTCCACTAACACGAAATGCCAGATTCACATCTTGAGCAGCTTTCACTCTTCCAGGATACTGCATAAAACTTCTATCGATATTAGCCACCACTGTATCAACCTTCACAGATTTCACAAGTTTCTGTTTCGTATTCGTATCAGTACACGACAACATCAATGACAAGCAACCTATTGAGCCTAAAATAAAAAGTAATGTTCTCATAACATTAATATTATTATAATAATCTTTAATTTCCATAATCTATAAGAATTAAGTTTTCAGTTCTTACAGCAGAAGAGAAAATGTGTTAATATGTAAGCTCTGAATTCATTAACTAAACACAAATATATACATATTTATGCTTAATAGTACCTTTTTAATAGCTAATTAACTTTTCACATTTTTGTTTTTCTCACATAAAAATATCCTAAAGTACAACAAAATCTGTCATTGAGTTCATCCATCTATACGCCAGGAAAGATATTCGTATAGAATAATTCCTTACCAATTTTTATATACAAAAAAAGGACCGATATCCATATAAAATGAATAACGATCCTTTTTATAATTATTTCAATGAGTTTAAAAACTCAACTGATATAGAAATTCAAATTAAGCTTCAACGTCCCAATTTTCAGCAAGCATTCTCTTATAGCTACGTAGACGCCATTTAGCATTATCTTCAGCAGCCTGGAACAATTCTTCAGCTTCAGAAGGATATTGTTTCATTACAGAAGCAAAACGAACTTCACCCTTCAAGAAATCTTTAAATTTACTCCAATCAGGTTCCTTACTATCCAAACTGAATGGGTTCTTACCCTGAGCTTCCAAAGCTGGGTTGTAACGCCACAAATGCCAGTAACCACAAGCTACAGCAGCTTTTTCTTCAGCCTGAGATTTACCCATACCCTTCTTCAAACCGTGGTTAATACAAGGAGCATAAGCGATTACCAATGATGGTCCGTCGTAAGCTTCAGCTTCACGAAGAGCCTTCAAAGTCTGAGCCTGATCTGCACCCATTGCAATCTGAGCAACATAAACATAACCATAAGTAGTAGCAATCATACCAAGGTCTTTCTTACGAACTCTCTTACCAGCTGCAGCGAACTTAGCGATAGCACCAACTGGAGTAGCCTTTGAAGACTGACCACCTGTATTTGAATAAACTTCAGTATCCAATACAAGGATGTTCACATTCTTACCAGAAGCAATAACGTGGTCCAAACCACCGTAACCAATATCATAAGAAGCACCATCACCACCGATAATCCACTGAGAACGTTTAACCAGGAAGTGAGACAATTCTGCAATTGTAGCACACAATGGACATTTATCTTTGTTTGCTTCAACCATAGGAATGATCTTTTCAGCCAATTCCTTAGTCTTTTCAGCATCATTCTGATTTTCGATCCATTCTTTGTAAAGTTCTTTATTTTCAGCAGGACAAGATTCTGAAGCGATAGATTCTTCCATAGTCTTCTGCAAACGAGCACGCATCTTTTCGTTTGCCAATTCCATACCTAAACCAAATTCACAGAAGTCTTCGAACAATGAGTTTGCCCAAGCAGGACCATGACCTTTTTCGTTAGTTGTATATGGAGTTGAAGGAACAGATCCTGAATAGATAGAAGAACAACCTGTTGCATTAGCAACCATCTGACGGTCACCAAACAACTGAGAAATCAACTTAACATATGGAGTTTCACCACAACCTGAACAAGCACCAGAGAATTCAAATAAAGGAGTAGCGAACTGTGAATTCTTAACATTCTGTTTAATGTCAACCAAATTCTGTTTAGACTTGACATTTGCAACACAATAATCCCAGTTAGCAGCTTCATCCATTTCATCTTCCAATGGAACCATTGTAAGAGCCTTGTTACCTCTCATACCAGGACATACATCAGCACAGTTACCACAACCAAGACAGTCCATAACGTCAACCTGCATACGGAACTTCATACCTTTCATGACAGCTGGAGCCTTAACATCGATAGTAGCAGCATTCAAGCCGGCAACTTCTGAATCATCCATTACGAATGGACGGATAGCAGCATGAGGACAAACATATGCACACTGGTTACACTGGATACAATTTGCTTCATTCCATGTAGGAACAAAAGCAGCTACACCACGTTTTTCGTATTTAGCTGTACCCGGTTCCCAAGTACCATCTTCAATACCCTTGAATGCAGAAACCTTCAACAAGTCACCATCCTGAGCATTGATAGGACGAACTATTTCATTGATAAATGCAGGATCGTTGTTTGCTTCTTTTTCGTCAGCAGGAAGATTAGCCCAAGCTGGATCGATAGTTAACTGATGATATTCACCACCACGGTCAACTGCAGCATAGTTCTTGTTAACAACATCTTCACCCTTCTTTCCATAAGATTTAACAATGAACTTCTTCATCTGTTCTACAGCCAAATCTACTGGAATTACTTCTGTAATACGGAAGAATGCAGACTGAAGGATTGTATTGGTACGGTTACCCAAACCAATTTCCTGTGCAATCTTAGTAGCGTTGATATAATAAACTGTAATATTCTTCTGAGCAAAATAACGTTTTACGTTGTTAGGCAAATTCTTAGCCAATTCTTCACCTTCCCAGATAGTATTCAACAAGAATGTACCATTCTGACGCAAACCGCGAGTTACATCATACATATGTAAATATGCCTGAACGTGACAAGCAATGAAGTTTGGAGTATTTACCAAATATGTTGAACGAATTGGATGATCACCAAAACGCAAGTGAGAACAAGTGAAACCACCTGATTTCTTTGAATCGTATGCAAAGTAAGCCTGGCAATATTTGTTTGTATTATCACCAATAATCTTCACTGAGTTCTTATTAGCACCAACAGTACCATCAGCACCCAAACCGAAGAATTTAGCTTCGAACATACCTTCACCACCCAAAGCAATTTCTTCTTTCTTAGGAAGAGAAGTAAATGTTACATCATCTTCAATACCAATAGTGAACTGATTCTTTGGCATTGGCAATGACAAGTTTTCATATACAGCAAGAATCTGAGCAGGAGTTGTATCTTTAGAACCTAAACCATAACGGCCACCTACGATAAGAGGAGCATTTTCTACACCATAGAAACAGTCCTTAACATCCAAGTATAAAGGTTCGCCATTTGCACCCGGTTCTTTAGTACGATCCAAAACAGCAATACGTTTTGCAGTCTTAGGAACAGCAGCCAAGAAATGTTTAGCAGAGAACGGACGATACAAATGAACTGATACCAAACCAACTTTCTCACCTTTAGAGTTCAAATAGTCGATTGATTCACGTACAGCTTCAGTTACAGAACCCATTGCGATAATAACGCGATCTGCATCTTCTGCACCATAATAATCGAACAAACCATGTTTACGGCCTGTAATCTTAGAAATTTCATTCAAATATTCTTCTACAATTTCAGGAACTGCATCATAGAAAGGATTTGAAGATTCTCTATGCTGGAAGAAATGATCTGGGTTTTCTGCCATACCACGCATAACCGGCTTCTGTGGATTCAATGCACGAGCACGGAATTCAGCCAAAGCTTCCTGGTCGATAAGCGGAGCCAAATCTTCGTTGTCCAACTTTTCAATTTTCTGAATTTCGTGAGAAGTACGGAAACCGTCGAAGAAGTTTACAAATGGGACACGAGATTTAATTGTTGCCAAGTGAGCAACAGCAGACATATCCATTACTTCCTGAACAGAACCTTCACACAACATTGCAAAGCCAGTCTGACGGCAAGACATCACATCCTGATGATCACCGAAGATACACAATGCATGAGAAGCTAATGTACGAGCTGATACATGGAATACACAAGGTAATAATTCACCAGCAATCTTATACATATTAGGGATCATCAATAACAGACCCTGAGAAGCAGTATAAGTTGTAGTCAGTGCACCAGCCTGCAAAGAGCCATGAACAGCACCTGCAGCACCACCTTCAGACTGCATTTCCTGTACTAATACAGTTTCGCCGAAGATATTCTTTCTTCCAGCAGCAGCCCATTCATCTACGTGTTCAGCCATTGTAGATGATGGAGTGATAGGATAAATTGCAGCAACTTCACTAAACATATACGAAATATGTGCAGCTGCTTCATTACCATCACATGTGATAAATTTCTTTTCTTTTGCCATAGATCTATAAACTATTAGTATTTAAAGATTCTTAATATAAAAAGCCGAAAAGCCAAAGTGGAATAAGATTTCCATCCCCCACTAAAGTTTCATCGACAGCATAATACATGTCTTGTATACTCTTAATATTCATGTTTTTTTCAATCCTGAAA
>JAHHQS010000140.1 GCA_020026285.1 Parabacteroides sp. | reverse complement strand
AAATCTACTGTAGCAGGATTAGTGTTCGGATTATAAGAACCTATCCTTTCAATAAACTTTCCATCACGTGGAGCCCTGCTGTCTGCAACTACGATCTGATAAAAAGCATAGCTTTTGCGACCGTGTCTCTGTAATCTAATTCTTGTTGCCATTTTGAAATAAATTTTTAATTAAGCTAATTGTATTAGCGTTTTGCGGGTGCAAAGATATACATATACTTCAAATAAACCAACTTCTTACACTTAATTTTTTGCGAAAAACATCTAATTTTTCATCTGTATATCACATAAATCCCCAAAAAGGAATAATTAACGGACAAGGTTCACAAAAATACTAATAAATTATGTAAGTTTACCGCCAAATATATTGAGAATGCAACTAAATGTAGAGAAAGATTTTGCTAACCAACTTCAAGATCCGGAAACTAGAAGAAAGGCTTTTTCAAAAGTAGTTACCTTATATGGAGAGAAAATATACTGGCAGATTCGAAAAATGGTCTTGGACCATGATGATGCCAACGATATTCTACAAAACACTTTTATGAAAGCATGGATAAATCTGGATTACTTCAGAGGTGATGCAAAAATATCCACATGGCTTTTCAAGATAGCCATTAATGAATGTATTACGTTTATGAATAAAAAACGTAATCAAAATAATATATCCATAGATGACACGGACGTTTATGTTATCGAACGATTAAAAAGTGATGAATATTTCTGTGGCGATGAAATTCAATTAAAACTACAAGAGGCTATAAACAGATTACCTGACAAACAAAAGCTGGTTTTCAACATGAAATACTTTGATGAAATGAAATATGATGACATGTCGGAAGTACTGGGAACATCTGTAGGCGCATTGAAAGCATCATATCACCATGCAGTTAAAAAAATCGAAGAATTTTTAACAAAAGAAATTTAAACCTTTCGAAAATTTCTTCGTCACATTAATAGACTAAATTCGGGAAGCAATGAAAATAGAAGACGACAATCTGAAAAGCAAACTAAAAGAAAATCCTTTCACTGTCCCAGAAGGATATTTTGAAGGATTGACTGAACAGATCATGAAACAGATACCGGAAGAGAAATTCATTCCTAAACCTGAAAAAGTTTCTCTCCTTGACAGAATACGTCCTTTTCTTTACATGGCAGCCATGTTTGCAGGTTTGGGGTTATTTTTCAAACAAATAGCACGTATTGATACCGACTCCGAGAAAAAGACGAATCCTTCAACTTTATTAGTAAAAAATACCATGACCAATAATCCTGGTATTAAAAATATGGACAATAATTACAGTGAAGACGATGCTTTTCTTGACTATCTGGAAGATCAATACACAGAAGAGTTAATAAATGAAACTGTAAACGCTCTTGAATAAACAAATAGAAAAAACAATTAACCTTTTTTTCACAGAAGATTTAGCATGAATAAATTATTTATTTATATTTTTGTAATGTTTTCAATGATTCTGGCCACAACAGTGAATGCTCAGAATCAAAAGAAACAATCACACTTTAATCGGGAAGCTTACGAGTCGCAAAAGAGTGCATATATTATAGCAGAATTAAAGCTGACTCCTGAAGAAGCTGCAACATTCATTCCTTTAACTAACGAATTAGAGAAAAAGAGATTCGAAGTTGTCAGTGAATGTAAAAAAGCTATTCGGAAAGTAAGCAAAATGGAATCACCCACAAACGAAGATTACAATAATGCAATTGATGTTTGTTTTAAAACCTATCAGAAAGAAGCGGAAATTATTAACGAATATTATCCCAAATTCAAGAAGGTACTTTCTCCCGAGAAATTGTTTAAATACAGAAATGTTGAAATGAAATTCAAACAGAATTTCATGAAAGAAAGAAATAATAAAAAATAAAATATTATATTATCATTATTTGTGTTTTTTGTTTAGATTTAGTTTTGGCGTTTAATTTTGAGGGAGGGAGCGACGTGATGTCGGTCTCCCCCTATTTTTTTACAGACCTTTAGCTTTCGCTTCATTCCATATCTCATCCATCTGAGCCAAAGTCAAATCCTTTAAAGATTTCCCCTGTTTAATGGTATGTTCTTCCAGATAATTGAATCGACGGATAAATTTCTGATTGGTTCTTTCCAAAGCATTATCAGGATTAATTTTATATAAACGGGCAGCATTAATCAAACTGAAGAATAAATCGCCAAATTCACCTTCCATCCGATCTTGATCCATTTTATTAATTTCAACCTGTAATTCCTCAAATTCTTCTTTCACCTTATCCCATACCTGCTCACGTTCTTCCCAGTCAAAACCGATATTACGAGCTTTATCCTGAATACGATGAGCTTTCACTATTGAAGGCAAAGAAGCCGGTACTCCTTCTAAAACAGTCTTGTTTCCACCCTTCTCCTTCAACTTCAACTGTTCCCAGTTCTGTTCCACCTTCTCTGATGTATCAGCCTCAACCGTACCAAAGACATGTGGATGACGGAATATCAGTTTTTCACATAAGCTGTCACAAACATCTTTAATATCAAACTGTCCTTTTTCATCACCAATCTTAGCATAGAAAACAATATGCAATAACAAATCACCTAATTCCTTTTTGATATTCACCTGGTCATCTCGTATCAAAGCTTCACAAAGTTCATAAGTTTCCTCAATAGTGTTTGTACGCAAACTTTCATTAGTCTGCTTTCTATCCCATGGACACTTCACTCTTAATTCATCCAGAATATCCAGTAACCTTCCAAAGGCTTCCATTTTTTCGGTTCTTGTACTACTCATAATTATCTATCATTTTATATAAAAAAGGAGAGACAGGTCTTTCCTTCTCTCCTCTTCTACTAATTATCTTATTATTTATTTTGCTTTAAATTTCTTCAATCCATTTTCAAGGAATTGAATATAACTATTCACGTCTTCATTATATGCATATGACGGACCAAGAGGCTTGCCTTCGCCATCCAATGTCACATAGAAAGGCTGTGCATTTGCTCCAAATTTGCTACGTTGCAAATAACTCCATTTATCTCCGACAGTTCTTAAAGTACGAGTCTTGCCGTTTTCTTCAATTTGGATTGGTTCAGGAAGTTTTGTCTTGTCATCAACAATCAATGTTATCAAAACATAATCATTTTCCAACATATCTTTTACTCTGGCATCTGTCCATACAGAAGCTTCCATTTTTCTACAATTTACACAACCAAAACCAGAGAAGTCAATCATAACAGGTTTGTTATTCTTCTTGGCATATTCCATACCTTCTTCATAATCGTCGAAAGCTGCATGAACTTCATTATCGTATAAATTAAAATCCTGTGTATATAATGGTGGAGTAAAAGCACTTATTGATTTCAAAGGAGCACCCCACAAACCCGGTATCATATAAATTGCAAAAGCAAAAGATATGATAGCCATAAACAAACGAGGAACAGATACATATTTCACATCGCTATCGTGACTGAATTTTATTTTACCTAACAAATAGAATCCTAACAAAGTGAAAATTACAATCCATAATACAACAAAGACTTCACGATCTAATAAACGCCAGCCATAAGCCAAATCTGCAACTGAAAGGAACTTCAATGACAAAGCCAATTCCAAGAAACCTAGAACAACCTTTACAGAGTTTAACCAGCCACCAGACTTAGGCATACTTTGTAACATATTAGGGAAAATAGCAAACAAACTGAATGGAATTGACAAAGCCAATGCAAAACCAAACATTCCAATGGCCGGACCAATTGCTGTACCCATAGAAGCAGCCTGAACCAATAATGTTCCGATAATTGGACCTGTACAAGAGAAAGAGACAAGTACCAATGTAAATGACATAAAGAAGATACTTAATACACCTGTTGTTGAATCAGCTTTTGTATCTAATTTATTTGTCCATGATGAAGGCAATACTAATTCGAATGCACCAAAGAAAGAAACAGCAAATAGAACCAATAACAAAAAGAATATGATATTGAATATCGCATTTGTTGATAAATCATTCAAAGCGCTGGCACCAAACAATCCTGTAATCAACAAGCCCATTATTAAATAAATAACAATGATAGAAACGCCATAAGTCATTGCATCACGAATTGCTTTCTTTCGATTTTTTGTTCTTTTCAAGAAAAAGCTTACTGTCATAGGAATCATAGGCCACACACATGGTGTCAGTAATGCAATGAATCCTCCAACAAATCCAGCAAAGAAAATAAACAACCAGCTAGTATCAGCAGCTGTAACAGTTGTATCTCCAAAAGCTTTCAATTCTTCAATAACCGGTTCCCATAAAGCCTTGCTCCCTATTGTTCCGAAATGTTCTGATGTTTTTATTTCTTTCAAAGGTACAACAGAAGCAGGTTCTTTTTCTTTATTAGAATTATCTGATAATGTAGAATTTGCAACAGAAGTTTCAGTTTTATTTCCTGAAGCTTCAATAGCTGCCAATGTTTTATCCACATCAATATTTGATTTATCAAATGAGAATTCTTCTTTTTCAGGAGGAAGACAGTTTTCATCATTACATACCATATATTCAACATAACCCTCCAACTTTAATTTATGAGGATCTGTCACCTGTATTTTTTGAGTAAAAGTAACATTCTTGGCAAACCAACGAAGATTCATATTAAACTGTTCATCAAAGACAGTAGTTGGTTCTACAGAAGCCTTGACTTCACCCACCAATTTGGCACCTTCTAATGTTTCAAAAGAAAAAGAGGTAGAAACAGGACCATTTTCCGGCAAATTCATGTCATATAAATGCCAACCCTGATCCATTTTGGCTGAAAATGAAACTGTTTTCTCAACAGATTCAGAATCTTCCAAATTTATTTTCCACTTCACCGGCGTCAGAATTTGAGCCTGAACAGCTAACGTCATACATGCTAGCATTAAAAAGAATA
Source organism: Parabacteroides sp. (assembly GCA_020026285.1). The sequence goes on along the minus strand of JAHHQS010000140.1, from coordinate 5,021 downwards.
AGCACTTCTTCATAAATTTAATAAAATTACCAGTTTTTACTTGTTAGTGATTTAAATGAATCCGGTATTCGAGTATCAAAACGCATCTCTTCACCTGTTACCGGATGAATAAAATATAATCGTTGTGCATGAAGCATCAAACGCCCTGTAGGATCCGTTTCTGCACCATATTTATAATCGCCGGCAATAGGATGACCGATGTATTCCATTTGTGCACGAATCTGATTTTTACGTCCTGTTTCCAAATTCAGTTCCAACAATGAATATTTATCATTAGTACGTATCATCTGGTACCGAGTAATAGCTTCCTTTCCTCCATCAGAAACTACATAAACACGAGCTTCAGCATTCTCCTGCAAATTCAACGTCAACAAGTCGGATTCTTTTTCCGGACGTCCCTCAACCACGGCTACATATGTACGTTCCGTTATCATTTCATTCCAATTGCCTTGCATCTTTTCCTGAACAGCACGATTCTTTGCAAACATCATCAATCCTGATGTATCTCTATCCAAACGATGAAGAACAAATATTTTATTTCGCGGATCTGATTTCTTTACGTAATCACTCAATATATGAAAAGCCGTACGCTCACGGACTTTAGCTGTAGAGACAGATAACAAGCCTTCCTTTTTATTGATAACAATAACAGAATCATCTTCATATATGATATTCATCAGCCGATTAGTAAAAGCGACCTTTCCTCGTTCATAACTAATAGTTACCACATCACCATCTTTCAAAGGTGTATCAAACTGTGTAGTTATTACATTATTTACCAGAATCTGACCATGACCTAACAAAGCTTTTACAGAAGATTTACTCTGCTCTTTTAATAAATCAAACAAAAAAGGAAGTAATGTAGTTTCTTTTTCTACTGTTATATTTCTTCCACGAAGAGCGTTTCCTTGTTCTTTTGTTTTCCGATAATTAAAACGTCTGTTCATTCTAAAATTTTAATATAATATATTGGCATACAAAGATACGGCATTTTTGTAAATTGGGAAATAATCTATTTCTTTGTATTATTAAAATAAGTTAGAGAACTGCAAGTTTGGTTCAAAACTTCATTTATTCAAGTTTTTTAGTTAAAAATAATCTATTCGAATTTGAACAATAAGGAGTTTTTTGCATTTTCTAAAATGCTCATTGCTATAATAATTATACAAATACAAAGAAGTATGTTGAACAAGAATTTTTTGATAACAATCATCATCCTGAGTTTTTCTTTTTTCAATATTACAAACACCTTTGCTGAAACAAAGAAACACTTGAATATCGTATTTATTGGAAACAGTATTACTTATGGTGCAGGCTTACACGATCGTTTGCACGAAGCACCGCCAACACATGTTGCAATTTATTTAGGCAAACAATCCGGTATCGGCAATGTAAAATATTCTAATCAAGGAGTTAGTGGCTGCACAACGATTGATTACCTTCCCTCTACTCGGACTCTATTTTCAAATGCAATAAAAGCAGCCGATCAATTTTACGATGAAGATTGGTCTACATTAGTTTTCTCAATCATGTTAGGTACAAACGACAGTGCTATAAAAGGGACAAACGGCTGTCCTGTTTCTCCCAAACAATACTATAATAATATGTCAGTAATTATAAACGAATTACTAGCCCGTTATCCTAAGTGTAAAATTATACTCCATAGACCTATCTGGTATAGCCCCAATACTCATAATAGGGCCATGTATTTAAAAGAAGGGTTAAAGCGTTTAAAATCCTATTTCCCTCAAATTAAGAAATTAGTTAAAAGTTATCATACGACTCATCCTGACCATGTGTATTTAGGAGATACAGAAGGTTTTGACTTTTTTAAAGAAAATTACGACAAACTTCAACATGAAAAGGGAAATTCCGGAATATTCTTCCTGCATCCTAATAAAGAGGGAGCTAAAGATTTAGGAGAACTTTGGGGTAAAGCCATATACCGATCTGTTATTTTATAAATTACAACAAAATACAACAACGGCAACAAATCCAAAGTTTGACAAATACGATTTTCAATAATCATAAAGAAATCTTTTTTATCAGTTAATTTATCATATTTTGATTATTATACCTAAATATACTCTTGGAAAATGAAAGAAAAAGACATTATCAACAATCAACCTTCCAATAAAAAGTCTCTATTCAAAGCAGCTGATGGCAGTTCTTATTTACTGCCATTCATTTTAGTAACAAGTCTTTTCCTTCTATGGGGATTTGCTCATGGCCTGCTTGATATTCTGAACAAGCATTTCCAATCGATTTTTACAATGAGTAAAGCTGAAAGTGGATTAGTACAATTTGTTACTTATATAGCTTATTTTTTAATGGCTTTACCTGCTGGTAGTTTTATGAAAAGGTTCGGCTTTAAGTCAGGAATCATTTTTGGCTTGTCCCTTTTTGCATTAGGATCATTTTCTTTTATACCAGCTGTCATGATACAGTCAGCAACACCATTTCTAATAGCCCTATTTATTATTGCCTGTGGATTATGTTTCCTGGAAACAGCAGCCAATCCATATTCAACAATACTTGGACCATCAGAAACAGCAGCACAAAGATTAAACCTTTCTCAATCATTTAATGGCTTAGGCTGGATTTTAGGTCCCTTAGTTGGAGGTATATTTATTTTTGGTACTAATGAAAATGACATTTTCTCATTAGCGAAGCCATATATGCTTATTGGTACTATTGTTATTATTGTTGCAATAATCTTTTGTTTCATAAAATTACCTGAAGTAAAAGGATGTGACTCTAAAGAATCTTTAGAGTTGAATAAAACAATTACTCAAAATGAGACCTCTGAAATTTCTTTATGGAAAAGTAAACAATTTATACATGCTGTAATTGCTCAATTCTGCTACTGTGCTGCCCAAACAGGTATATTCAGCTTTTTTATAAACTATGTTACAGAATTAGATACTAGTATCACGAATGAACAAGCTTCTCGTTTTCTAGCATTCGGAGGTATGGCTTTATTTATGCTAGGACGCTTAAGTGGAAGTTATACAATGAAGTGGTTTAAACCAAGCAAGATATTGGCTTATTATTCGTTAGCGTGTATTATTTGTATGGGATTAGTGATGGCTGCAGTTGAAACTCTTTCTATTTATGCCCTTTATTTATCTTTCTTCTTTATGTCGATCATGTTCCCCACAATATTCGCTCTAGGGGTAATTAACATGGGAGAAAAAACGAAAAAGGCTTCTTCATATATTGTAATGAGTGTTGCCGGTGGTGCTTTCAGCCCAATGCTGATGGGATATATTGGAAAAACAGATATGGCTATTGGATTTATTATTCCCTTAATAGCATTTATTTACATATTCTATTTTGCTTGTAGCTGTAAAACTGAATAATAAATTGATTATGTTCATCTAAAATAAAAGTCCGTATTCAAATAACAGTTTAAATACGGACTTTTTATTTATTCAAGATTTTTATTTTAATGTAATATCTTTAAAAGTTCATCTAGTTTAGGAGCTATAATAATCTCGGTTCTACGATTTTTACTTCGTCCTTCTACTTCTTCATTATTTGCCACAGGCAAGAATTCCCCTCGACCAGAAGGAACAATTTGCATAGGACTGACATCATATTCTTTTGTCAAGATACGCACAACAGATGTTGCACGAATAACACTCAAATCCCAGTTATCCGTAAAACGAGCAGTATGAATAGGCTTATTATCCGTATGACCTTCTATATTCACATCTACATCTTTCTGTTTATTCAAAACTTCAGCCAATTTTGATAAAGCTTGTTTTCCTCGTTTGTCTACTGTTGCACTACCTGACTTGAAAAGCAACTTATCTGACATAGCAACATAGATTTTCCCATTCTCTTCTCTGACACTTAATTCATCGCTACTAAAGCCCATCAAGGCATCCTTAACACTTTGTAAAATATTCTGAACTTTTTCATTCTGAGCATTCATCATATCTTGCAACTGATTAATTGTTTTCTCACGTTCTTCCAACTCCTGCATCTTGGTTGTCAAAAGATCATTTAATTTATCCTGTTCTCCCAAATTTGCATTCAGCATAGTCCGATAACTTCGGATATTACGCCCCATGTCCGCAGTGTCATTCTTCAACTGAACTATTCGATTCATCAAATTATCATTTTCATCCTGACAATCGGACAATTGTTGTTTGAGAATTTCCTCACGTTTTAAAGCATCTATGCGTCCATTTTCAGCTAAGAGATATTTTTTCTTAGTAACACAAGAGGTAGAAGATAAAAGAAGTACAATAGCTGCTAAACAATTAATTTTATTCATATCATTAAATATTAAACAGAAGTTGCACAAGGTAGTAATAATTTTGAATACTCATCATAGAATAAACAAAAAAAGAGCAATGACAAGAATCATTGCTCTTATACAATATTAATTATTTAGATTAAGAAAATATCTGATTATAATTGCTCAAAGGAAGATTGATTGACTGCATGTTCAAATCAAATTTCTTTGTCTGTGAATTCCATACACCATAATTTGATTCAATCACTTGTTTACTATCATTATACTGGTAGCTTGTTTGATAAAAAGGAGCCCAATTATCAATTTTGTTATCCCAACGAAAAGCCTTCTTTACTGAAACTCGACCAGATTCATTATACATGAACTCATATTTTACCTGCTTATTCAAAAAGCCGTCGTCGTTACGAACAAAAACTGTTTTAGAAGTGATTAATCCATTTTCTTCTTTAGTGTCATACAAATAATTTCTTGGAGAAACTGCATTTGCAGCAAATCCACAAACTAATGTTAAAACTAATGTGATAATTCCTTTTGTAAAAGATAAATTTTTCATGACTTTATTTATTTTATTTTTATTTCTTTTTGACACTGCAAATATCGTATCTATTTTTGAGACCACAAACAAAATATAGCATTTTGTTAGCCACAATACCGTATTTAACATGTTTTAATAGTATTACAAAGACAAATCAGGAATATCCAGCCGTTTTAATAACATTTTGTTAGTAGCAAATTATAAGTTAAAGTGATATTT
>JAHHQS010000014.1 GCA_020026285.1 Parabacteroides sp. | reverse complement strand
ATATATTTCCGATTTGAAACTCTTTTCTTTATATTTGTCCAACTATAGCAGCCATTATCTAATAAGGTGGAAGTGATAAATAACTAATAATTTCTTAACAAAAAAACATCATGAAACATTTGTGTGGTACTTGTCCTTTTAGGGCTAAATTCGATAATAATCCTCAGTCGTTCCTTGGTCGCTTATGGCGCTGGCATATTAATTTCTGTCCAGGTTGGAGAGCTTACTTTAAATCTCTAGGAGAAGAGGAACAAAATAGCATAAGAGAAAAATATTCATTTGATAAAAAGTGAAGATCGTAAATATATAACCTGAAATGAATCCCTTAGAGTATGAAATATTATTTAGCCACATTAAGCATCTTATGTTGCTTTTCTTTAACAACAGCGGGTCAGACTTCGCATAATTTAAAAGACGTTTATGAACCAGTTATAGTGGGAATACCACCCAGTGATGCTTATATTGGGCTTTCCAAAATGCCTGATGGAGAGCTTCGTCATTACAATTATGGAGACCATTCATCGTCGCTTGAACCGATGTATCTGTCTAGTCGAGATAATGGATTTACTTGGAAAGCGGTCTCTTTGCCTCCGGAGCTGCCTTTTGCGGACCAGCGTTCTCCAATCAGTGGTGAGTATATTCGTATATTCTGTAATTCTTGGGGCGTTTATGCTATGCGGACAGATGGAGGTTTGGAAGGAGGAAGATCTATTGTTAAGATAGATGATAAACCGGGTATAATGAATAAGCCGCCAGTCTTTATCCGTAACGGAAAACGTGTTATCTCGGGGGCACACCGTACTGATAGGAGTGGCGCTTTTATCTATTATTCGGATGATGACGGAAGAACTTGGAAAAAATCCGAACAGGTTACAGTTCCTTTGCATCAGAAAGGGGGATTTCATCAAGGAGTCCGTTGGAATCACGGTGCGGTTGAGCCAACAATAGTAGAACTTAAAGACGGACGATTGTGGATGGTTATGAGAACTTCTCAAGATAAACATTATCAGTCGTTTTCGGAAGATGGAGGAGAAACATGGAGTGCGTCAACCCCTTCGCCTTTTTATGGCACTATAACGATGCCAACCTTCTATCGTTTGGCGGACGGCCGATTATTGTTCTTCTGGTGTAATACAACACCGTTACCAGAGTTGTCCAGAGCCAATGGAGTCTGGGATGATGTCTTTACCAATCGTGATGTAGCTCACGTGGCTATTTCAGAAGATGATGGTAAAAACTGGATCGGTATGCGTGAATTTCTTTTAAACGATCAGAGAAATTCTCCTGTTTTTGGTGAAAACACAAGATCTGGTGAGGATAAAAGTGTACATCAGATTCAAGCTGTAGAAATAGAGCCGGGTAAGATTTTCGTTTCCGTAGGTCAGCATCGTGAATGTAGAAAGATGCTTCTTTTTGATGTCGATTGGATATATGAGAAACGTCGTTCTTGTCATTTCGAGAATGGCTTGAATGATTGGTCTGCTTTTCGTTATAAAGATGGAATTGTTGGACATTGTGCCTATAACAGAGAAGAAATGCCTATATTGGTCTCACATCCTGATAAATCGGATGGCAGAGTTCTGAATATCCGATACGAATCAGACTCATCTTTAGTACAAGATAATCAAGGAGCTGTCTGGAATTTTCCTGCTGCTAAAAACGGATCAGTCAATATTCGTCTGAAGATTCCTCGGGAGGCCGCTAACGTCGATCTTATTTTGAATGACCGTTGGTTCAATCCTACTGATAGCGTGGCAAAATATGAGTGTATGTATTCCATACCATTAACTAGAAAAAAATTAAAAATAAAAGATGATCAGTGGCATCTTTTGACGGTTAAATGGGAAAAGAACAAGGATGCTTCGCTATGGATTGACGGAAGGAGAAAAGGATCTGTATCTGTTACAGCAAAGACCGAACATGGCATTTCTTATCTTCAGTTTTTAGGAGGACATACTCCTGATAAAACAGGAATATTTATTGAGTCTGTTGATGGAGGAAGAGAAGAATAAGAAAAGACTTTGTTTCTATGTATTGAGAGAAAGAAAAACTTAATTGAACAATTGTACAATATCTTATAAAATAAGGATGTTCCGTTTTGGAATATCCTTATTTTATATATACATTTGTTAGGTTTATACGATGAAATATAGAAATTTGAATATTTGTTAATCGAATTGAATGTAGAAACTGTATCTATGGAATATGCATTAATAACAGGAGCTTCATCCGGCCTGGGTTTGGAATTCGCTTTGCAGCTGGCAGAACGAGGTTACGGAATTATTATTGTAGGTAATCGTCATGATGAAAATCTGGAAGCGGTTAGGAAAGTAAAAGCTCGGGAGAATGTAGATGTTCGTGTGATTGATGCAGATCTGACATTGCATAATTCGGCACAGATGGTGTATGATACTGTCACAGAATGGGGATTAAAAGTGGAAGTACTTGTTAGTAATGCAGGAATGCTTCTGTTCTCGACATTGACACGAACTTCGATTGATTGTCTTGACAAGATTGTTTCATTACATTGTTCAACGCCAGTGAAGTTGATTCGTCTGTTTGGTGAGGATATGCAGAAACGAGAGAAAGGGTATATCTTGATAACTTCGTCATCGACTGCCTGGATGCCGTTTCCTACCATTTCCCTTTACGGAGCTACAAAGACTTTTTTGAAGAATTTCTCACGGTCCGTCTGGTACGAGTTTAAGCGTTACAATGTGGGTGTGACCACTTTGTTCCCAGGAGCAGTGGATACTCCTTTGTATAAATTGGACGAAGATAAAAGAAAATTATGTCGTACATTGGGTTTGATGCAGACACCGCAACAGGTTGTTTCCTCTGCATTAAAATGTTTGTTCAAATGTCGATATCGTTGTGTTCCAGGATTTTTTACAAAACTATCCGTCTTTTTATGTCGGATAGCTCCCATATGGTTATTACAATTGTTGTTGAAGATTCCTGCTATCAAGAGATTATATGACAGCGTATGATTTAATATTATAAAAACATGGAATTATGAAGAAACGGATTTTTTATGTGTGTTGCATGGCTTTGTTTATGCCATTCGTTTCGGTAGAAGCACAAGTTACAAAAGCAGACTATCAGCGTTCTGATACCATTTTGAAATTGGAGAATCATGTATATTCTTCGGCCGTTCGCCCGAATTGGTTAGGTGAATCTCATTATTTCTGGTACAAAAATCGTGAAAAGGGGGGAAGTGTTTATTATCTGGTTAATGCTGATAATGGAAGGAAAGAGAAAGCTTCAGACAAGAAAGGTCTTTCTAAATATTTGAAAGGAAAGAATAAGGCTCTTGTGGAAGAACTGATGAAAGAAAAGAAGACACCACAATGGGAATGGCAGGATGATAAGAAGGCTGATCCGGTAATTTCTCCTGACAGCTTGTGGGAAGCCTATGTTCAAGGAAATAATCTTTATGTCAGAGACCGAAAGGATAAAGAAAAAGCCGTTGCTCTGACCATGGATGGTACACAAAATTATTATTATGGAGGTCGTATTATCTGGTCTCCTGATTCTAAAAAATTGGCAACGGTAAAGATAAAGGATGTAAAAGAGAGAAGAATCCCTCTGTTGGAATCTCATCCTAAAACTCAGGTTCAGCCTATTCTTCAGTGGCGTGACTATGCCAAGCCTGGCGATGTAGTCCCTGTTTATACACCTGTCTTGTTTGATTGGGAACACAAAAAGCAGATTACTTTGGATACAGATTTGTACGAAAATCAGTTTTATTTGTTCCTTACAGGTTGGAGAAAAGATAGCCGTGCCTTCACCTTCGAATTTAATCAACGCGGACATCAGCGTTACATCGTGGCTGAAGTGAATGGTGAAACGGGGAAAATAACTCATCTTGTAGATGAAAAAGTTCCTACTTTCTTTTATTATAATAATCGTTTCCGTCATGATATAAATGATGGAAAACAAACATTCTGGATTTCAGAAAGAGATGGATGGCGCCATTTGTATTTGTTTGGTAATGATGGAAATATCATACGACAGGTAACAAAAGGTGAATGGGTGGTAAGAGAAGTGGAATATGTTGATGAGGAAGCGAAGGTTATTTATTTCAAAGCTTCCGGATTTAATAGGGATGAGGATCCTTATCACATTCATTTATGTAAAATAAATTTCGATGGAACCGGGTTTAAAGACTTGACCCCCGAAAATGCCAACCATGAATTTGTTTTCTCTAGCGATCGTAATTATATAGTGGACGCTTATTCCAGAGCTGATATGCCTTATGTCTCTGTATTGAGAAAGGTTTCAGATGGTTCTGTAATTCTTCCTTTGGAAAAGAGTGATATCAGTGAATTGATTGACTATGGTTGGAAACTTCCGGAAGTGTTCCATGCAAAAGGTCGCGATGGAAAGACCGATATCTGGGGAAAGATTATCCGTCCTTCTACATTTGACGCATCCAGGAAATATCCGGTTATAGAAATGATTTATGCAGGTCCACATGATTCTCATGTAGAAAAATATTTCCGTGCAACCGATCATTTGTGTTCTCGCTTATCTGAATTAGGATTCATTATCGTTAAAATAGATGGTATGGGAACAGCCAATCGTTCAAAAGCATTTCATGATGTATGTTGGAAGAATCTGAAAGATGCAGGATTCCCGGATAGAATTGCCTGGATGAAAGCAGCTGCAGCCAAATATCCATATATGGATTTAAATAAAGTGGGCATTTATGGCTGGTCGGCAGGAGGACAGAACTCTCTGGCTGCCTTGTTGTTCCACAATGATTTTTATAAAGTAGCCGTTTCATTGTGTGGTTGTCACGATAACCGAATGGATAAGATCTGGTGGAATGAACAATGGATGGGCTATCCAATAGATGAATCTTACAGTGCATCATCGAATGTGGATAATGCCTGGCGTTTGAAAGGAAAACTATTGTTGATAAACGGAGAATTGGACGATAATGTGGATCCGGCTTCTACTTTGCAGGTTGTAAGTGAATTGGTCAAGGCAAATAAGGATTTTGAGCAGTTTTATCTTCCTGGAAGGACTCATTCATTGGGTAATTCATTTGAGTTACATAAGATGAATGATTTCTTTGTTCGTAATTTGATGGGCATCCAGCCTCCAGCATGGGATTAAGCCTGAATAGATTTATAAATAAAATAAAACCCCTGCTTCAGTTGATTGCCAATTTGGAAGCAGGGGCTTATTATGTATAGCGTTATCTTATTATTCAATAATAGTTACCCATCCGTATGGATCAGGTTCGTCGCCATATTGGATGGCACGAAGTTTATTGTAAAGAGCTTCACAAACAGGACCTGGTTTACCATCTTTAGCAATTACATAAGATTTGTTTTCATCCAGGTCATCAACCTGAGAAATAGGAGCGATAACAGCTGCTGTTCCACATTCTGCAGCTTCATCGAAAGTAGTAATCTCTTCCAAAGGAACTGGACGGCATTCAACAGTCAATCCCATGTCTGTAGCTAATTGCTGCAAACTCTTGTTGGTGATTGAAGGTAGAATTGAGTGAGATTTTGGAGTAATGTAACTGTTTCCACGAATACCGAAGAAGTTGGCAGGACCACATTCGTCGAAATATTTCTTTTCTTTTGGATCCAGATATAATACAGCTGCATAACCTTTAGAATGGGCGATGGTACCGGCAACCAGACTTGCTGCATAGTTTCCACCAACTTTGATAGTTCCTGTACCATTTGGAGCAGCACGGTCGTAATCGCGCAGAATACAAACTTTAGATGGCTGGAATCCACCTTTGAAATATGGACCTACTGGAGTTACAAAGACAACAAACATATATTCTTTAGCAGGACTAACACCTACTTGAGCGCCTAAACCTAACATCAATGGACGAATATATAAAGCAGCACCACTTTCGTAAGGAGGAACAAATCGTTCATTCAATTTTACGACTTTGCGAATAGCTTCTTCAAATTTTTCTACAGGAAGTTCTGCCATTTTAATTCCACGGCTTGAAGATTGCATACGCTTAGCGTTATCCTGCATACGGAATACTCGGATTTTTCCATCTTTACCACGGAAGGCTTTCAAACCTTCAAAAGATTCTTGTCCGTAATGCAGGCAAGTTGCTGCCATGTGGATATTTAATATTTCAGAAGAGCATACTTCTAATTCACCCCATTTACCATCATGATAATAACATCTGATGTTGTAATCTGTTTTAATATAGCCGAAACCAAGTTCTGACCAATTTAGTGTTTCCATATCTGTTTAAAATTAATTTTTGACAAAGATATGATAAAATATTATCAAATGTTCCATTTTTCTTACGTTTTTATATTTGTGCTTTTATTTATGTGTGATGTTATAATCCTAAGATTTGTTTTTTTTGAATGAATAAAAAGAATAAGATATGTGTTTCATTTGACCGAATTGTTGAATAAGATTGATTAGTAAATTCAAATTCTTATATTTGTGAAAAAAATTTGATGATGAATGTAATAGATTTAATAAATAAGAATCAGAGTACAGCTTTCACTTTTGAAATCCTTCCTCCATTGAAAGGAAATAGCATCCAGAAGGTGTATAATGTGATTGATAAATTAAGGGAGTTCGATCCTAAGTATATAAATATTACTTCTCATCATAGTGAGTATATTTATAAGCCTCAACCGGATGGGAGTTTAAGAAAAGTAAATATTCGTAAACGTCCGGGTTCAGTCGCAATTGCTTCTGCTATTCAGAATAAGTATGGAATACCTGCTGTTCCTCATATTATCTGTAAAGGTTTTACAAAAGAGGAAACCGAATATGCATTGATAGACTTGAATTTTTTGGGGGTGAACAATTTGTTGCTTTTACGGGGTGATATCAAAACTTTGGATGTGGAACAACACCCGGAACAATATCATGAACATGCCACGGATTTACAGCAACAGGTAAATCATTTCAATAATGGAGTGGCATTGGATGGATCTTCTATAGAAGGTATAGAAACACCGTTCTCTTACGGGATGGCCTGTTATCCGGAAAAACATGAAGAGGCCCCGAATATGGATTCGGATATCTTTTATCTGAAAGAAAAGGTGAAGAATGGAGCCAGCTATCTGGTTACTCAGATGTTTTTCGATAATGAGAAATATTATACTTTTGTGGATCGTTGTCGGAAGGAGGGAATTCAAGTTCCTATTATTCCGGGAATAAAACCAATTGTTTTTAAAAATCAGTTGACAGTTCTTCCTCGGATATTTCGTTCGGATATACCAGAACCTTTTGCTGCTGAATTACGGAAATGCAAAACAGATGAAGATGCAAAGGAGGCTGGTGTGGAATGGTGTATTGCGCAATGTAAAGATTTGATTGCGCATGGCGTTCCAAGCTTGCATTTTTATACAATGATGGCTTCAGAAAGTGTAAGACGGGTGGCAAAAGAAATTTATTAAAATATAATATTATGAAACATTTATGGATTGTTGTTCTGTGTCTGGCCGGTTTGTTGCAGGCTAAAGCACAGGAACCATTGAAAGATTGGGCTAATTTTAAAAGGTATCAGGAAGCTAATGCAAAAATTAACCATCCGGTTAATGCTGTGTTTATGGGAAATTCTATTACAGATTTCTGGCCGGATAACGATCCTGAATTCTTTTCAAAGAATGGATATGTCGGTCGTGGAATCAGCGGGCAGGTTTCCGCTCAGATGGTAATGCGTTTTCGTCAGGATGTGATTGATTTGAAACCTAAGGTTGTTGTTATCTTGCCAGGAACAAATGATATTGCGTTAAACGATTATGCGATGACCATTGAACACACTTTTGACAATGTGAAGACAATGGTGGATCTGGCAAAAGCTAATAAAATAAAAGTGATTCTTTGTTCAACTATGCCTGCTTATGAATTTGGCTGGAGAAAAGAATTGAAGCCGGCTGAAGATATAAAACGATTGAACAGAATGATGAAGAAATACGCTGCAGAAAACAAGATTGTTTATGTAGACTATCATTCGGCAATGAAAGATGAGCGAGATGGTCTTCCTTTGAAATATTCAAAAGATGGGGTTCACCCATCATTAGAAGGTTATAAAGTGATGGAAGAACTTGTTCAGAAAGCCTTGAAAAAATTGATTAAATAAATCATATGGAGAGATTTTTTCCGTCCTGTTGATAGCAGGACGGATTTATTTAGGTGGATTTTACTTTAGATACAGACAATAATGAGTTTCAACAGGCATTTCAGTTGATTTCTTATACTCGACAGTCCGTCTTTCTGACAGGAAAGGCTGGAACGGGTAAATCTACTTTCCTAAAGTATATCTGCGAAAAGACAAAAAAGAAATATGTTGTTCTTGCTCCGACAGGAATTGCTGCCATTAATGCGGGTGGAGTAACATTACATTCGTTTTTCAAATTACCTTTTCGTCCTATTCTCCCCAATGACCCGGATTTAAGCCTTAAGAATGGACGAATTTTTGATTTCTTTAAATATTCCAAGGAACGAAGAAAGATTATCCAGGAAATGGAACTTGTTATCATCGATGAGATATCAATGGTAAGAGCAGATATTATTGATTGTGTAGATAGAATTCTTCGAGTCTTTTCCGGAAACAATCGTTTGCCTTTTGGCGGGAAACAATTACTTTTTGTTGGAGATGTTTTTCAACTTGAACCGGTAGTAAGTTCTGACCAGCGGGAAATATTGAATATGTTTTATCCGAATCCTTTCTTCTTTTCGGCAAATGTGTTTAGAGAAATAAATTTGGTGCCTATTGAACTTCAAAAGGTTTATCGCCAGTCGGATCCTGTGTTTATTGGTGTTCTGGATCGAATTCGTACGAATACAGCCCGAATGCAGGAATTAAATATATTGAATAGTCGCTGCTTCCCTCAGTTTGAACCTAAAAATGAGGATATGTATATTACTTTGGCCACGCGAAGAGATCAGGTTGATTACATCAATGAGCGGAAACTGGCGGAACTTCCAGGCGAAGAGTTCGTTTTCAAGGGAGAAATTGATGGCGAATTTCCGGAATCTTCGTTACCTACTTCTTTAAATCTATCTATTAAGGAACAGGCTCAAGTGATTTTTATAGAGAATGATCGTGATCGGCGTTGGGTAAATGGAACCATCGGTATGGTCTCGAACATTGATTTGGATGGGAATGTCTATGTCTTGCTTGAGAATGGTAAAGAATATTTGGTGGAACGTTCGGAATGGGCAAATTATAAATATAAATATAACGAAGAAGAAAAACGTATAGAAGAAGAAATAATAGGGACCTTTAAGCAATTACCTATTCGTTTGGCTTGGTCTATTACCGTGCATAAAAGTCAGGGATTGACTTTCTCACGCGTAGTGGTTGATTTAAGTGGAGGTGTCTTTGCGGGAGGACAGACTTATGTTGCTTTAAGTCGTTGTACGTCTCTCGACGGTTTGGTGTTGAAAGCTCCTGTTTCTTCAAGAAATATCTTTCTTCGAAAAGAAATTGTTGACTTTAGTCGTCATTTCAACGATCGAAAACTTATAGAGCAAAGTCTTCGTGAGAGTGAGGCGGAATTACTCTATGTGAATGCAGTAAAGAATTTCGATCGTCTAAATATGGCTGATGCTGTTGAATCGTTTGCCAAGGCCGTTCAAAGGAGGAATGAAATGGAGAAACCTTCTGTTCGGCGTCTGATGCGTTTAAAATTGCAGAATCTGGTAAAACAGCGTGAAAAGATTAAATCCTTGCAGGAAGAGTTACAGAGCCTTCGTTCCGTGATGAAAGATTTTGCCTATGAATATTATCTGATGGGGAATGAGTGCATAACCAAAGCTCATGATTCTGATGCTGCAATTCGTTGTTTTGATAAAGCTTTGAAATTAAATCCGATGTATGTAGATGCCTTAGTGCGCAAAGGAGTGACACTTAACGACAGGGAAGAGGTCTATGAAGCTTTCGCTTGTTTTGATCAGGCAGTGAAAATGGATAGATCTTCGTTCAAAGCAAGATATAACAGAGGAAAATGGTTCTATTATCAGAAGTATTACGAAGAATCATTGAATGATTTTCTTGTAGCAACTGATTTAAAACCAGAGCACATCGTAACACACGAATATTTGTCGGATTTATTTCAAATGGCAGGTGATAAAGAGCGAGCCGACTTGCATATGAATTTAGCGAAGAAATTACGTAATAAGCCCAAACGTGGAAAATCAGATAATTAATATAAAATTTGTAAAAGTGGATATTTTTTTATTTTTTTGTTTTGATTATCGTTCTTATAAAAGCAGATATTATTTAAATCTATTATAGTTAAAATATTACGACATGAAAAAAGTATTAATGCTTATTAGCTTAATGTGTGCATTTACAACTGTTAATGCACAGGAAGGTGGAGGTAATTTTTCACCACAGCAGACAGAATGGTATTATCCTCAACCAGCCAAAGTCCAGCCGGGTGATAAACCAGGTAATCCTCCATCAGATGCTATCGTTTTGTTCGATGGAACTGATTTGTCAAAATGGGTGTCTGTTGAAAGAGAAGAAAAAAAAGATGCCAATGGCAAAGTCGTTGGAACAAACTGGAAGAAAGTTGATGCCAAGTGGAAAGTTGAGAATGGTGCTGTTGTAATCGTTCCAGGTACAGGTACAATTCAGACAAAAGAATGTTTTGGTGATTGCCAGTTGCATATTGAATTTAAGACTCCGAAACCAGGTCCTAATAATAAATTGCAGATGAAGGGTAATAGTGGTATTTTCCTTCAGTCTATTTATGAAGTACAAGTATTGGATGGAGAAGATAATCCGACTTATGTAAATGGTATGGTTGGTAGTATCTATAAACAAAAAGCTCCTGAAGTAAATGCTTTTACTGGTACTGATAAATGGCAGGTTTATGATATTTTCTGGAAAGCTCCTCGATTTGGTACTGATGGCTCTTTGGAATCTCCTGCTCAGGTTACTGTTTTGTTGAATGGTATTTTGATTCAGAATCATTTTACATTGAAGGGAAATACTCCTTATATCGGTTTCCCGACTTACAAAGCTCATGGTCGCTTGCCTCTATTGTTGCAGGATCATGGTGTTCCTGTTTCTTATCGTAACATTTGGATCCGTAATTTGTAATTAATCGGAACAGAATTAAATCTGTTCTATATTTAGTAGGAAAGTGCATCAAAGATTACTTTGATGCACTTTTTTTATATCCGCAAAAGAATAAATGGTTGTTTGATTTTTTTTAATGACAAAATAGCAGTTGAATATAATGATATGTGACAAAATGTAATCTATGATGATTTATTAATGTGAATAATAAGCCTTGTGTATAAAATATGTTTAAAAATCGGTATTAAAATGTGACAAAATGATTTCAGGCATGGACTTTGCAGGATATCTGGTGAATTGAATATCGAAAGGAGGTTCAATCCGGAGGAATTATTAATGGTTGAATTAAAATTAGGAGGATTGTTATTATGATGCCGATTAGAAACAATTATAATCAGAACTGGTTACCAAATATATTTAATGATTTCTTTAATAATGACTGGATGTTAAAAGCAAATACTACTGCACCTGCTATCAATGTAACAGAAGATGATGAGTCTTACAAAGTGGAAGTTGCTGCTCCTGGTATGACAAAAGATGATTTTAACATTCATTTGACAGATGATAATCAGTTGGTTATCTCTCTGGAGAAAAAGGATGAGGTAAAAGACGAGAATAAGAAATATTTACGTCGCGAATTTTCTTATTCTAAATTCCAGCAATCAATGATTTTGCCGGAAGATGTGGATACTGAAAATATTGCAGCTTCTGTAACAGATGGTGTTCTTTCTATAGATTTAAAAAAGAAACCTGTTGAAAACTTGCATAACGAATCAAAAGTTATTGAAATCAAGTAAAATTTATTCTTTATGGATGAAATCCTTGTTCTGTTGAATCGGAACAAGGATTTGTTTTTTTTCAGAGTATAGAAGAAAATAATGACTGTCGATAAGTTTTGATATTTTGTTATGAAAAATATTGAAGTCATAAAATTCTTTATAACAGATATTTATAAAATAGTTTAAAAAATAAGATGAAAAAAGTTTGCTATAAGTTTGGATATTAAAAATAAACTCGTACCTTTGCATCGCATTTGAGAAATAAAGCAACTCAAAAGAAAAAAATCGACGGGGTGTAGCGCAGTCCGGTTAGCGCACCTGCTTTGGGAGCAGGGGGTCCCAGGTTCGAATCCTGGTACCCCGACAAAAGAAAAGGAAATAGCTGTATGGTTATTTCCTTTTTTTATGTCTTATCTATACGATTGTGCTTATTTCGTCTTTGTTATCGATTGTAATCAATAAGGCATTTAAACATTTCCTTTCCTGTTCTCATGATTTATCCAAATAACTTTTAAGTATAAAAAAATGTCGGAGCTTTTATAAAAAACATGAGATGTTTTTTGAAAACCATTTGACCTTTCTATAAAAATGTGGCGTGTTTTTTTATGGTTTCAGCAGGAGAGCCTTTCCTCTGTATTCTTTTGCTTGAGAACGTTTTTAAAACTTATAATTCCGATATAAAAAAGTTGGTCTTTGTACTTGATTTGATCAGAAAAATATCGTTGTTATAAACAAATCCAATGGATAAATAAGATTTTTTTATGGCTTGTTTGAGCTTGTTATCAATATATTATTCTTATCTTTAGACAAGAAAATACATAAATATAATAATATAATGAAAACTAATTTAAGTTCGCAAATAACTCTTACACGAATTCCTACAAGGTATTATCGTCCTGACAATGCATTTGACCATTCTGTGCTAACACGTTTGGAAAAAATTCCGACTACAATATATGAATCAATGGAAGAAGGTTCGTATGCAGTTGCTGCGGAAATTGCAGCACAAATCAAGAAGAAGGAAGAAGCCGGACAGAAATTTGTTTTAGCATTACCTGGAGGACGTACTCCTGAAAGTGTTTACAAGGAATTGGTAAGGATGCATAAAGAAGAGAATTTGAATTTTTCTCATGTCGTCGTATTCCTTGAATATGAGTTCTACCCACTTCCTTCGTCAGAAAGTGGTGTTTTCCGTAAATTGAAATCAGAATTTCTTGACCAGGTAAACATTTTACCTGAAAATATCAATTATCCTGACGGCTCTATAGCGAAAGATTCCATATTTGATTTTTGTACTCATTACGAACAAAAGATAAATCAGGTAGGAGGTATCGATTGTATGTTGCTGGGTATTGGAGCTAGCAGTAATGTGATGTTTAATTCAGCTGGAACTTTACAAAGTACAAAGACTCGTCTGGTATTGCTGGAAGGTGCTGCCCGAAAAGAAGCTTCAGCAACCTTTGCTTCTATTGATAATGTACCTGCAGGAGTAATTACAATGGGTGTATCTACTATGCTTAAATCAAAAAATGTATTATTAATGGCATGGGGAGACGAGAAAGCTGAAATAATTAAAGATACCATAGAAGGTAAAATAAGTGATTCCATACCATCAACTTTTTTACAAATACATCCGAATGCGAAAATCGTAGTCGATTTATCTGCAGCTTATAATCTGACTCGTATAAGTCATCCTTGGCTTGTGACAAATTGTGAGTGGGATAATAAATTGACTCGTCGTGCAATTGTATGGTTGTGCCAGAAAACAGGAAAGCCTATTCTTAAATTAACAAATCGTGATTATAGCGAAAATGGACTAGGTGAGTTACTGGCATTATATGGCTCTGCATATAATGTGAATATTAAGATATTTAATGATATTCAGCACACGATAACGGGATGGCCGGGAGGAAAGCCAAATGCAGACGATACCGATCGTCCGGAGAGAGCGAATCCTTATCCTAAAAAAGTGCTGATTTTTAGTCCTCATCCTGATGATGATGTCATATCCATGGGAGGAACATTCCGTCGTCTGTGTGATCAGCATCATGATGTCCATGTGGCATATCAGACTTCAGGAAATATCGCGGTAGGCGATGAGGAGGTTGTTCGCTATTGTGAATATTTGCGTGATGTATGTGCTAAATATAGTCCGGAAGACACCACTATCAAGGATAAAGCAGAAGAGATAATTAATTATTTGACACTTGAAAAAGTAGAGAATAATGAACCAGAACGTCCGGATGTCTTATTTATGAAAGGAACTATTCGTAGGGAAGAGGCTCGTCATGGTTGTCGTTATACAGGAATAACGGATGATAACCATATTCATTTCTTGGATTTACCATTTTATGAAACAGGATTGGTGAAAAAGAAACCGATAAGTGAGGCAGACAAGGATATCATCAAAAAATTGCTGGAAGAATTAAAGCCGGATCAGATATTTGTAGCAGGCGATCTGGCAGACCCTCATGGAACACATAAGGTTTGTTTGGATGCAATACTAGCAGCCATCGATGAATTAAAGGATGAAGAATGGCTTAAAGCTTCACGTATCTGGATGTATCGCGGAGCTTGGGCTGAATGGGAAATGGATCATATCGAAATGGCTGTACCAATCTCTCCTGAAGAATTACGCCATAAACGAAATGCAATCTTAAAACATCAATCATAAGCAGAGAGTGCTCCTTATCTAGGTGATGACGAACGTCTGTTCTGGCAGCGTGCTGAAGATCGAAATCGTGCAACTGCTGATTTATATCGTCAGCTAGGTCTGGCTTCCTACGAAGCGATGGAAGCATTTGTTCAATATATTCCATTAAGATAATTGAATATTTGCAATTTGTATAGAAATAAAAAACCGTTGATAGAATTTTCTTTCAACGGTTTTTTATGTAATATTCTTATAAGATTTTATCAATTAATACTTATAGACAGGAGACATCCATTCTTCTTTTGGTTCGTATTTGCTTAAAGATGCCCAACGGATACCACGTTTCATAATTTCAAAGGCTTCAGGAATAGAGAAAACTTTTGCATTATGACCTAAAGAATTATAAAAGACACGTCCTTTCCCGTAAGTTTTCTTCCATACAACAGGCATGACAGCACCGTCAATCCAATCAACGTGATCACCAGTGCATTTGGTTGTAGCCAGAACTTTGACGTTTGGATCAACATGCATGTAATACTGTTCAGAAGAAACATGGAATGTCTTGATTCCTTTTACAATCGGATCTTTATGATTGATGATATGAACGTCATATTCAATTCCTCCACCTGGATGAGCAACCCATTGGCCGCCAACCATGAATTGGTATTCTGTGTTATCACGGAAAGAATCGCCCAGTCCGCCATGCCAGCCGGCTAAACCAGCTCCATTTCTGACGGCTTTCAATAAACCTTTTTCTTGTTCTCCTGTTATTTTGTCCATTGTCCAGACTTGAATGATTAAATCCACACTACTCATCAGTTGTTCGTCAGTATAACAATCTAAATTGTCTTTTGTAACAACATCAGCTCCTTCTGATTGCAGCCATGGTACGAACAAATCTTTACATCCTTTAGGATCGTGTCCAGGCCATCCGCCATAAACAAAAAGGACCTTTTTACCTTTTAAAACAGTATTCTCTTGTGCATAAGAAACTGAGAAACATTGTACTAATAGTACAAGTACTAAACAAAACAAACTTCTTTTACCCAACATGTTTTTCAAATTTTTATAGATTCGTATTAAATGATTTGTTATTTCATTATGGTACCAAATATGGATTGGCTGTACTTATACTTGTTTTTAATGTAATACATCTCATGAAAAATTCAACATAAGTACATAATAGATAATAATCCGTCTTTATGTCGATAAAGATAAGAATTATTTAATAGAATAATCAAGCGTTTCTATATTTAATTTTCGTATTCAAATTTTAGTATGTAGGATGTTTTAGAGACAATAAGTTAAAATGCTGCTGTATATGTTATTATCAGTAATTTTTCAGATTCGATTATCTTTTATGGCATTTATCTTGTGTTAAATACATTTAGATATTATATTTGTGAATCTTAATACAAAACGTATATATCATGAAAAATTTATTATGTAAGAAATTGATTTATCTTTTAGCATTTTTCATGCTGGGAGTTTTTTCAGCTTATGCGAGAAAGCCTATTAAAACATTAGTTGTAACAGGGCAGAATAATCATAACTGGCCTGTAAGTCATGTTGCAATTGATAAGATTTTATCAAATTCAGGCCTGTTTCGGGTACAGTTTGCTATTTCACCGAAGAGTGGTGCTGATATGTCTTCCTTTAATCCTGATTTTTCAGCATACGATTTAGTCGTATTAGATTATAATGGAGATCTGTGGCCGGAGAAAACCCAAAAAGATTTTGTTGAATATGTAAAGAATGGTGGTGGTGTTGTGATTTATCATGCAGCAAACAATTCTTTCACGGAATGGAAGGAATATAACAAAATTATCGCTTTAGGAGGTTGGGGCGGACGTACAGAAAAAGATGGTCCATATGTTTATTGGGAAAACAATCAATTGAAAAGAGATATGAGCCCAGGCAATGGAGGTTCACATGGAAAACAGCATGAGTTTGTATTACATTTGCGTAACCATGACCATCCTATTGTAAAAGGTTTGCCAGATCAGTGGAAACATGGTCGTGATGAATTATATGATCGTATGCGTGGTCCGGGTAATATCAAATCTTTGTTGTATACCGCTTATGCTCCAAAGGAAATGAATGGATCCGGTCGTGAAGAGCCATTGATTTTTACAGTTGATTATGAAAAAGGTCGTATATTCCATATAATGTTGGGACATGTAGGTCCGACATTGGAAGATAATCCTTCTATGCAATGCACTGGATTTCAGGTCTTGTTCCTTCGTGGTTCGGAATGGGCTGCTACCGGAAAAGTGACTCAGCAGGTTCCTGATGATTTCCCTACAGCGGAAAAGGTTACTTATAGAAAGAATTACAAGAAGTAAAAATCCCTTTATATAGAGATAGAAAAATAAACATCCAGGATTTGTGATTTTAAAGCAATCTTGGATGTTTTTTTATATGAATTTGGTCTATGTCTTTATTCTTTAAATGATAGATTCTGATCTTCCAGATGGAAATGTTCATCATTATCAATAAGAAATCGGATAGCTTTGACAACCATTTCTTTAGGATACGGTATCGATTCACAGAGTTCTGTTACAGGAGAAGGGCCTGATTCAGTTTGTTCTATCAAGGCCTTGCGAATATTATTGAATTTGCCATTTGTTAGTCCGCTATTGTGTTTTTGCAGACATATATCGCAGGTATTACAATCTTCGGTTGTCTTTTCTCCAAAATAATCTAGAAGAATTCTGGTACGGCAAATCTGTTCCGTATTGAGATATTCTAATACTTTAGCTATCCTTTCTTCATAACGTTCTTTTCTGTCTTCGTAAGCCGATTTTGGAATAGATAGATATTTTTGTTCCTCTCGGACTTGGCGGTAGATAATAAGTGGATTACGCTTCTTGGGGATATAATTGATAATTCTATATTTGGATAGATTGACCAGTACGTTATAAACTTCCTCTTGAGTGCATTTTGCTCTTAACGCAATCAAACTTTCATTGACATAGGCATAATCAGAGAATAGCCCTGTATAGGAACGTAGAATAGTTCTGATGATATTGTCGATTAATTCATTTTGTTGCAGGAATGTGTATAATTCTTCTCGGGTAGCATTGAACATCAGTCGCGAATTAGTGTCAATTTCTTCTAGATATTCGATGTAACCGGATAGCTCTAATAATTTCAAGGCATTATGAGTCTGTATAAGTGGCAGTTTATAAGTTTTACAAAATTCGGAAAGTATGAAATCGTGAACTGTATCTAAACCAAATCCGACCGCTATTTGATAATAGTTACCTAATGCTTCGTAAACTCTATAGATAAACTCCTTCTGAGGAAATTCATCTGTTAATCTTTTTTTTAATTGAGCCGAATCTCCTGGTGAATATAAAACAACAGCGAACGATTTCTTTTCGTCTCGTCCGGCACGTCCTGCTTCCTGGTAATATTCTTCCAGAGATCCAGGCATATCCATATGTATAACAATTCTAACATCAGGCTTGTCGATACCCATACCAAAAGCATTCGTTGAAACAATCACTCGGATTTCATCGTTTTTCCACTTATTCTGTTTAATAGTTTTAATATCATTATTTAAACCTGCGTGATAATAATCGGCAGAAATACCTTCTTTTTGGAGATATTCAGCAATCTCTTTTGTTTTTTTACGATTTCTGACATAAACGATTCCGGTTCCCGGAACTTTGTTTAAAATGTATACTAATGTATGGAGTTTATCTTCTGTCTTTCGAACGATATAAGCCAGATTCTTTCTGGAAAAACTTTTTATAAAAACATTAGGGTTATCCAGTTCCAGTTGTTTTTTGATATCTTCAACAACTTGAGGCGTTGCCGTAGCGGTTAAAGCCAGAATAGGAACATTACTCAGCTGTTTTCGTATATCAGCAATCTTCAAATAAGAAGGTCTGAAGTCATATCCCCATTGTGAAATACAATGACTTTCGTCAACTACCAGCATGGAAACGTTCATTGCATTCAGTTTTAACAGAAATATTTCAGTAGAAAGTCTTTCCGGAGAAACATATAGAAATTTATAATCGCCGAAGATGCAATTTTCAAGTTGGGTGATTATTTCCTGACGAGTCATTCCTGAATGAACAGAAGTGGCTTTGATTCCAAGTTTTTTCAAGTTGTCGACTTGATCTTTCATCAAGGCTATCAGAGGAGTTACAACAATACAGACTCCCTCTAAAATTAATGCCGGGACTTGGAATGTAATAGACTTTCCTCCTCCCGTGGGCATTAATCCTACAGTATCATGACCTTCATAAATTGAATGGATAATGTCTTCCTGCAAGGGCCTGAATGAATCATATCCCCAATATTTCTTTAAAGTCTCCTGGTAAATATTCATACAAAGGTTTTTTATCAAATATTGTTATTCGGTCTTGATGTCCTTAACCATCAGTTGGAAAGATGCATTCCCGTTGTAGATACTTTCTTCTACTGTATAACAAATGTTGAATGGTTTCATTAGTTTGATGTGAGCGTTGAATCTGCTCATACCAAAAGCGATTCCATGTATGGGAGAACTGGCGGATTTACTATCTATAATCTCCAGTTTGATATGTTCCTGTTCACGTCCGACTAATTTGCTGGTACCATAATCCTGAACGCCATAAGTACAGAAAATAGGTTTCTGATTATTGGGGCCGAAAGGACTCATCTTGTTTAAATCGGTAAGAAATTTGGGTGTGATTTCTTTCAGATCTAAAAAAGAATCAATGTCGATCTGCGGAGTGATTTGCTCCGGAACGATATCTTCAGATGCCAATTCGGTGAATTTTTCTTTAAAAGCCTCCAGATTCTCCTCTTTTAAAGAAAGACCGGCTGCATAAGTATGACCTCCAAAGTTCTCTAATAAATCACGACATCCTTCTATCGCTTTATAAATGTCAAAACCTGTAACGGAACGTGCAGACCCCGTAATCAATTCGGATGATTTTGTTAAAACGACAGCCGGACGATAATATTTTTCGGTTAATCGAGAAGCAACTATTCCAATGATACCCTTATGCCAGTTCGGATTGTAAACGATAATAGCATTCAAATCCTTGACATGTCCACATTGGTGGATTATTTCATTCGCTTCATCTGTGATCTTTTTATCCAGTTCTCGTCTTTCTTCATTATATTGATTGATACTTTCACTCATTTTTCTGGCAGTGGTGATATCCTTGGCAAGAAGTAATTCAACGGCTTCTTTCCCTTTCATCATTCTGCCGGAAGCATTGATGCGAGGACCTATTTTAAAGACAATATCACTGATTGTTATTTCTTTTCCAGACAAGCCACAAACGTCGATAATGCTTTTCAATCCGATACTTGGGCTGCTATTGATCTGTTTTAAGCCGTAGTAGGCTAAAACTCTATTTTCTCCAGTGATGGGAACAATGTCCGAAGCTATACTTACCGCTGTAAATTCAAGTAATTTTTCCAGTTCGGAGAAAGGGAATTTATTACTGATGGCAAAAGCCTGCATAAATTTGAAACCGACACCGCATCCCGACAAATGTTCATAAGGATAAATGGAATCCACTCGTTTGGCATCCAAAACAGCTACAGCACGAGGCAATGATTCATCAGGCATATGATGATCACAAATGATGAAATCAATACCTTTTTCTTTAGCATAATCAATCTTTTGAATGGCCTTGATACCACAATCCAAGGCAATAATAAGAGTTACTCCTGTATCATAAGCATAATCAATACCTTTTTTAGAAATACCATAACCCTCATCATATCTGTCAGGGATATAATAATCCAAGTTTGATGTATAAGCTCTCAGATATTTATAGACTAATGACACGGCAGTTGTGCCATCAACATCATAATCTCCATAAATCAGTATTCTCTCCTTATTCCCTAAAGCCTGATTTAAACGAGTTACAGCTTTTTGCATATCAGGCATTAAAAAGGGATCTTCTAAATCGTTCAGACTAGGTCTGAAGAATTTTTTCACCTCTTTTGCAGTCTTTAATCCTCGTCGGACTAATAATAAGCTGATGATAGGACTAAGTCCTAATTCTGAGCTCAGATTGTCTCTTTCTTGAATTTCCGTCTGTGTTGGAGGTTGATAATTCCATTTTACAGTCATTTATATATTTTTTTCTTTTTTTATCTAGCTCAAGCTTGTTGATAAAATACAAACAAGCATTCTTTTATATTGAAATTGGTATTTCATAGTATGAATATACATGATTGTTCGAATGTTTGTCATCTTGTGTATTTTTCAGAGACTTATCTGATAGCAGATGATAAAATTTCAATATAAAATATAAGTATTCGGACTAATTAACCGAATATGTCTTTAGGATTAATACCTAATTCAAATTGTAAAGTTAGGAATTAAAATTTGGAATCTACTTATTCTATTCTTAAAATAGCTTTTTTTCTTCTTATTTTTTTTAGTGAACAGAATGATTTGTATTTTTGTCTTAGTATAAATTCAAGAGAGATTATGATACCATTGCAAGAAGATATTAAAAAAGCCTGCAAAGTGATGCAGGAAGGTGGATTGATTTTATATCCTACAGATACAATCTGGGGAATTGGTTGTGATGCGACGAATGAAGAAGCTGTTCGTAAAGTGTACGAATTGAAAAAGCGTGTAGATAATAAAGCCATGTTGGTTTTACTGGATAGTACAGCAAAATTACAAGCTTACGTAGAGGATGTTCCTGATGTTGCATGGGATCTGATAGAGGTAGCAGACAAACCTTTGACTATTATCTATTCGAAAGGGAAGAATCTTGCACCTAATTTATTAGGTCAGGATGGTAGTATTGGTATCCGTATCTCACAGGAAACCTTTTCGAACAGATTGTGTTTCCAATTTCGCAAACCTTTAGTTTCTACTTCAGCTAATATCAGTGGTCAGCCTTCGCCGGCAAACTTCAGTGAGGTTTCTGAAGAAATAAAAAATGGCGTAGATTATATTGTTGAATACAGACAGGATGATTTGACACCGGCTTCACCATCAAGTATTATAAAGCTTGGTGATGGTGGTTTGTTTCAAATTATCAGATAGGGTTGTGTATGGGTAAAAACAGACAAATATGGAGATATATCCTTACGGATTATTTAACTGCATCATTAGTCTGGCTTGTATTTAATGTTTTGCGTTATTATCAGCAGGTTGTATTTAGAGATACAAGTACACTCGGCGAATTTCTGGTTTATCCTTCTGTTTGGATAGGACAAATAGTTATTCCAATATTTTGGATGATAGTATACTATTTTTCCGGTTATTATAATAAACCTTTGGCTAAATCAAGACTCTCTGAGTTCTGGCTTACTTTGATATCTACAGTTGTTGGAGTATTCTGTATCTTCATGTTCTTGATAATAAACGAACTTCCAACAAGATACCAGATATACTACTATTTCTTTTTTGAATTATTCGGTATACATTTTTTAGTCACTTATTTCTCTCGGTTAAAAATAACTTCTTATTTGTACAAACGGATTCAAAGAGGTGATTTTGCAACGCATGTCTTGATTTTAGGAGTAGGAGAGCGTGCTAAGTATCTTTCCGATTATTTGAGAGGGGTAGGAACAAAGGTTCTAGGTTTTGTTCGTATCAAGGAAGATGAGAAAGTGTCAATTCCATTGAAAGATATACAGGGAGATTTAAAAGAACTTCCTTCTTTGATGAATAAATTAGCTGTGGAAGAATTGGTCGTTGCTACAGAAGTTGTAGAAGGTGCTGAACTTTCCCGTTTACTCTATTCGTTATATCTTTATAAGAAACCTATTAAAGTATGGGTTGACAAGAAAACGATCCCTTTTTCGAAAGTTCGTTTGAAAAGAATAAGTTCGGTACCTTTGGCTGATATATCAGAAAATAATTTTTCAGAGGCAGAGAAAAATATCAAACAGTTTTTTGATCGCCTGGTCGCTTTGATTGTTTTGGTGATTTTATCACCTTTATTTGCATATATAGCGTATCGGGTCAGGAAAGATTCTCCAGGACCAATCTTTTATTCACAGGAGAGAATTGGATATCATGGTAATCCTTTTAAAATATTTAAATTCCGTACAATGTATGTTGATGCGGAAGATAAAGGACCGAGATTGTCAAAGGAGGATGATAAGAGAATAACTCCTTTTGGTCAGATTATGCGAAAGTATCGTTTGGATGAATTACCTCAGTTTTGGAATGTTCTGAAAGGTGATATGTCGCTTGTTGGACCTCGTCCGGAAAGAAAATTCTTTATTGATCAGATTGTTCAACAAGCACCTTATTATTACTTGTTACATAATGTTCGTCCGGGAATCACTTCCTTAGGTATGGTTAAATATGGATATGCCAGTAATGTCGAACAAATGCTTGAACGATTGGAATACGATATTATATATTACGAGAATATGTCTTTGGCATTAGACATTACAATTTTGGTTTATACTGTTAAAACAGTAATTACAGGAAAGGGAATTTAACAATGAAAACAGATAATGGATGGTTTTATAAATTTTTAGTTTGGAGAGCAAACAATATAAAAGAGAAACATTTTGTATTGATTGTTAGTTTTTTGGTGGGAATATGTACTGCTGCTTCAGCTATAGTACTGAAAAACTTGATTCATTTGATACAGCATATGCTCTCTTTTAATTTTGCTGCCGATCAGGTTAACTATTTATATCTGCTTTATCCGGTTGTGGGTATTTTACTGGCTGGTTTGTTTGTAAAATATATTGTAAGGGATGATATCAGTCATGGTGTGACGAAAATCCTTTATGCGATTTCACAACGCAAAAGTCGAATCAAACCTCACAATATGTGGACTTCAATAGTAGCGAGTTCTGTGACTATCGGATTTGGTGGATCTGTTGGAGCGGAGGCTCCGATCGTTTTAACAGGTGCTGCGATTGGTTCTAATCTTGGACGATTATTTAAGATGGAACAGAAAACACTGATGGTGTTGGTCGGTTGTGGCGCGGCTGGAGCTATTGCAGGTATTTTTAAGGCTCCAATTGCAGGACTGGTCTTTGTGATCGAAGTTTTGATGCTTGATTTAACCATGACTTCTGTCCTTCCTTTGCTGATAACTTCCGTAACAGCGGCTACAGTATCGTATGTCTTTACCGGAACAGAAGCATTGTTTAAGTTCTCTCAGACAGAAGATTTCTTGATGCAGAAGATTCCATATGTTATCATGTTAGGTGTTTTCTGCGGTCTTGTTTCTCTATATTTTACTCGTGTGATGAATTGGATTGAAGGTCAGTACCGTCGTTATGGAACGACTTACGGACGTAAGTTCCTCATGGGTGGTGTAATGCTGAGTGTTCTTATATTCTTGTTTCCTCCTTTATATGGTGAAGGTTATGATACGATAGAATTATTATTGAATGGTCAGTTTGCCGGATTGATGGACAATAGTATGTTTTATTCATGGAATGAAAATTATTTTGGAATTATAATATTCCTTGGCTTGATATTGCTTACTAAAGTCTTTGCTTCAAGTGCTACTAACGGTGGCGGAGGTTGTGGTGGTATTTTTGCACCAAGCTTGTATTTGGGGTGTATTGCAGGATTTATCTTTTCGCATGTGAGCAATTATTTTGATTTCACGATGTATCTTTCAGAAAAGAATTTTGCTCTCCTAGGAATGGCAGGAATAATGTCTGGTGTTATGCATGCTCCGTTGACAGGTGTCTTTTTGATTGCAGAACTTACTGG
Organism: Parabacteroides sp.; assembly: GCA_020026285.1. The sequence goes on along the minus strand of JAHHQS010000014.1, from coordinate 17,781 downwards.
AGGATATGATTTGTTCCTTCCGCTGATGATTGTTTCTATAGGCTCATATATCACAATACTGATGTTTGAACCTCATAGTATTTATTCAATGCGTTTAGCTCAGAAAGGAGAATTATTGACTCATCATAAGGATAAGGCTGTATTGACATTATTAAGTGCCGACAATGTCATCGAAAGAGATTTCCAGGTCGTTACTCCTGATATGATGCTGGGTGATATGGTAAAGGTTATAGCACGAAGTAGTCGAAATACATTCCCTGTTGTAGATAAAAGGGGTATTTTATTAGGTATAGTCTTATTGGATAATATTAGAAATATCATGTTCCGTCCTGAATTGTATAACCGATTCAAGGTTTCTAAGTTTATGGTTTCTGCGCCAGCCAAGATTATAGTAAATACTCCGATGGATAAGATTATGCAAATATTTGATGACACGAAAGCTTGGAATCTTCCGGTCGTTGATGAAACAGGAAGATACATGGGATTCATGTCGAAGTCTAAGATATTTAATTCTTATAGAGAAGTATTGGTTGATAATTTTACAGGTGATTAAAATATATGGAAAAAAAAGATTTAAGAATCGTATTCATGGGAACTCCCGATTTTGCAGTCGAGAGTTTGCGTGCTTTGGTTGAAGGTGGTTATAATGTTGTTGGTGTCATTACTATGCCTGATAAGCCTATGGGACGCCATGGAAGTGTATTACAATCGAGTGCTGTAAAGAAATATGCTGTATCTGTAGGACTTCCGATATTGCAGCCTGAAAAGTTGAAGGATGAGGCCTTTTTGGAAGCTCTTCGTGCATGGAAAGCGGATTTACAGATTGTTGTTGCCTTCCGTATGTTACCAGAAATTGTGTGGAATATGCCTCGCTTGGGGACATTCAATCTTCATGCATCTTTATTGCCTCGTTATCGAGGAGCTGCTCCTATTAATTGGGCTATTATTAATGGTGACAAGAAAACTGGTGTTACAACATTTTTCTTGAAACATGAAATTGATACAGGACGTGTTATCATGCAAAAGTCTATTGATATAGCTGAAACAGATGATGCAGAGACTGTTCATGATGCTTTGATGAACTTGGGAGCCAAGGTTTTGGTTGAATCAGTTGATAAGATTTTGAAAGGTAATGTAGAAACTGTTTCTCAGGAAGATTTGTTTGATGGGGTATCTGAAAAAATGGATGCACCTAAAATCTTTAAAGAGACTTGTCAGATAGACTGGGGGTATCATTTGGTTCAGGTATATGATTTTATTAGAGGGCTTTCTCCTTATCCTGCTGCATGGACTGAATTAGTGGATGCAAATGGCAAACGCATGGTTTTGAAGATTTTTAAAACTGAAAAACGAGTCGTGGCTCATGATTATCCAGATGGAACCATTAAATCGGATGGAAAAAGTTACGTTGATATTGCTTTGAGGGGTGGATTTTTAAGACTCTTATCTGTCCAGCTTGCTGGGAAAAAACGCATGCCTATCGTTGATTTCCTAAATGGTTTTAAGCATATATCAGAATGTCACGTTGAATAATGTTATATATAATACTGTAACGGGCTGATTTCTTTATATAGAATTCAGCCCGTTTTTTATTTCTTATTAAAAGATCTCCTTTAATAGATTCATTTTATTACCATTTGTAATGAATCGGAATTGGATATACAAAGATTGTATTTTCCCTGAAAGTCGGATTGGGTGAAAGTGGTAATACAAAAAAAGAGGAACTTTTGAAAGTTCCTCTTTTTACTTATAAGGCTATATAAATCAATTGTTATATTTACTAGTCAGAATGACAATTTCCATTGCATCATTGTCTTTCTTTAATTTGACACCCGAAGGTCTCATATAGTTTGTAATAGAAGTTGTTGTAGAATTACTTCCTCCATAATAATCATTGCTGGTCTGTACTCCTCGTAAAACAGGAAGAACAACTAAATTCAATTCTTTATCAGGAGATTTTTTAAGATGTCTTTCCAGCAAATTTATAATATTTCCAAAAGTATATGTCTTGTTTGTCGGATTGAATGAAGCGCGATAAGCAGTAATGTTATCCTCTATCTTATTCTTCAGGAAGAAAGATTGTACAGAGTCTTCAGGAAGTAATAATACATCCTTTGGTGGTTCAAATGCGTAAACCCAGTCTTCCTGAGGCATAGCCTTCAGTTTAAGATTTAAAGCATTCATAATACGCCCCTCAATTCTTTCTTTTATTTCAGCAACTGGAATCATCAATTTGGTACAAACCCCTGACGGACTTTTTAAATAAGTATATTCTTCATTAGGTTGTAACAGAAGATCCAGATTATCATTCGTAATTTGATTCATCTGAATAACTTCTTTAGTTACGTTAAACTGTTCACGAGTACGAATAATGGTATCGTTTCCTGTTTTGATACTTTTAGTCTGGTATCTGTAATAAATGAAGAACGAAGACTGAACAACTTCAAGTATATTACCAGTCCCGTAATCCGTTGTTACATAAAAACCAGGGAAGAAGTTGTTGAAAGATTCTTGATTTTGGAATGTTCCAGGATTTTGAACCGTTTCGTCATAAAACTTCTGAGCAAGATCTTTACTGATACGTATACGAACATTTGGTGAATAATATTGCGGATGATTCGGATCTGTAATCTTACGAATTGAATCCGGAATACTTAAATCGTATGCAGTATAAGTCTTTTCACCAATAAGAGTCTGTAGATCGCAATAATCTTTCGGATTCATATTGGTATAATAATTCCTTTCCAATGGTTTGGTAACCTTATATACTTTGGCCTGCATAGGAGCTAATGAATCACCAATATATCCATCTGGCCTGTACATGATAAAGAAAGCCATTGAATCCACTTTGCCATCAATAGGTGTATGTGCAAACTTATATTCTTCCGGGCAATAGAACTGACAGATATAATCTGATTTTAAATTTCCATAAAGAGGGTCGTATAACTGACCTAAAAGACCGGAAGTTGTACGTGCATAGATTGAATCTATTTTCACTGTAGATGCTTTAATCTGAAAAGTATCTGCATATATGAAAGAGCGGTCTCCTTCTGGCTGAATACTTGGTCCAACCTGACTCAATTCATCATTACATCCGCTAAACATAAAGCTGCCGATAGCGAACCCAAGTATAAGATTCTTTAATTTCATGTTGAAAAGTTATTTAGATTCCAATATCTGATCGTAGAATTTGTTGTATTCGTCCATATAGGTTTCAGGATCCTGATATGGAAGGAATGGTATTTCTTTCTTTGTCTTGATATAATCAAGTACTTCTGAATTTATATTTTCGCTACCCTGAATAATTCCATCAGCAAAATTGATAGCTAGTTTGGATAGACCGACGAAGCTGGTATCATCCTTTATAACTTCAAGATCTGCATCTGTAGCATTATCCATTTTAAGTTTTGAAATCAAATTTTCAGAAAGAGGATTTTTGAAATCGTCGTTATAAACAGAGTAAATAATTTTAGCATCACGGAAAGCTGGATCGTCTGCATACATACGTTTGATATATAAACCAGTTAATGCAGAAATCCATCCATGGCAATGAATTACATCAGGAATCCAGCGAAGTTTTTTTACGGTTTCCATAACACCGCGAACGTAGAAAATACAACGTTCATCGTTATCTTCATATTCATTACCATTTTCATCAGCAATGGTTGTCTTTCGTTGGAAATAATCATCATTATCAATGAAATAAACCTGCATACGAGCAGCCTGGATAGATGCAACTTTGATAATCAATGGATGATCTGTATCATCAATAATTAAATTCATACCTGATAGGCGAATTACTTCATGAAGCTGGTTACGTCGTTCATTGATATTACCGAATTTTGGCATGAAAGTTCTAATTTCGCGTCCACGTTCCTGAATACCTTGAGGAAGGTTTCGGCAGATAGTTGCGATTTCAGATTCCGGTAGATAAGGGGTAATTTCCTGAGCTATAAACAAAATTTTTTTTGCATCCATTCTGTATTTTCCTTTAATTTAGACGGTACAAAGATAGTAAAAATCTTTTATATCTGATAATTATTTTGTTGCTTTGCATCGTTTTTAAGCATCTATAAGATGAAAGTTGTAAGTTCTATCAAAGATTTAAAGAAATTCTTAGCTCAGGAAAGAGAGAGCGGAAAGAAGATTGGCCTTGTACCAACAATGGGGGCATTACATGCCGGACATATCAGTTTGGTGAAACGTTGTGTTGCCGAAAATGATATTTGTGTTGTAAGTGATTTTGTTAATCCTACGCAGTTTAATGATAAGCACGACCTGGAAACTTATCCTCGTACTTTAGATAATGATTGTGCTTTGCTGGAACCGGAAGGATGTGATTATGTTTTTGCACCATCGGTTCAGGAAATGTATCCGGAACCAGATACACGCGTGTTTGATTTGGGACCTGTTGCTGCAGTAATGGAAGGCCCTCGTCGCCCTGGACATTTTAATGGCGTGGCTCAGGTGGTAAGTAAGTTGTTCTATATAGTTGAACCGGATAATGCTTATTTTGGTGAAAAAGATTTTCAGCAGATAGCAGTAATTCGTGAAATGGTTCATCAGTTGAATTTGCCTGTAAATGTGGTTGATTGTCCTATCCAGCGTGAGGCAGACGGTTTGGCTTTGAGCAGTAGAAATACTCGTTTAACACCAGAACAGCGTCAAAAAGCTCCTATTATTGCTCGTACGTTAAAAGAAAGCACTACCTTTGTAGCCGAAAAATCTGTTCAGGAAGTAATTGATTATGTAGTGAACACTTTGAATCAGGTTCCAGAGATGGAAGTTGAGTATTTTGAAATAGTAGATGGTAATACAATGCAGTCTATTAAAAACTGGTCTGATACTACCTATCCAGTGGGTTGCATTACTGTTTATTGTGGCGAAGTTCGATTAATCGACAATATTAAATATTAAACAATAACATTATCGTATAGAAATGTACATAGAAGTAGTTAAATCAAAGATTCATCGGGTGACAGTAACCGAAGCGAATCTTAATTACATTGGAAGTATTACAATTGATGGTGCATTGATGGAAGCAGCAAATCTGATTCCAAATGAAAAAGTATCAATTGTGGATAATAATAATGGCGAGCGTTTCGAAACTTATGTCATTAAAGGAGAACCTGGATCTGGAGTGATCTGTTTGAATGGTGCAGCTGCTCGAAAAGTCCAGCCGGGTGATGTTGTAATTATTATGTCATACGCTTATATGGATTTTGAAGAAGCTAAGACTTTCAAACCGGCAGTAGTATTTCCTGACACGGCAACGAATAAATTGATTTGACTTTAGTCTGTGTATTTAGAAATAAATAAAAGGCTGTATCCTCTGTTTACAAAAGGATGCAGCCTTTTATTTTTTTATCTGGTAATAGTTTGTTTCCTTTAGAATTTCAATCTGACAGGCTGACTGCAATGGAGTCAGATTGGTTGCTTGGAAATTGTAATATGCAGGATAAAAAGAGAAATTGAAAAGTTGTATATTTGTAAAGGAATTCTAAGAACATGAAATTTATGAGAAAAACAATAGGACTAATACTGATATCATTTACAGTTTTTACTGTAGCTCCCAATGCTGAGGCTAAGAGTGATAATAAAATTTACCATGAAGGATGGATTGATTTCAATAAAAACGGAAAGAAAGATGTGTTTGAAGATATCAGTCAGCCAATTGATAAGCGGGTCGATGATTTGCTGCAACAAATGACTGTAGAAGAAAAGACCTGCCAGTTGGCTACTTTATATGGTTCAGGACGAGTATTGAAAGACCCGCTTCCAACTCCTGAATGGAAAAGTCGGGTTTGGAAAGATGGAATTGCCAATATTGATGAGCAGCTGAATGGTGTTGGCTCTATGTATCGAAAACGTTATGATTTGATTTATCCGTTTTCAAACCATGTAAAAGCAATTCATGAAATACAACGTTGGTTTGTGGAAGAGACTCGTTTGGGGATTCCGGTAGATTTTAGTAATGAAGGAATTCATGGACTGAATCATACATTGTCAACTCCGCTGCCAGCTCCGATAGGAATCGGCTCTACGTGGAATAAAGATTTGGTATTGAAGGCCGGACAGATAGTGGGTAGGGAAGGACGTCTGTTAGGTTATACTAATATTTATGCTCCTATCCTTGATGTATCTCGAGATCCTCGCTGGGGAAGAATCGTAGAAACTTATGGCGAAGATCCTTATCTGATAGCAGAAATGGGTAGTCAGATGGTTAGAGGTATCCAGTCGGAAGGAATTGGTTCTACCTTGAAGCATTATGCTGTGTATAGTATTCCTAAAGGGGGTAGGGATGGTGCTTGTCGTACAGATCCTCATGTGGCCCCCAGAGAATTGCATGAAATGTTTCTTTACCCGTTCCGGAAAGTTGTTCAGAAAACCAAACCATGGGGAGTAATGAGTAGTTATAATGACTGGAATGGAGAACCGGTAACTGCCAGTTATTATTTTTTGACACAACTTTTACGTAAGGATTTTGGTTTCGATGGTTATGTGGTTAGTGATAGTGAGGCCGTTGAATTCGTACATACCAAACATGGTGTTGCTGAAACGTATACTGACGCTGTTCGACAAGTATTGGAGGCCGGATTGAATGTTCGTACTCATTTTACCAAGCCGGAAGATTTTATTGAACCTGTGCGTGAACTGATTGCTAAAAATGAAATATCTATGGAGACAATAGATCGTCGGGTTCGTGAAGTCTTGACGGTCAAATTTCGAATGGGCTTGTTTGATAATCCTTACCGTGGTGATGAAAAATTGGCAGATAAGGAAGCTGGTGCAGAGAATCATTTGCAGTTTGTTGAAGAGATGCAGGAGCAATCCATGGTTTTGCTCAAGAATGATAATAATCTGTTACCCCTAGACAAGAAATCATTGAAGCGTGTATTGATAACTGGTCCGTTGGCTGAAGAAGATAACTTTATGATTAGTCGATATGGTCCGAATGGTTTGCCAACTATAACTGTTGCGAAAGGAATAAAGGATTATCTGAAGGAAGATGTGGAAGTCGTTTATGAAAAAGGTTGTGAGATTGTTGATCCGAACTGGCCCGAAAGTGAAATTATCCCATATCCTTTAAGTGCTGAAGAAGAGCAAGGCATTGCAAAAGCTGTTAAGGCTGCAGAAAATGCAGATGTCGTAATTGCTGTTGTTGGTGAGGATGAAAGAAGGGTTGGAGAAAGTAGGAGCCGTACATCTTTAGGATTGCCTGGCAGACAACTGCAACTTTTGCAGGCTTTGCATGCTACAGGGAAACCAGTCGTAATGGTATTGATAAATGGTCGTCCGTTGACTTTGAACTGGGAAAATAAATTTTTGCCGTCTATCCTGGAAACTTGGTTCCCTAGCTATCGTGGAGGAAAAGTGATTGCGGAGACTTTGTTTGGTGAACATAACCCTAGTGGAAAATTGACAGTGACTTTTCCAAAGTCGATAGGACAAATTGAATATAATTTCCCGTTTAAAAAAGGTTCTCATGGAGAACAGAGTAAAACGGGCCCGAATGGAACTGGTGAAACCCGAGTTCTTGGGGCATTATATCCTTTCGGATATGGTTTGAGTTATACAACATTTAAATATAGCAACTTGAAAGTCGATGCTCCTGTCAAAGGCATACAAGGAAAAGTGAAGGTGTCTGTCGATATATCCAATACTGGAAAATACGCAGGAAGTGAAGTCGTTCAGTTATATCTACATGATTTTTATAGTTCGGTCGTTACTTATGAATCAGTCTTGCGGGGATTTGAAAAAGTCTATCTGGAGCCGGGTGAAACGAAACAGGTCTCATTTGATTTAGATCCGGAAGATTTGGAAATATTGGATAAAAATATGAAATGGACTGTAGAACCGGGAGATTTTGAAGTGAGAATTGGAGCTAGTTCTCAAGATATCAGATTACGTCAGAAATTTACATTGGTGAAATAATGGAATGATTTAATTCAAAGGCAGGATCGTTTTGAAATGAATCAGTAAATCAGAGTGCATCCAAAAAGTTAAGTAATTAGCTTATTGGGTGCATTTTTTTAGTATCTTTGTCACCTTGAAAACAAAGTAGATAATTGAAAAAATAAATAAATAGTATGTTTGACAATCTGAGTGAACGTCTTGAGCGTTCGTTTAAGTTGCTGAAAGGTGAAGGTAAAATCACCGAAATCAATGTTGCAGAAACACTGAAAGATGTACGTCGTGCATTGTTGGATGCCGATGTCAATTATAAAGTTGCAAAATCTTTTACAGACAGAGTAAAGGAAAAGGCATTGGGACAGAATGTTCTTACTTCAGTTAAGCCAAGTCAGTTGATGGTGAAGATTGTGCACGATGAATTGGCTCAGTTGATGGGTGGCACAGCTATTGAATTGCAGTTGGAGAATCGTCCTTCTGTTATTTTGATGTCAGGTTTGCAAGGTTCAGGTAAGACTACTTTCTCTGGAAAGCTTGCCAATATGTTGAAAACTAAAAAGAACAAAAAACCGCTGTTGGTTGCTTGTGACGTTTATCGTCCTGCTGCTATCGAGCAGTTGCGTGTCTTAGGAGAACAGATTGGTGTCCCTGTTTATTTGGAAGAAGACAATAAGAATCCTGTCCAGATTGCATTGAATGCGATTGCAGAAGCGAAAGCAAAAGGCAATGATTTGGTGATTGTCGATACTGCAGGTCGTTTGGCTATTGACGAACAGATGATGAAAGAGATTGCTGCTATTAAATCTGCAATTAATCCGGATGAAACATTGTTTGTTGTTGATGCCATGACTGGTCAGGATGCAGTTAATACTGCCAAAGAATTCAACGAACGATTGGATTTTGATGGGGTTGTGTTAACTAAATTAGATGGTGATACCCGTGGTGGTGCCGCTTTGTCAATCCGTACAGTTGTAACCAAGCCTATTAAATTTGTAGGTACAGGTGAAAAGATGGATGCCTTGGATGTATTCCATCCGGAACGTATGGCTGATCGTATTTTGGGAATGGGTGATATCGTTTCGTTGGTTGAACGTGCTCAGGAACAATACGACGAAGAAGAAGCAAAACGTTTGCAGAAGAAAATTGCCAAGAACCAGTTCGATTTCAATGACTTCATTGCTCAGATTCAGCAGATCAAAAAGATGGGTAATTTGAAAGAATTGGCTTCTATGATTCCTGGTGTCGGAAAAGCTTTGAAGAATGTAGATATTGATGATAATGCTTTCAAGAGTATTGAGGCAATCATTTATTCAATGACTCCGGAAGAACGTTCAAATCCATCTATCTTGAACGGATCTCGTCGTCAGCGTATTGCAAAGGGTAGCGGTACAACAGTTCAGGAAGTAAACAAACTATTGAAACAGTTTGACGAGACTCGCAAGATGATGCGCATGTTGACAAATGCCAAAGGTGGTGGTCGTAAATTCCCGATGTTTAGATAAGAACATTATTTTTAAATAATATCATGATGGAAGAAAAAACATACAAATTGCTTGATGGTAAGGCTACAGCTGCTCAGATGAAGCAGGAGATGGCTGAAGAGGTTGCTCGCATCAAGGCTGAAGGAGGCAAGATCCCTCATTTGGCTGCGATATTGGTCGGACACGATGGCGGTAGTGAAACTTACGTTGCCAGCAAGGTGAAAACCTGTGCTGAAATAGGTTTCAAATCATCATTGATCCGTTATGAAGCTGATGTGACCGAAGAAGAACTGTTACGTAAGGTTGATGAATTGAATAATGATCCGGATGTTGATGGGTTTATTGTTCAACTTCCATTGCCAAAACATATTTCTGAGCAGAAAGTAATTGAAGCTATCGATTATCATAAAGATGTTGATGGTTTTCATCCAATTAATGTGGGTCGAATGTCTATCGGTTTGCCTTGTTTTGTCTCAGCAACACCTGCCGGAATTCTGGAGTTGTTGAAAAGAAACAATATAGAAACAAGAGGAAAGCATTGTGTGGTACTTGGCCGTAGTAATATTGTTGGAAAACCAATGGCTTCGTTGATGGTTCAAAAGACATATCCGGGAGATTGTACGGTAACTGTATGTCATAGCCATTCTAAAAATCTGAAGGAAATGTGTCAGCAGGCAGATATAATTATTGTTGCGTTAGGTGTTCCTGAATTTTTGAAAGCCGATATGGTGAAAGAGGGAGCTGTTATCGTGGATGTGGGTACAACTCGTGTTCCTGATCCAACACGCAAGAGCGGTTTCCGTTTATCTGGTGATGTGAAGTTTGATGAGGTGGCACCAAAATGCTCATATATCAGTCCGGTTCCGGGAGGAGTAGGACCAATGACTATTATTTCATTGATGAAAAATACATTATTGGCCGGGAAAAAAGAAGTATACAAGTAGTTTGGATAAAATACATTGTAAGAGTCGAATAGCATTTATACTATTCGACTCTTTTCTTTTAGTATGCTTACTTTATGAAACAAAATTTGAAAATTATAGTTGGAAAATTTGCAGAATTAAAAAATATACTTACCTTTGCACCGTCTTAAAGAAACAACGTTTCCTGAAAGATTGACATGGTGAATGTAGCTCAGTTGGTTAGAGCATTGGATTGTGGTTCCAAGGGTCGTGGGTTCGAGCCCCATCTTTCACCCTTCTTTTATGAAGGAAACAGAAGTTTGAGATTACATGGTGAATGTAGCTCAGTTGGTTAGAGCATTGGATTGTGGTTCCAAGGGTCGTGGGTTCGAGCCCCATCTTTCACCCCAAAAGAGGATGTGTCAGTTTTTGATACATCCTTTTTTTGTTTATTTACACATCTCTTTCTCAGAAGAGCATCATTTCTTATGAAAAAAATTCAAGAGCCGCTATCTTCTTTATTTGGTTTATTCATCTTCATTTCTTAATTTTATGGGCCGATAATTGGACAAATAAATTAATAAAATAATAAAAGATGACAGTATTAGATCGATTTCTAAAATATGTAAGTTATGGAACACAGTCCAGTGAGGAAACAGGAGTGACTCCTAGTACTCCGGGACAGCGTGTCTTTGCTGAAGCACTGCGCGATGAATTGGTATCTTTGGGATTTGAAGATGTCTCGTTAGATGATAAGTGCTATTTAATGGCTACATTGCCCGCAAATACAGACAAGGAGATACCAACTGTAGGCTTTATATCACATATGGATACTGCTCCGGATATGAGTGGCGAAGGTGTCAATCCGAAAATCATAACTTATCAGGGAGGTGATGTGGTTTTAAATGAAACTGAAAACATTGTTCTTTCCCCTTCTAAATTCCCTGAAATGGAAGACTATAAGGGGCAGGAAATAATCGTTACAGATGGTACAACTTTATTAGGTGCAGATGATAAAGCTGGCGTTTCGGCTATCATTTCCGGTATGGTATACTTGAAAGAACATCCGGAAATCAAACATGGTAAAGTGCGTATCGGCTTCACTCCTGATGAAGAAATTGGTGCTGGAGCGGATTATTTTGATGTCAAGAAGTTTGGTTGCGATTTTGCTTATACAGTCGATGGTGGTGCTGTTGGAGAATTGGAATATGAAAACTTTAATGCAGCAGCAGCCAAGATTACATTCAAAGGTTTGAATGTTCATCCGGGATCAGCAAAAGACAAGATGATAAATTCAGCTTTACTTGCTGCAGAGTTTGCCGCTAAATTACCAGCTGATCAGCGCCCTGAAACGACAGATGGTTACGAAGGATTCTTCCATCTGCTGGCAATGACAGGTAGTGTTGAACTGTCAACTCTTCAATATATTATACGTGACCATTCTCGTGAATTGTTCGAGCAGAAGAAGCAGTTGCTTGTCGATATGGTTGCAGAATTGAATAAGAAGTATCCGGGTTTTGTAACAATCGACATGAATGACCAGTATTATAATATGCGTGAAGTGGTTGAACCTCGAATGGAAATCGTTGACCTGGCTTCTGAAGCAATGCTGGCTGTTGGCGTAACTCCTAAGATTCAGCCAATCCGAGGTGGTACAGATGGAGCAAGATTGTCATTTATGGGACTTCCTTGTCCAAACTTATTTGCAGGTGGACTTAACTTCCACGGACGTTATGAATATCTACCTGTAGATTCTTTACAGAAAAGTATGGAAACTGTAGTTAAAATTGTAGAATTGCTGGCTTCCAAATAAGTTATATAAATTATTTTTAATACAGAGTAAATCTAAATCGTGAAAAAATGAAGACAACTCCTTTTACAGACGTGCATATTGGTCTAGGTGCTAAAATGCATGAATTTGCAGGTTATAATATGCCGATAGAATATTCGGGTATTATTGATGAACACATGACTGTTGTGAATGGTGTCGGTGTGTTTGATGTCTCTCATATGGGTGAATTTTGGGTAAAAGGTCCGAAAGCATTAGAGTTTATTCAGTCTGTAACATCTAATGATGCTTCTGTTCTTCCATTGGGTAAGGCTCAATATACTTGTTTTCCTAACGAAGATGGAGGTATTGTAGATGATTTGTTAGTTTATCACTATGAACCTGAAAAATATCTATTGGTGGTTAACGCAGCCAATATTGATAAGGACTGGAACTGGTGTGTAAGTCACAATGCGGTAGGAGCTGAATTGCAAAATTCATCTGATAATATGGCGCAATTGGCAATTCAAGGTCCAAAAGCGACAGAAGTGTTGCAGAAACTGACTCAGGTTGATTTGTCTGCTATTCCTTATTATGCATTTACCACAGGTGAATTTGCCGGATGTAAAGATGTGATCATTTCAAATACAGGCTATACTGGTGCAGGAGGTTTCGAATTGTATTTCTATCCAAGTGATGCAATGACCATCTGGAATGCTATTTTTGAAGCAGGTAAGCCTGAAGGAATCAAGCCGGTCGGTTTAGGTGCACGTGATACGCTTCGTCTGGAAATGGGCTTCTGCTTGTATGGAAATGATTTGGATGATACTACATCTCCGATTGAGGCAGGTTTGGGATGGATTACTAAATTTGTAGAAGGAAAGAACTTTACAAATCGTGAAGCTTTGGCTGCCCAGAAGAAAGAAGGTGTTACCCGCAAATTATGTGCATTCGAATTGGTCGATAAAGGAGTTCCTCGTCACGGATATGAGATTGTTGATGCTGAAGGAAACCACATTGGTACTGTAACGTCAGGAACAATGTCTCCCGTTTTGAAGAAAGGTATTGGACTTGGTTATGTGAAAAAGGATTTTTCAAAGGTAGGTTCAGAAATCTTTATTAAGGTTCGTAACCGCAATTTGAAAGCACAGGTGGTAAAAGCTCCATTCCGTAAATAATTTCTAAAAAGATTTACTGTTATAATAGTACTATCGGGTAAATCTCATCAATATCCCTTAGGGTTTTGGATTCGATTTTTGTTTGAATCGGATCCAAGGCTCTAAGGATTATTATTTCTAATAAAAATAAAATAGTCTTTATGGATAAAGTTCGTTTTGGTGTTGTTGGAACTAATTTCATTACAGATTGGGTGTTGGCAGGTGCCAGTCAGGATGAACGTTTTGAACTGGTTGCCGTTTGTTCCCGCACTCAGGCTAGAGCCGATGAATTTGCAGCAAAATATAATATTCCACATACATTTACCTCGTTGGAAGAGATGGCAAAAAGTCCTTTGATTGATGCCGTTTATATTGCAACTCCCAACTATACACATGCCGGGAATAGCATCCTTTGTATGAAACATGGGAAGCATGTGTTGTGTGAAAAGCCTTTGGCATCGAATGCATTGGAGGTAAAAGAGATGATTGCCGCTTCTCATCAGTATCATGTAACATTGATGGAAGCAATGAAACCGACAATGACTCCAAATTTTGATGTGGTTCGTAAAACTTTGCCAAAAGCAGGCGTTTTACGTCGCTACTTTTCTTCTTATTGCCAGTATTCATCTCGTTATGATAAGTTTAAAGAAGGTATTGTATTGAATGCTTTTAAGCCTGAACTGTCTAATGGAGCCATTATGGATATTGGAGTTTATACCATTTATCCGATGGTCGTATTGTTTGGCAGACCCAGGAAGATACAGGCTTCAGGAATTGTATTAAGTTCTGGAGCGGATGGGCAAGGGGCTGTTAACTTTGAATATGAAGGAATGAATGCGACGGTTCTTTATTCGAAGATAGCCAATTCTTCTTTGCCTACTGAAATAGAAGGAGAAGATGGAAATATCATGCTCGACAGAATTAACAAGATAAATCATGTAACCTGGCAGAAACGTCCTGTTGCTGCATCAGGAAAAGGTCCGGCTACTCCGATAGAAGATGTGACTGTTGCGACTGATAAGGATGAATACTATTATGAAATAGCTGAATTTATCAACTTGGTACAAGCCGGAAAATTGGAATCAGATATAAATAGTCATGAAAACTCTCTGATAACAATAGAGATCATCGATGAAATCCGCCGACAGTTAGGTGTCTTTTATCCTGCTGATAAGAAGTAAACGGCCTGTTTTATCGTTTAATCAGTACAGTTATTTTAAGTGCCAGATCGAAGAAGACCATTTTGGCATTAACATTTTGGGAAATATGTTGTTCTGCTTTCGCTAATTCATCCATCAGATCGATTACGTTTCTTTCGTTCACAAAAGGAGAGAATTTAACGGCGAAAGCAGATTCCTGTAAATTCATATAATTCATTTCCGGAGCCTGGAAACGATAAATAAAGTTCTCTCTGATCATATGCTGGCAGTAAGCCAGATATTTCTTTTGTCTTTCTCTTCCGATACCAGCCATCATATCAGCCTGTTCTTTCATCCCTTTTACGTTACGCATCCAGGAATTACGCATAACCGACTTGAATTGTTCCAGAAAAAACAGATTCTCTTCGTTTGTGCTGATCTCTTCTATGGCTTTTAAATAGTTCCCGTTTGCTATATGGGCAATATTCTGAGCATCTTCCCTGGAAAGGCTGAAACGGCTTTCCAGAGCAGGAATAAGGTCTTCTGTTTGAATCTTGGGAATGTTTATTCGTTGAGTTCTGGAAAGAATCGTGCTTAAAATCATATCCGGTTGTTCCGAAACCATTAGAATAATAGTATTTGCAGGTGGCTCTTCTATGATTTTAAGTAGCTTGTTGGCGCAGCTTAGATGTAGCTTCTCGGGAAGCCAGATTAAAAGTATTCTGTACTTGGCTTCATAAATTTTGAGATTCAGCTTGTGAATAATCTCGTCACTTTCTTTTGAATAAATTATTGCCTGAGAATTTCCTGCATCGATGTGCTCCAGCCATTGGTCCAGATTGAAATAAGGGTTATCATGAAGGAATTCTCTCCATTCCTGAAGATAATCGTCACAAATCTCCTTTTTCTTGTCTTTTTTGGCTACTATAGGGAAAACGAAATGTACATCAGGATGAGCCAGTTCATTGATTTTAAGGCAAGATGGACAATGTCCGCAGGCATCAGTATCTGTTCTGTTCTCACAATTCAAGTAACGGGCATAGGCAAGAGCCAGATTGAAAGCTCCGCTTCCTCCTTTTTCTGTGAATAATTGCGCATGAGGTAATATTCCAGACTTTGCTGTTTGGATTAATTGTCTTTTAATATCTTCTTGACCAACAATATCTCTGAAGTACATTCCGTTTTTATCTTTTATAATTCTCTATTAGAATACATCTTTTCGTAGTATTTGATATAATCACCGCCCGTGATGTCTTCAACCCATGACTGATTTTCCAGATACCAGCGGATTGTCTTGACAATACCTGTTTCGAAACTTGTTTCAGGTGACCATCCTAATTCTGAATGAATCTTGGCAGGATCGATAGCATAACGCTGGTCGTGTCCCAGACGGTCTTTTACGAAAGTGATCAAGTCGTCGTTAATCCAGTCGATAGATAGTTGGCCGTCAGCTCCGGTCACACGTTTTTTAAGTACTTCTCGATACTGAGGATTTTCTGTCATCAGCTGATGAATGGTTCGTATAGTAAGTTTTACTATCTCAAGATTAGTCTTTTCGTTATGACCTCCTACATTATAGATGTTTCCGGTTTTCCCTTTATGGATAACCAGATCGATAGCTTTACAATGATCTTCTACATAAAGCCAGTCGCGAACGTTCGATCCGTCACCGTAAACCGGGAGTTTCTTCCCCTCTAAAATATTTTTGATGATCAGAGGAATTAATTTTTCAGGGAAGTGATAAGGACCATAATTGTTAGAACAACGAGTGATACTTACAGGCATCTTATAAGTGTCTGCATAAGCCTGAACAAACAGGTCTGCACTTGTTTTTGACGCACTATAAGGACTATGAGGATTCAAAGGAGTTTCTTCAGTGAAGAATCCTGTTTCTCCCAGGCTGCCATAAACTTCGTCGGTTGAGACTTGATGATAACGAACGTTTTCACGCCATGTCGGATATCCTGTAGCATCTTTTCCTGTAGTCCAGGCTTTTCTGGCACTGTCAAGCAGATTCTGTGTACCAAGGATGTTGGTTTGCAGGAATAACTGAGGATTCTCGATACTTCTATCAACATGACTTTCTGCAGCAAAGTTTACTACACAGTCAAAATTATATTTTTCGAACAACGAATCCGTTAATTTTCTATCACAGATATCACCTTTTACAAAGAAACAACGTTTGTTATCAATATTTTCTGCAATTGTTCCCAAATTGCCGGCGTATGTCAGTAAATCCAATACGACGATTTGAATATTATCGTACTTCGCCAGCATATATTTTATAAAGTTTGCTCCAATAAAGCCTGCAGCACCTGTAACTAAATAACTTTTCATAATAAATTGATTGTTAAAAGATGAAATTAATATCGGCCTCTTTCAGCCAGCTTGCCTTCATATCTTTGTCAGACAGATTGACCGGTTCGTCTTTTTGAATTCCCCAGTTGATATTAATATCCGGATCATCATATCGTATACTTCTTTCAGAAGATGGTGTGTAAGGATTGTCTACTTTATAAGTAAAAATAGCATCATCGCTTAAAACATGGAAGCCGTGGGCAAATCCTTGTGGAATGAACAGCTGACGTTTATTGTCTTCAGACAATTCTACTGCAACATGTTTCCCAAAAGTAGGTGAGCCTTTACGGATATCTACAGCAACGTCTAAAACGCAACCTTTGATTACTCTTACAAGTTTCGCCTGAGAGTAGGGAGCTTGTTGGTAATGCAGACCACGTAAAACTCCTTTTGATGAACGTGATTCATTATCTTGAATAAAGGTTGTCTTTCCTACAATCTGATCAAATTCTTCTTGTTTGAAAGCTTCCATAAAATATCCTCTGGCATCTTTGAATACTTTTGGTTCTATAATCCAGACACCAGGAATTTCTGTTTCTGTATAATTCATAATGATATGATTGTCTTAATTTTCTATTTGTATGCAAAATAACCTATTTTTTTCTTTTTTTCAAATATTAGAAAGCTTAATCTTCTTTTTCAGATATTTCTGTATTATACTATATATTGTTTACCAGTTGTTTATGACTTCTGGTGAAATTAGTGTTAAAAAATAAACAAAAAATATTTGGTGTTATTAAAATATTTTCGTTCCTTTGCAATCGCAAAAGAGAAATAAGTTCTTTGTAGTATTGAATGGTTCCTTGGATGAGTGGCTTAGTCAGCGGTCTGCAAAACCGTCTACGGCGGTTCGAATCCGCCAGGAACCTCCAATATGAAACTTGTTTGCTTGTCTTGAATTTTTGGTTCCTTGGATGAGTGGCTTAGTCAGCGGTCTGCAAAACCGTCTACGGCGGTTCGAATCCGCCAGGAACCTCCAATATGAAACTTGTTTGCTTGTCTTGAATTTTTGGTTCCTTGGATGAGTGGCTTAGTCAGCGGTCTGCAAAACCGTCTACGGCGGTT
>JAHHQS010000139.1 GCA_020026285.1 Parabacteroides sp. | reverse complement strand
ATACATTGCTGTCACAACGCTTCGATAGAACCCAAGAAGGAAAACGCATTCATTTTGCATCTGCCATGACCTTATTGGGGCTGAGTGATGGTGACAATGCAACTACCGGGCATGGCTATCTGGATATAGTCGACTTTATTATTCAGAGCTGTACCGATGTGGAACGAAACCTACAGGAACTATACCGTCGTGTGGCTTTCAATATATGCATAGGTAACAGCGATGACCATTTCCGCAATCACGGTTTTCTTTTGACTGCAAAAGGATGGACATTGTCGCCGGCATACGATATGAATCCAACGCTGAATGAATATCAAAGTCTGCTCATCTCATCAACTTCCAACAAGGCGGATTTAAGTATCTTGCTTGATGCCTGCGAGGATTATATGCTTAATCGAAATACTGCGGAGAAAATTATTTCAGAGGTGATTGAAGTGCTAAAAGAGTGGCGAAGGCTTGCTGTTCGACAAGGCATTACCAAAAGAGAAATTGATATGTTCTCAGGAGTGTTGGATGAGGCGATGTAAGTGGGAATAACTCTTTCTGCATATCAAATCACTAAGTAAAATGAGCTATAAGGTTGATTTATATGTGATTGAATAATAGAGACGATAATTCTTTATATATTATGCTATGTGAACATAATGTTTGCGTAGTATAATATTTTAAGTGCATATCCGAGAAAATTTATCTGGTCTTTGGCTGCTATTATAAAAAATAATATATTTGCATTGAACTATAAATACTTGTAGAATGAGGCAACTTAATAGGATTAAAATAGTATTGGTAGAACAAAAGAAAACAGCAAAGTGGTTGTCAGAGCAGATTGGCAAAAATGCTTGTTCGGTGTCTCGTTGGTGTACAAACTCATCGCAGCCAGACCTTGAAACTTTGTTTCGTATTGCGGAACTTCTAAAAGTAGATGTGAGGGATTTGATTTATACTGAAAATCAGTAATATAAATATAGGAAATTATATATTAGCTATGACAAAAAGGCAAGTATTTTACAGCTTTCATTTTAAGAATGATTCATGGAGAGCTGGGCAGGTTCGTAACATTGGAGTTGTAGAAGGTAATACTCCGGTTTCTTCCAATGATTGGGAGGAAGTAAAGCGTAAAGGAAATGTGGCTGTAAAAAGATGGATTAATAGCCATATGGAGTATCGATCTTGCATTATTGTATTAATTGGTTCTGAAACTTCATCAAGAGAGTGGTGTAGATACGAGATAGAGCATGCTTGGAAAGAGGGAAAAGGGATTGTTGGTATTTATGTGCACCATCTGAAGGATTTCAATGGTGAACAGAGTATAAAAGGGAATAATCCATTTAAATTATTCTATATCGATAGAACATATAATTATATAGCAGAACGCAACTATCCGGTTGATGGTAATGAAATTAACCTATCAGAAATATGCAAGACTTATAATCCTCCATATAAAATAAGTACCAATGTATATGATTATATCAAAGAGCATATAAATGAATGGGTAGAAGAGGCTATTAGAATTCGAAATCAGTATCCTAAATAAATTTTAGTTATGCCAATACAAAAGGATGTTTTCATAAAAAATTATCTTAAAGCACTTAATAATGGCGATGCTGCTGTTTTTGCAGGAGCTGGATTGTCTGCATCAAGTGGATGTGTTAATTGGAAACAATTATTAAAAGAAATTGCCGAGGAATTAGAACTTGATATTGAAAAGGAATCCGATTTGGTTGCAGTAGCTCAGTATTATTATAATAGAAGTGGTAATAATCGTGCAAGATTAAATGAGATAATTAAAGATGCGTTCCAGACTGGTAAGTTGCCAAATGATAATCATCATATACTTGCTCGCCTACCGATTTCTACATATTGGACTACTAATTATGACAAACTGATAGAGAAATCATTAGAGAATAACGGCAAAATATGTGATGTTAAAGTTTGTTGTGCAAATCTGACTACAACATTAAAAGGACGTGATGCTGTAGTTTATAAAATGCATGGAGATATAGATCGTCCTGAAGAATCTGTATTAATTCGAGATGATTATGAATCTTATCATCATGAGAAAACTCCTTTTATAAATGCATTGTCTGGAGATTTAATGACTAAAACATTTATGTTTATTGGTTTTAGTTTTACAGATCCTAATTTCTCGTATATATGCGCCCACCTAAGAGCGCATTTGAAAGGAAATATGAGGGAACATTATTGCTTCTTAAAAGATGTTTCTGAGACTGATTATCCTGACAGAGATCAATTTGAATATGAAAAAAGAAAATTGTCATATTTCATAGATGATTTAAAACGCTTTAACATCAAAACCGTACTTATTAAAGAATACTCGGAGATAACGGAAATATTACAGAGCATTAAAAGAAGATATAATAGTCGAACCGTGTATATATCTGGGGCAGCAGCGGAATATGAGCCTGATGGTAAAGAGGCGTATGAAGAATTTATAAGTAAATTAAGTGGTCTTTTAATCCATAAAGGATTTAAAATAGTTTCAGGATATGGTTTAGGTGTGGGTAGTGCGGTAATTAGTGGTGCTCTTTCTGAAATATATCACAATCAGAAAAAATCGCTGACAGACCAATTGATTCTGAGGCCTTTTCCACAGGGTGATGATGCAAAAGCAATGTGGGAAGCTTATAGACAAGACATGATATCATATAGTGGTATATCAATTTTTTTGTTGGGTAATAAGAAGGAAAATGGAATTACTGTTTTATCTAATGGAATGTGGTCAGAATATGAAATTTCAAAAAAACAGGGCAATTTCCTAATACCAATTGGCAGAACAGGATATATATCTAAAGAATTGTGGAGAGAGTTACTAGACGAAAAACAAGATGACCATACTTTCGACATTTATCGTTGTGATATTGAATCTTTGGGCGATGATACCAAAACATTAGACGAAGTGATGGAAATAGTAATAGAGTTAATAAAAAAAGTAAAATAGTTATGGCACATAAAACATTTATTTCATATAAATATAGCGAAGCGCAAGAACTTCGTGATAGGATAATAAAGGCTTTTGGGGATGATGCGAGCTACTATCAAGGAGAAACAAGTGCTTCACCTGATTTAACAGATACATCTACTGAGAATATAAAGAAGAATCTAAAAGATATGATGTACGATACATCTGTAACGATTGTAATTGTTTCTCCGCATATAAAAGAAAGTAAGTGGATTGATTGGGAGATTGAGTATTGTCTTAAGAATATAACAAGAAAAAATAGAACATCTCACACTAATGGAATTGTTGGAGTCATAATGAAAGTAAATGGAGGGTATGATTGGTTTAAGTATACCTCAACTAAATCAGATGGGTGTTCTGTTTCTAATTATTATGATTCAAAGGTTTATGATATTATTAATAATAATAGATATAATCAGAACCCCAAAGTGTATTCTTGTAATCAATGCAAATGTGTAAGTGCATTGACAGGGTCTTATATCGCTTTTGTTGAAGAAGATGAATTCTTATCAAATCCTAAAAAGTATATTGATAATGCCTATGATAAAAGTGAAAACGATGCAGATGGGTACGATTTAACAAAGCAGCGATAGGCTAAGTCCTGCTTATGTTATAAGTCTAAATAATATTTCTATATACGAATTTCGAATTTTAATTATTTGCAAAAGAAGTGTCAGGTGTTACAAAACATATTTTTGAACATGAGTTGGACGACATTCTGTCAATGTGGAATACCGAGATAAAATCTGTGACTCCATTGTTGCCACGTAAGTATACAAAAGCAGATATAATAGCATTACTAAAGTATTATTATCCACATGAATGGCAATCTGTGGAATCTAAATATAAATATTACCGCACTAAAGACAAATATTTAAAAAGACGCTTTGGGAAGCCTCGTTATAATATGTCTGAACCCGAATTATTGATACAAAGAGTTTCCGCCTTTAAAAAAATCTTTTCAGAAAGTTATAAATATGCACATTGGAATGCGTATTCAGAAAGGAACCGCGTGGATTCAAGCGTAAAGTTGTGGGAGGCAAGAAAATATAAGATTGATCGTATAAATAGTAAGATTGAGATTGCTCTATCTAAAACGCAGCAGGTGACTCCTTCATTCATAAATCAATTAATCGGATTGTATGAGCGAAAGAATACAACTCAAAAAGACAAAGTATATATTCTTTTAGAACTAAAAAAATATTACTGCGAAAAAACAATACAATTTTTCTTCAAGCTCAATGATACAGAACTTAATAAGCAATTAAGGGAAGAGGCATTCTTTCATCTTCAATCTTTTAATTTCAATCCTCGCTTAAGGAAGCAACGGTTTATGCGGATTCATGCAAAAACTAAAAAACGAAAATGTTATCTAAGAGAAGTGTATCCTAACGAGAGATATGATATACCACGGAATCCTGATGAACTCGAATATAGAATTGAGAATTCAAAGGAACAAAAATTGAAGTCATACGATTATTTTATTTCGCATAGCAGTAAAGATAGTAAAGAGGTTCAGAAACTCATATATGTCGAGAATCAACAAGGCAAGAATGTTTTTTGCGATTGGATAAATGATATTGATTATTTAAAGCGTCATTTACTTTGTGATGCTACGCTTAAAGTTCTAGAAGAAAGAATGAAACAATCAAAGGCTTTAATTTTTGTGCAGTCTGAAAATTCACTAAAATCAATATGGTGTAAATATGAATTAAATTACTTCCTCGCCCTCAATAGACCTATTTATGTAGTTGATAGAGAATCTATAGTCAACAATCTTTTTAGCCTTAGCCAATTGGACGACAATTGGTTTGTTGATCCCAATTACAAAAAAACAGCTCTAATTACAGGGGAAGAAATTAATTAAAATGCATTATGTCCTTTGTTGAAGATTAAAACAACCTGAAAGTTGTGCTATCTCAATTATTTATAGTACCTTTGCCTACAAAATAGGACAAAGGTATTTTTGATTCATACAATGGCTGAAGAAAAGATAGACAACGCTTTAGGAGAAGTAAAGAATATAATGGAAAACAAAAGAGAGGATTGGGTTTGCCATTCACAGGCTATAGCTGCAACTATGTCGGATCGGATGGAGGAACTTGGCATGACACAACGAGTGCTGGCTGAGAAAATGAATTGTACCCAGCAGTATGTTTCTAAAGTGTTGAAAGGTCGTGAAAATTTGTCGTTGGAAACCTTATGTAAAATAGAGAATGCATTAGGCATCAAGATATTGCAAGTTAGAATAAATAAGTAGTAACACCATAGCAGGACAAGAATATGTCAACACAAAGCGAAGCGGCATTGGAAGCCGGACTGATAGCCACACTCCGACAAATGGACTACGATTATGTCCAGATTGTCGAGGAAGATAATCTTTATGCCAATTTCAAGCGGCAGTTGGAGATTCACAACCGCAAACGATTGGAAGAGCACGGACGTACTGGGTTTGCGGCGGAAGAGTTTGAGAAGATTCTTATATACCTTGAAGGTGGTACTCGCTTTGAAAAGGCAAAGAAACTCCGTGACTTATATCCGCTTGATACGGCTGATGGACAGCGTATATGGGTAGAATTTCTAAATAGGCAGCAGTGGTGTCAGAATGAATTTCAGGTTTCCAACCAGATTACGGTGGAAGGACGTAAAAAATGCCGCTATGATGTGACGATTCTAGTCAATGGTTTGCCACTTGTGCAAATTGAATTGAAACGTCGTGGCGTGGAACTTAAACAGGCATACAACCAAATACAGCGTTATCACAAGACTTCGTTTCATGGATTGTTTGATTATATCCAACTGTTTGTCATATCCAACGGTGTTAATACTCGCTATTTTGCCAATAATCCAAATAGTGGGTATAAGTTCACATTCACCTGGACAGATGCTGTCAATCATCCGTTCAATGAATTGGATAAGTTTGCCGTATTCTTCTTGGAAAAATGTACGCTTGGCAAAATCATAGGAAAGTATATTGTGCTTCATGAGGGCGACAAATGCTTGATGGTACTTCGTCCTTACCAATTCTATGCGGTAGAGAAAATTTTGGATCGTGTACAAAACTCCAATGATAATGGTTATATCTGGCATACAACAGGTGCCGGAAAAACATTGACCTCATTCAAGGCTGCACAACTTGTATCAGAATTGGATGATGTGGATAAGGTGATGTTTGTTGTTGACCGACATGATCTTGATACCCAGACTCAATCGGAATACGAAGCATTTGAATCAGGGGCTGTAGATAGTACTGATAATACAGATGAACTAGTGAAACGGCTTCAAAGCAACTCCAAGATTATCATCACTACCATTCAAAAACTTAATGCGGCAGTTAGTAAGACGTGGTATAGCAGCAAGATTGATGCTATCCGTCATTCACGTATCGTGATGATATTTGATGAGTGCCATCGTAGTCATTTTGGGGATAGTCATAAGAAGATAATGAAGTTCTTTGACAATGCCCAAATATTCGGTTTTACTGGAACACCTATTTTCACCGAGAATGCTGTTGATGGACATACCACGAAGGAAATATTTGGAAACTGTCTCCATAAATATCTTATTAAAGATGCAATAGCGGATGAAAACGTGCTTGGCTTCCTTGTGGAGTATTATCATGGCAACGAAATAGTTGATAACGATAACCAAGCTCGTATGGAGGAGATTGCAAGATTTATCCTTAACAACTTCAATAAATCTACATTTGATGGAGAGTTTGACGCATTGTTCGCCGTGCAGTCTGTTCCTATGCTTATACGCTATTACAAAATTTTCAAATCGTTGAATCCTAAAATCCGTATAGGTGCAGTATTTACATACGCAGCCAATAATAGTCAGGATGATGAACAGACCGGTATGGGTACAGGGCAGTATGCAAAAGAGAGTGTGGGTGAGGCGGATGAACTGCAAGCCATCATGGACGATTATAATGAAAATTTCGGCACATCTTTTACCACAGAGAACTTCCGTGCTTACTATGATGACATCAATCTGCGCATGAAAAAGAAGAAGGCGGATATGAAACCGCTTGATCTTTGTCTTGTTGTGGGTATGTTCCTTACAGGCTTTGACAGTAAAAAGCTGAATACGCTCTATGTGGACAAGAACATGGAATATCATGGTTTGCTGCAAGCGTTCAGCCGAACCAATCGAGTATTGAACGAGAAGAAACGTTTTGGTAAAATAGTTTGTTTCAGAGATTTGAAAAACAATGTTGATACGGCTATTAAATTGTTCAGCAACTCTGATAATCCTGAAGATATAGTACGTCCTCCGTTTGAGAAAGTAAAGCAGGAGTACAAGAGTTTGGTAACTGATTTTCTGCAAAAATATCCGACACCAAGTAGTATAGACTTCCTGCAAAGTGAAAATGACAAGAAGAATTTTGTATTAGCGTTCCGAGACATTATCCGTAAACATGCAGAAATTCAGATATACGAAGATTACAGCGAGAATGCTGAAGACCTCGGTATGACTGAACAGCAGTTTAATGATTATAAGAGTAAATACCTTGATATTACAGTTGGGTTTGTTGATCCACCTGCTGCACCGACAACTGTAGCTGAAGATCCAGCCCCATATGGAAATAATCAAGGGTTGGAAGATATTGATTTCTGTCTTGAACTTTTACATAGTGACATTATTAATGTGGCTTATATTCTGGAGCTCATTGCGGAACTAGACCCATATAGTGATGATTATTCAGAAAAACGGAAGCATATCCTTGATACAATGATTAAGGATGCCGGAATGCGAGGCAAAGCAAAACTCATTGACGGCTTTATTCAAAAGAATGTAGATGAAGACAAGGAAAACTTCATGAATGGGCGCAATAGAGCAGATGGAACTAATGAATTAGAGGAACGTCTGAACCAATATATTGTGTCAGAACGTAATAAGGCAGTGAGTGGTTTGGCTGACGAAGAACAAATTTCTGCCGAAGTGCTTAATCTCTACATAAAAGAGTATGACTATTTACAAAAGGAGCAGCCGGAGATTATACAAAAAGCATTGAAAGAGAAACATCTCGGTCTTATCAAAACTCGAAAGGCTTTGACGAGAATAATGGAAAGATTGCGTAGTATTATAAAAACTTTTAGTTGGGAATAATATAGAAAATAAGTTATGGCAGAATTAAATGTTAGTAGAAAAAACATACAAGGTCTATTAAGTTTAAACGATCCTACAACAAAAGGAAAAATATTTGTTATCCCAGAGTACCAACGACCATATCGTTGGGAAGTTGATACTTGTGATGTCCTTTGGAATGACCTTAAAAATTTTTTTGAAGAACATAAAGATGATGATAGGGAATATTTTCTTGGTTCGATTGTTACTTGTGATGATACAGATGAACAAAACCGCATTAATATTATTGATGGGCAGCAGCGTATAACGTCATTTTTATTATTACTCCGTGCGTTTTACTATAAATTGGAAGATCAGCTTGTAGATAATCCTTCTGATGAAGAAGTAGAGGGATTAATGAAGTCTATAGAGCCGTGTATCTGGAAAATTAATCCGATGACAAAGAAGGTTTCTAACAAAAAAGAGACCCATATTAAGACTTTGGTTGCAACAGATGATGATAAAATTGATTTTGATTTGATTTTGGAAAAAGGACAACCTCGTGATAAATCGGCTTCTTACTATTCCCGTAACTATTCTTATTTTTTAAGCTGTTGTGATGAATATGCCAAAACCCATTTGAACGGTTGGAAAGAGTTCTGTCTGTTCATTTTAGAGCGTTGTATAATCCTTCCAATTGAGTGTTCAGACTTAGATTCTGCACTTACGATATTCGGAACATTAAACAATCGAGGTCTTCCTTTGGCAGATTCAGATATATTTAAAGCCGAATTATATAAAACTCAGCCATCTAAACAAACTTTTGCAGATAAGTGGAAAGAATTAGAAGCCACTATTTCAGGAGCAGGATTTAATCTTAATGATTTATTTCGCTATTATACTTTTATTGATCGAGCAAAACGTGGCGATACAAGTAAAGAAATAGGTTTGAGAAGTTACTATTCAGGCAAAGGGAATAAGTATCCAATATTCAAAACACAAAGTTTTTTTGATGACTTATGTGATTTGGGTACCTTTTGGACTTCTATATATACAAACGATGGCGGTTTCTGCGAAGAAGAAGCCGCTAAATATATTCAATGTTTATTGGCTTATCCTAATGAATACTGGAAATACCCTATATCTGTTTTTTATCATAGAAATAAGACACTAAGTAGCGAGGATTTCAAAAAAGCATTTACTCCATATCTTAAAAAACTTATGTCCTTTATGCTCGTAAGGTTTATTGAATCTCCGATGGTAAATGCAGTTAAACAATATGTTTTTAATTTCTGTGTAGATACATGGAGAAATGGAGAAATTGATTGTGCTGGATATCAAATTCCTAATGATTTTAAGACTAGAATAAATGCGTTCTCTTCATCTAGAATCACAAAGTCTTTGCTGCTATTGAATGCATATCTTTTTGATGATAAACAAACTCTGATTATTGGAAAATCTGAAATAGAACATATTTTTCCACAAAGTTGGCAGGATACTAATTATAATGGATGGGAAAAATCAGATGCAGAAACACATTTAAATATGCTTGGAAATAAAATTATTTTTGAAAAGAGATTAAATATTCAAGCAGGAAATAATTATTTTGGAAAGAAAAAAGATAGGTATAAAGAATCTAAAATTCTGGAAGTACAATCCCTGTCCAAATTATCTCAAAATGATTGGTTAAAAGATGATATTGAAAGACGCAATATTAGAATAATAGAACGTTTATATGATTTCTTTATGTCTAGTTTGCCTGTGGATTCTAATGAAGATATCACTCTTTTGTTTGAATTAAAGGTAGGAGAAGAGATATTTCAGTTGTATCAGATTGTGGATAATGACACAGGTGGAGTATCTTAT
>JAHHQS010000138.1 GCA_020026285.1 Parabacteroides sp. | reverse complement strand
TATTTAAAGAACATAGCTTGGAAAATATATTGGAGCAATTATCAAGATATTATAATATAAAATTTAACTGCCCTGATAATTTAAAATCCCTGAAATGTTCAGGGAAGCTTGCCTTATTTGATGATTTGGAATCTGTTATGAAAACAATAAAATCAACATTGGATATTTCTTATAAAATAAACAAGAAAGAAATTGACATTTATTCTGATAAATTAAACAAATAACTATATGATAACAATGTAATTAAATTAAGATGAAACAAACCATTAAAAACAAAATCCATGCTGTTGTTTGTACAGCTGGATTATTGCTCGGTGTTAATCCTGTTTTTGCAGACACGTCTTACAACGAGTCGTATTTACTTACACTACAACTAAGTAATGTCAGGATATCTGATGTGTTAGATTCTGTTGAAGAGAGTAGTGAATATATTTTCTTTTACTCTGACAAAATTGGAAAAGAACTGGAAAAGATTGTTAGTATAAATGCTAACTCAAAAACAATCTCACAAGTATTATCTGAAGTTTTAGAAGGTACGAATCTTACCTATGTAATAAATGACAGACAAATAATTATAAAAAGTAAGAGAGAGTCTTTGCAAAATAAAAAAGGTATAACTATCAATGGTACGATAAAAGATTCACAGCAAAATCCTTTGATAGGTGTAAATGTTCTTGTAAAGGGAACAACAATCGGAACAACTACTGACATTAATGGTAATTATACCCTTAATGTTCCTGATAAAAGTTCTGTTTTGGTATTCAGTTATATAGGTTTTAAAAGTAAAGAAGTTACAGTTGGAAATCAAATCAATATAAATGCTAACCTGAAGGAAGATTCAAGTAATTTGGAAGAAGTTGTAGTAGTAGGCTATGGCTCACAGAAAAAGGTTTCAGTAGTTGGTTCTATAACTGCGGTTGAACCGAAACAGCTACAACAGGGAACTAACAGAGCTGTATCTAACAACCTTGCCGGACAACTTGCTGGAGTCATAGCAGTGCAAAGAAACGGAGCTCCGGGATCTGATGGTTCCGATTTCTGGATCCGAGGAATATCTTCTTTTCAGGGAACGGGAATATCTCCTTTAGTTCTGGTTGATGGTATTGAAAGAACCCTGGATGATTTATCTGCAGCAGAAATAGAATCATTTTCAGTATTGAAGGATGCTGCTGCAAGTGCTGTATATGGTGTGCGTGGTGCAAATGGTGTCATTTTGGTTAAAACGAAAAGAGGACAATTAGGTAAACCAAAAGTTAATGTTCATTTTGAAGAAGGCTTTACGTCACCGACCAATCTTCCTGAATATATTGGTTCAGTAGATTATCTTAATCTTATGAATGAATTATATATGGATGCTGGTAATCCGAATCCTATGTATTCACAGGAAATGATTGATAACTACAGGAGTGGGGTGGACCCTGAATTATATCCTAATGTAAACTGGCTTGATGCTATTAGGAAAAAGACAGCATCAAATACAAGAGGTGATATTACAGTTTCTGGAGGTAGTGATATATTACGGTATGCTTTGGTTGCTTCTTATTATGGAGAGCGAGGATTATTGGTTGCTGATAAGACACAAGATTGGGACTCCTCTACACATCTGAACAAATATAATATACGTTCAAATGTGGATATTAATATAACAAAATCAACAGTATTGGGTGTTAGTATTGGTGGCTATTTACAAGAAATGAATAATCCTTCAACTCCCAATAAAGATATTTGGTATAATGCATTTGAAACTCCACCATTTGTTCATCCTATACAATATGAAGGGGGAAAGAATGTCCGTGTAAAACAAATGCAGAATCCTTGGGCCTTATTAACACAACATGGATATAAAACAACTTCTCAATCAAAGATTGAATCTACCTTTTCTCTTGAACAGAATTTGAAATTTATAACACAGGGATTGAAATTTAAGGGAGTTTTTTCTTTTGACCGTTATTCTGTATCCAGTGTTACAAGATCCAAAACTCCAACATATTATATTCCTACAACTAAAAGAGATGAAAATGGTGATATTGTTTTGGTAGTTGGTACTGATGGACAGGAATTTCTTAATACATCAAAAAGTGCAGAATGGGGAAATAAAGCTACATATTTAGAAGTAAATTTTACATATGATAGGATGTTTAATGAAAAGCATTCAGTAAATGCTATGCTTTTATATAATCAGAGAGATTATAATAATGGAGATATAGTACCTTTTCGTCGTATGGGTTGGGCTGGTAGAGCTTCTTATACTTTTGATAATCGTTATATAGCAGAGTTTAATTTCGGTTATAATGGTTCTGAAAACTTTACAAAAGGTAACCGTTTTGGTTTTTTCCCTTCTGTCGCTATTGGATATATGCTTTCAGAGGAAAAATTCATGGAAAAATATAAAGATATTTTTTCCAAGATTAAAATTAGAGCATCATGGGGACTAACAGGAAATGATCAGTTGAGTGGACGTCGTTTCTCTTTTCTATCTACAATAGATACAGATGGTAGCTATGAATGGGGTATAAATAAAGATTATATTCGTAGTTCTCGTTTCGAGGGAGAAGTTGCGGTTTCTAATCTGACGTGGGAAACCGTCGAAAAGCTGAATGTTGGTATGGAACTTGGTCTTTGTAATGCATTGGATATACAAGTTGACTGGTTTAAGGAACAAAGAAGAGATATTTTTATGCAAAGACAGAATATCCCATCATCTGCAGGGTTTAGAAAAACACCTTGGGCTAATTTTGGAAAAGTAAACAATCAAGGTGTGGATATGTCTGTTATTTTTAATAAATCAATAAATAAAGATATCAATATAGGTTTCCGTGGTACTTTCACTTATGCGCATAATACAATAATTGAGCAGGATGAGCCAATGGGTGTTATGGGAACAAACCGTCAAAGAACAGGACATTCTGTTAATGAACTATTCGGACTTGTTGCCGAAGGTTTATTTACACAAGATGATTTTGTAACCAATGATAAAGGAGAGATGGTTTTGAAAGAAAGTATACCTGTACATACTTTCAGTAATGTTCGTCCGGGAGATATCAGATATAAGGATATTAATGGAGATGGTGTTATAAATCCTATGGATGAAACAGCTATGGGAGGAACAGTAAACCCTGAAATAGTTTATGGCTTTGGTGCATCGGTACGTTGTAAGAATGTTGATTTAAATGTATTTTTCCAAGGTAATGGAAAAACATACAGATTTATTGGAGGAGTATCAAATAATTTCCTTCCTGGTTCTTCTATGGGTGCTATGGGTAATATATTTACCAATTATAATGACAGATGGACGGAGGATAACCCAAGTCAGGATGTTTTTTATCCAAGATTGAGTTGGGGAACTAATTCCAATAATAGACAGAATTCAACCTGGTGGTTACGAAATATGAGTATGTTGCGAATGAAAGACATTGAAATAGGATATACTTTACCTAAACAATGGACTAATGCTATTGGTATTTCCAATATTCGTCTTTATGCAAAAGGCTCAAATTTGCTGACTTTCTCAAAATTTGATTTATGGGATCCTGAGTTGAATACAAATAATGGAGCAATGTATCCTATTATGAAATCATTTTCTTTGGGCTTTGATGTTAATTTCTAAATATATATTACATTATGAAAAAGATTAAAAATATACTATTATATTGTACTTCTTTAATGCTTGTTGGATGTCAGGATTTTATAGATAATGCACCTGATGACACATTGACAAGAGATAAAGTTTTTGCAGATAAGACAAGAATGGAGGACTGGTTGTCAGGTGTCTATAATAAAATACCAGACCCATATTGGGCTTTCTATACAGATTATGGTTATGATATTCTTGGTGATGATCTTGATGTATCTCAAAGGTATGAGCAATTTTGGGGGGATGGAGCTATTAAATATCGTACAGGACAATGGTACACTAATTCTAGATGGAAAGCGAACTTATGGAAAGATTGTCCGGTTAGAATACGTTCTGCATATCAATTTATAAAATATGCTCATTCTATTCCTGATCAAGGTGTTTCTGAGTCTGATGTGGAAATGATGAAAAATGAATGTAGGTTTCTTATAGCCTATTATTATTGGTTGATGACTGAAGCATATGGAAGTGTTCCGTTTTTTGATGGACTTGTAGATGTCACTGATGAAAATTTAATGCGAGGTCAGGAACCGTTTGATTCAATGGTTGATTGGATTGATGAACAATTAGTAGATTTGTCAAAAAAATTGCCAGATACTTGGATCAGAAAATCTTCACAATATTATGGTCGTGCAACTTCTATTATGTGTTTGGCAGTTCGAGCACGTATGCTTTTATTTGCAGCAAGTCCATTAGTAAATGGAAATGAATGGTATAAAGGCTTTAAAAATCATGATGGTCGTGAACGATTCTCCCAATCATATGATGCAAATAAATGGAAAAGAGCGGCTGATGCATGTAAAGAGCTTATTACTGCTGCACATGCTGCCGGCCACGATCTTGTGAGAGAATATAATGCAGATGGTTCTATAGATCCTTTTATGTCTTGTAATAATACTCTTTTTTTACGAGGAGATTTAAACAAGGAGGCATTGTTTGTAAGGGCAAATTGCAACTTCAGACATTATGAAAAACATTCAACACCAAGAGCGGCTAATGGTAATGGAGGATTAGGGGTTACTCAAAATCTTGTAGATGCCTTTTTTATGAAAAATGGAACAGTCCCTATTACCGGATATAATGGTAATTATGGGAAACCTATTATAAATAATGAATCAGGATATAGTGAAAAAGGATTTTCTACAAAAAAAGATATACGAAAAACAAAATATAATTTATATAGAGGCTGTCCTAATGCTACAGTGGATTCAATAGGAGCAGATGGTAATACTTATAATCAGGTTGCAGCAGAAGGAACATATAATATGTATGTTGACAGAGAACCAAGATTTTATTTGGCTGTTTTATGGAATAGAATATGGTATTATCAGGCAGATAGAGAGACTAAATTTATGTCTGGAGAAATAGATGGAGGACCAACACATGATGCACCTCAGGGAGGATATCTGAATAGAAAAAAAGTATCACTGGAAATGCATAGTAGGAATAATATCCATCCATATCGTCCTGGTATATTATACAGATTAGGAGAAGCCTATTTGAATTATGTCGAAGCTCTGAATGAATGTGATCCAGGAAATCCTGATATTTTAAAGTATCTGAATTTAATTCGAGAAAGGGCCGGTGTACCACAATATGGAACAGGAACAGATAGTAATGGTTTTAAAAAGATACCGGTCAATGGACAAGATGAGGTTCGTCAGGTAATTTATCGAGAAAGACGAGTTGAGTTATGTTGTGAAGATGGTATACGATATTTTGATCTTAGACGTTGGAAAAAAGCTGAAGAAGTTTTGGCTCAGCCTTTCTATGGTATGAATTTCTTTGGTACTAAATTGTCAGATGATGAAAATGATCCGGATGCTTATTTCAAGAGAACTCAGTATCTCGTCAGAAAATATGAAAGAAAATATTACTGGTGGCCGGTTCATCAGACTGAGATTGATAAGGATCCGACAATTGTTCAAGCTCCTTTTTGGAATAATGAATAATCTGTTTACTATCTGATTACAACTACATAGTCATCCCTAAAAAATACCTTTATCTACAGGTATTAAGTAATTTAATCAATAGAATTGTTTGATAAATCTGCAAGTTCTCTTATCTTTCTGCTAAGAAACTTGCAGATTTTATGATTGATTCCACAAAAGAAAGTGGTAAAATTTAAAAGTTTGACATAGCCGTGGCTAAGTTTTACTCAACTTTTGGCATTAATTGAAAAAAGTGGAAAGGTCTTCCATATTGGAAAATATTCCGGTTTAGAAGCCTTTCACTTCATATATAGCCCTTTTATGAGGGGTGTATCTTTCTTTGACATGTTTTATGCTATTTGGATTTCATTGTCAAAAGTGAGCAGTCTGTGCATATTGATTCATAAGCCACGGGTAAAAGCCTGTCGTTTATGCTTGAGCAGTCCGCGATACCTCGTTTTGTTGTTCCGGGTATGGACGCAGTATTGGAAAATGGTGGCTTCGACATTGTTTCTCTTCATTTTCTCCTCCGGAGGGGTGGATTCAATCTCTCGTCGTATCTTTGCTTTTTCCAACTCTTTCTTCCCAAAGTATCTCCAGTGTATGAGTTCGTCTTTTCCTTTGAGCTTCACTTTACATTGTTCCGGGTTTCTGGTCGATGTGGCAGTGATGGTTTCAGAGGTTATACGGTCAGTCACTTCAAGGGTGCTCTCATCAATTCTGTTGAGTTCAAAATGTCCCGGTTTTCCTTGTAGACCTCCGGTCATGAGCCGGAAGCTGTTTCCCTTGTCATCGGTAAGTTCCCAGTTTTCCTCACTCTGATAAGCCCCGTCGGCATACAAGGTTTCGACTTTGTTGTCGGTAACTTCTTCGGTGTTTTTGACGGCATCCTCCACGTAACCGTTGTCGGCAGCAGTCGCTCCTTTTACTTGGATGTTTGTGATGAGACAGGGCTTCCCTTCTTCATCCGTTGTCTCGGTGATGTTGGAACTGTAACCCTTTACCTTCTGTTTCCCTTTGCTGCGGTATAGTGCATCCGGGTCATTGGAATTCTGGAGGCTTTTGGAACTGACACGCTTCTTGTCATGCACTTTGACAGTACCGTTTTCGTCCTTTTCGTACTGTTCGTCAAACACGCGACGAAGCAGGGGAAAGTCATCTTCACCTGCATTCTTCAAAATGTAGTCGATGACCAACCCAAGAGACAACAGACGCAGTGTCATTGTTTCGGGTTCTGAACGATATACTGTCTTTGCAGCATCCTCGTTCCGGAACTCAATAAATTGCTGACGGGGCAACTGGTCTCCGATAAGGTCAGGATTGTAATCCTGAGTGCTTTTCAGGAATACCTCATGGATGATTTCATAGCGGGAATACCAAGCGATGTTAGTGGATTGAGCTTGCTGTCCATACGGATGGACTTGCCTGATATTTGGTA
Organism: Parabacteroides sp.; assembly: GCA_020026285.1. Next base: position 2,920 of record JAHHQS010000138.1, on the reverse strand, counting down.
AGTCTTTATCTGTTTCTTAGTAATGCCCTTAAAGCATTTCTTAAACAGATTACCCCCATGCTCTTCTTCGTATTCGCAAATCCGCTTGCGTAGCGTATAGTAAGCTCCCAAGCTAGGACATGGGGCATCTATGTTTATCAATCCGACAGCCCAACGATACAACAGGTTGAAACTAATTTGTTCATACAGAGCTTTATCACTGTAGCCATAACCCTCTTTTATGACGAACATGGCTATGATGATACGGATGGAAGCGTTGGGCCGACCGTCTTTGCCGCCTTCATTACCTTCTGTAAAAAGAGGGCGGAACAGTTCTTCATCAATCTATTGGAAGTCACTTCCTCGTAGAATTTGATCTGCCAGCTGGAAGGATTGTCGTAAAAAAGTCCTTCACGTGCACACATCAGTTCGGAGGTGGAACTGAACATATCGTATTGCTAGTCTGTATTACTCGTCTTAAACATGGAATCCGGTTTTCGTTTCTCCGATAAAGATACGGAATCTTTGCCTTTTAGCATAATTCATATGATTAGTGTTATCAACGTAATTTTACCCTTAATTCCGCAATACTTTTAAAATTATAGAATTTAAAATACTGAGTAATAATATATTATCCAGTATTTTGCTATGTCAGAAGATTCACTTAGCTTAGTGTTGCATATAAAAGCTAATAAATCTTCATCAGACATGGCCAAAGTACTAATTAAATCTGAACGAATCACACCTTTTGGTGGTATTTTTTCTATTATGGAGCAATTCGATGCTCTGTTGTCCGGCATAATTGATTTAACTCTGGGGCTACGGACAAGGACCTGTGGTTACCAATACAGCGAAATATTCCGCTCTCTTATGTGCGTGTTCTTCTGTGGCGATTCTTGCGTTGAAGATGTCTCCACATATCTTATGCGTTACCAGTCCTACCATCCCAAACTAAATACATGTAGTGCCGATACGATTCTACGTGCCATAAAAGAGCTGACCACCGGCAATACAACCTATACATCCCCAGTTTCAGGAAAATCATACGACTTCAAGACGGCCGACACAATGAACGAACTTCCTTATATCTACCGGAGCATTATGCAAGGACCTGGAGTACGATTTTGATTTTGACCACCAGTTCATTGAGGCAGAGAAATATGATGCCAAGCCTATATACAAGAAGTTTACAGGATACAGTCCTCGGAGTGTGGTGATAGGTGAACATATCGTCGGCATAGAGAACCGTGACGGTAACGCAAATGTGCGTTTCTGTCAGCAACATACGCTTGAAAGAATCTTTACGAGGCTTGAAGAGAATGGAATCCGTGTAAACAGGGCACGTATGGATTGTGGTTCTTGCTCGGAAGAGATTGTGGACACGGTGAAGGTCCATTGTATAAGCATTTCTATATTCGTTCAAACAGATGCTCTGCCTTTTATGACGACATGTTTATTTTCAGGGGATGGAGGTATGAAGAAATAAACGGAATAGAATTCGAGTTAAACTCTATAGTGGTGGAAAAGAGGAAGGGCAAGCCTTACCGTTTTGTTATTCAGAGACAAAGAAAGACGGACGACATACAAGATATATGGGAAAGGTGAATATACCTACCGGTGCATTCTGACAAATGACTTTGAATCGGACGTAAGGGATATTGTTGAGTTCTACAACCTCCGTGGTGGAAAGGAAAGAATCTTTGACGACATGAACAACGGATTCGGGTGGAGACGACTGCCTAAGTCGTTCATGTCTGAAAATACGGTCTATCTTCTGATGACTGCATTTCTAAGAAACTTTACAGGACGATCATTAAAAGGATAAAAGTAAAAGATTTCGGACTGTCATATACTAGCCGTATCCAGGCTTTCGTATTCAAATATATTTCGGTTGCAGCCAAATGGATTAAAACATCCGGAGAATACAGATTGAACAATCTATACTGAAAATACTGCTTATGCAAGGGCTTTTAAAGCTTGGACTGATTAATCTTTAAAACATCGTTGGATTGACAGCGTATTACCTCAAGCCGCTTTATGGGGTAAGGGGAAACTATAATCAAAATGTATGAAACGACCCTCATGCTACAATGAAATATGTAAAGACAGGGAAAAAATCATAAATATTCATTTCTAACACGAGAATTGCGTAGGATTGCGGAAATTAGGTACAGCAGATAATTCGAGTTGAAGAATAATTCATTACTGAATGAAACAAATAAAAGACAGGCACTAATTCCTCTAGAAATAGAGATTTAGTGCCTGCCTTTTTTATATGAGAATAATAATCTTATTCCAATTCTTTAGCGCGATAAGCAACGGCATATAGATGCATTTGTTTTACCATAGCTACCAATCCATTAGAACGAGTTGGAGAAAGATGTTCCTTTAATCCTATTTTTTCAATGAAATAAAGATCTGTATCAAGAATTTCCTGAGGAGTATGACCGGAAAGAACACTGATTAATAAGGATACAATACCTTTAACGATAACAGCATCACTTTCGCCCTGGAAAATGATTTTTCCATCTACGTAATCAGCCTGAAGCCAGACACGACTTTGACAGCCTTCAATCAAATTACTTTCTGTTTTGTATTTCTCGTCCAGTTCAGGTAGGTTATTTCCTAAATCGATTAATAAAGCGTATTTATCCATCCAGTCTTCAAAGGCTGAGAATTCTTCAATTACATTGTCTTGAATTTCGTTGATAGTCATTTTCTCTATTATGTTTTAATTGATTATTTATTTGTTATGAAGTTTTTCCAGAAAGATCAAAGCTTTTCCGAAAAACAACGGACCTTTTCTTAAAAGCGTCAAGACTTTTTTCCCCTTGATGCCATATATATCGAAGTCTTGTTTATTTATAATTGTAGATAACTTCAAGTACTGTTTGTCCAACAGCTTTTAAAGTCTTCTTTTCAATTACATTTATATTGTCAT
>JAHHQS010000137.1 GCA_020026285.1 Parabacteroides sp. | reverse complement strand
AGCGACTATTACTGAAAAAGAAAATTTAGTGTCCAGTTTTTGTTGACTAGTGCAGATCAACAATTTCATTATATATAAACTGCACAATAATTTCAACATTATACAGGTATTGATTTAACATCATATATAAACTATAATTAATCTATATTTACAGAAAAATGATCATAAATAGCAAGAAGGAGAATTCTAATGAACTTGTCTAACTTAAATGTAGATATTAGTTACATTACATATGGAGAGCATAATATCAGGGATTCTCTAATTATACCTGCTCTCAATATTGCATCATGCTATAAACGCAGTGTCGGCTATTTCTCCACCAGCGTGCTAGACACTATTCTTGAAGGAGTTGTAAATCTCTCCAGACATGGAGGACATATACAGATTATTGCCAGCCCTCATTTAACGCAAAAAGATGTCGATGCTATTGAACTTGGATACCAAGCTAGAGAATCAATTTATAAATCTGCATTTTTGCGTAACTTTGATGAAGCAATTGAACAGCTTTCAGATGAGAAACTGCAACTAACAGCACAATTAATAGCATCCGGTATATTGGACATAAAAATTACAGATTTGCTATCAAATAAACCTGGCATCACATATAATGGGGATTATCATGATAAGCTAGGTATTATCTCTGATGCATATGATAACACAATAGTCTTTGTTGGTTCGCCAAATGAAACAATTAACGGTTATCAAAAAAATTATGAAAAAGTTCGAGTTTTTAAAAGCTGGAATGCTGTACAAGATGAGTATGTCAAAGATGAGGTAGCTGAGTTTGATGCACTTTGGAATGGAACTAATCCATTTCTTCGGACTTACAGTTTTCAAAGAGCGTTACTGGATCATGCACTTCAAATAAAAAACGACCGTGAACAGCGAAAATCTCAAGTTCAACCGATTAAACTGCGTGATTATCAGCAAGATGCGATCCAGGCGTGGGTGAAAAATAATTACCACGGATTTTATGTAATGGCCACTGGTACAGGAAAAACATGGACCGCCATATATTCCGCTGTAGAACTTCAGAAATTGCATAAATGTATGGTAGTTATTTGCGCTCCGTACAAACATCTCGTCCGGCAATGGTCGGAGGATTTGGTGCGTGCCATGCCGGATGCTACAATTGTAATGGTTTCTTCTGAAAATCATGGATGGGAACAACAGCTTACTCAAGCAATTATTAAACAACGCATTCATAAGGACACAAATATAATAGTGATCTCTACAATAATGTCCTTCAATTTAGATAGATTCCAACATACCATTTCCAAATCACATGAAGAAAAATTGCTTATTGTAGATGAGGCCCATCGTTTTACTAAAAGGACAGAAGATATTGGAACCACTTTTCAATATATGCTGGGCCTTAGTGCTACACCTTTTAGTGGCAAGGATCCTGTAAAAGGTAATGCCCTTATGGATTTCTTCGGCGGCCAAGTATATAACTTACCGATAGAAGATGCCCTAGAACGTGGATTCTTGGTGAACTATTATTATCATCCGATTTATGTACATGCTTCAGAATATGAAGAGGATCAATTTAGAAAAAAGTCTGCTCAAATAGCTAGCTGCTTTAAAAATAATAAATGTATTGATCCAGAGGGGCTGGCTTTATTATTAAGAGCTAGATTAAGAATCCTATCTATGGCTCAAGAAAAGGTTGATAGGATCGGTGAAATCCTTGGGCATGTCAAGGAGCACGACCATTTTATTGTGTACTGCGGCGATGGAAAATTATTTGATGATAATCATGAGGAAATTCGACATATTCAATTTGTAAAAAGAGAACTTATCAAATTGGGTTTTAAACCAAGTCAATTTACAGCCTCTGAAAATATGGAGGATCGTATGAATTTGGTCGAAACTTTTAATTCCGGCGAAATTGATGCATTGGCAGCTATCAGATGCCTTGATGAGGGAATAAATATCCCATCAATAAAAGGTGCACTCATACTTTCGAGTAACGATGATTATCGAGAATTGGTTCAGCGGAGAGGCCGTATTCTTCGAAAATATGGCGATAAAGAATATGCAAATATTTATGATGTAATTGTTTTACCCTCTTATGACACAGTAAAAATGGCTGAAATAGAACTTAGACGATTCTATGAGTACGCCCGGTTGGCAATTAACCAAAATGACTTAATTCCAGAGTTAGAAGCTTTAGCAGCAACTTATGGCCTTGAGTTGAATGATTTTATAACAACGTTTGATGACATAGAAGAGAGGGAATTAGATGACTAAACAGGAAGCAATTTCTTATATGGTTGAGAAAATAGAGGAAATTGAACGTGAGCGGGTAGCATCCAATTTAGCAGTAGATGCTACCAAACGTAAAAAAGAAGTTGTAGAAGGAATTTTAAAAATCTTGAAGGGAGTTCAATTAGATAATGAAGATCAGTAAACTTGAATTTGAGAACTTCCGAAATTTTAAGGAACATTGCTATTTGGAGTTTCCGACAGATGGAAGTATTTCTGTGATATATGGCCCGAACGGTGTAGGCAAGACAACTTTACATCAGTTATTTCAGTGGATTTTTTATGGAGAGGTCCACTTTAACAAAACAGCAAGTCAGAAAATGTATAACTTAGAGCTTGAAAAGGAAGCTGACTATAATGAAATTTTCTGCGTTACTGGCACAATAGATTTTGAACACCCTAATAGAGATGGTGTAATCGAGAAGTATAGTATTCATCGTGAATGGCGATATCGTAAAGGGACATTGGAATCTAAAAAGATTTCCGAAACATGCCACCTTTTAAAACTAATTGATGACGACTGGAAAAAGGTTACAGATGAGCCAAGTACAGTAATCGAACAGATCCTTCCAAGTGGCCTGTCTCAATATTTCTTTTTTGATGGAGAGAGCATGATTGCAGACCTTAATCAGAAAGGTAAAGATTCTGCAAAATCGCTTCGGAAGGCGCTCTATTCAATTTTTGACTTGGATATTTATGAACAAGCGCTTGTTCATATTGGAACACAGAGCAGCGGTACCTCTACAGTGTTGGGAAAACTTTATTGGAGTAAATCTGAATCATGTAGCAATTCTTCTGTAATTATTGCACGAGGTGACCTTCATCAAACACAAAACAAAGTTGAAAAGTTGACCGAAGATATAAAAAATGCCGAAGCAGAAATTGCACGATATAAAAAGGAAATTCAAGATCTGTCCGAAATAATTGGTAGTACACAATCACAAGCTGTCCTCGAGGCACGTAGAAAAGATCTTAAAAAGGAAATTAAAACTCTTGAAGAGGCAGTTGAAAGAGAAAAGAAAAACTTTGGAAACAGTATAATGGCACAATATCCCAATTTGTTTTTATCACGTGTTGTTGAAGAGGCTCGGCTTCGCATAGGCTTAAAAGTTGAAGAAGAAAAACTACTCCCTGGCTTAAAAAAAGAACTGATTGAGACACTTTTGAAGGAAGATACATGTATCTGTGGGAATCCGATCGGGGAAAAAGAACGTGCAAAATTAAACGATTATTTAAAAATGTTTCCTCCTCTATCCTATAAATACATATATGATCAATTTAAGCAATCCGCTTTACGTTGGAGTGCTACATATGATCAAGAATTACTTGTAAAACACATTGAATATATCTTTAAAGTAAAAAGTCAAATTTCGTCGCTTCATCAGAGAATTCGAGACATTGAGCAAGAACAAAAGCAAACCGCCAATGTGGATTCTTATATTGCTCAGCGAAATCAAGATGAGGATTCTCTTGCTTACTGGCAAAAGAAGGTAAATACAGATAACCAAGCTCTTGGTGTGCAGAAGCAGCTTCTAAAGCAGCGCATGCGGAAATTAGATGAACTTTTAAAATCTAATGAAGCAAATAAGGAAGTTGAAAAACAAATTGATCTGATGGAAGCTGTCCGTACATATTTTGAGGCAACGTTAAATAGTTCCGCTAAAAAATACAGTGCGGAACTGGGGCAGTCTATACAACAGTTGCTTAATCAAATGTTGACCAGCACTCGCCAAGTTAGTATGACTCCTAAATTTGAGCTCAGTGTCATGGACAGCTACGGTGATGAAGCAAAATCCGAAGGGCAGTTCGCAGTTGTTTCTTTTGCTTACATTGGAGGTATTTTTAAACTTCTATCGGAGGTACCTGAACTGAGTGACAAAGAGTACCCTCTGATTTTAGATGGTCCTTTTTCTAAACTAGATGTTTTACAACGTCAAAATGTTATTAATGTGATTCCTTCTTATGCGCCTCAAGTAATTCTCTTTTCTAAAGATGATATAAATGGGTGTTTTAGCTCAGACATCACTGACCATGTTTGGACAATATATAGTAACGACGAAAGAAATGTCTCTTATATAGAGAAGAGATATGATCCGGAGGTGTTCAGAATAAATGGAACTGAATTTAACAGCTGATATACATTTATTAGGTCCAATTTGGGCTGATACTATTGACAATCTAAAAGGTACATTCTTTGAAAGTAACTGGGATATTTATGCTTTATGTGTATCAATTGGAATGATGTATGATCAGCAAATTGAATCGGAAGCTATGGTTCCTGAAGGGTATAATACAGAACCCAGGTATATTCCACGTAACATGCTTGGTCATCCTCAAAATATATCCTTGCTTGAATTCATGCTTCAAACTGCTTTGGTTACAACCAAACATATAGACATGGATGAAGATGATCGTCTACAGCTTGCATTTGATAAAACCAAAAAAGGAGATTTTAAACCGATTCCTTTTCTAACAAAGTATGCTAATTTTGGTGTAACGAAGATCCATGAATTGATTTCAGATTCCGATGATATTGAAACGATGGAGGCCTTAATGACATTCCTGAATTCAACCTATGAAGATGGGGCAAACAATCTTGAAGATAGTGCAGAAATTGACAGTTTAGAGTAATCCAATATTGACTATATCTAAGGCGGATGCTATACTTGAGTATATTACTTAAGTATAGCATCCGCCTTAAAAATAGGAGTATATTATGGATTTTTCTTATAAATTTCCAGTTGTACGTGGTAAGCAAGCAAATAAAGAATACTATATCGCCATGGTACCTCTCAAAATGTTATCTCGCCTTTTTCCAGTTGAAAATGAGTATGTTCCCCCTGAGTATCGTGCGCAGCGTAAAATTAACGAATCCCGCATTCCTGTAATTCGCCAATATATTCTAGACAATAGAGATAGTTATGTTTTTTCGGCATTGTCTGCCTCAATTGATGGCGAATATATATTTACACCCACTGAAAAAAATTCAAACTTAGGTATTCTTGAAATATCATTAGATGCTAGATTCTTGATTAACGATGGGCAGCATCGCAAAGCTGCTATATTAGAAGCAATCAATGAAGATGAATCTTTAAAAGACGAAACAATATCCATAGTATTTTTTGAAGATAATGGATTAGAGCGAAGTCAGCAAATGTTTACAGATCTTAATAAACACGCCATTAAAACTTCTAATTCGATTGCTGAACTTTATGACTCACGTGATTCATTAGCTGTTGTAACTAGAAAAGTAATATCTAAGATACCTTTCTTAAACAAATACACAGATAAAGAGAAAGATATTTTAGGAAAATATTCATCTAGCCTTTTTACACTAAATACTTTTTATAATGCGAATAAGCGTATCGTACGTCAGACAATGACTTATTCCGAAGCAGAAAAGTTTCTTACTCGATATTGGACATCTGTTGCTAATCACATTCTTCTTTGGAAAGAGCTAGATCGTCACGAAATTTCAAAAATAGACCTACGTGAGAAGTATATCGTAACGCAATCTGTTATTATTCAAGTATTTGGGCGGTTGGGAAATTATTTTATTGAGCATCCAACGGTCCCATTTGAAAAACTTCTGTGCCAATTAGAAAATGTTGATTGGAGTAGAAATGCTGCAATTTGGCAGATGCGTGTAATTCGAGCTAACGGGAGAATGATAAACAATGAATCTGCTATTATATTAACGTGTAATGTAATTAAACAGGCATTACGTATTCCTTTGGATGCAGATGAAGAAAAAAGAGAAAATATATTTCTAGAAATGTAGGTTGATATATTATGTTTGAAGAGTTTACTTATATAAAAGAAGAGATGCGAAGGGTCTATCTCCATGATCAGCGTCCTTGGATGATTGGTTATAGTGGAGGAAAGGACTCGACATTATTATGCCAACTCGTTTTCGAAATGTTGACAGATCTTGCTCCTTCTCAGCGGAAAAAGAAAGTGTATATCGTAACTTCGGATACAATGGTAGAAAATCCCATAGTAAAACGATATATGCACCGAATGAGTGCAGCTATTAATAACGCCAGCAAAAAAATGGCACTAAATATTGAATCTCATATAATTTATCCTGAAGTGCGTCAGTCCTTTTGGAGTTTAGTTATCGGATTGGGTTACCCAACTCCAGAACCTCCTGGTTTTAGATGGTGTACTGAACGGCTTAAAATTGCACCGTCTAATACTTTTACTTATAATACCATAAAAAAAGATGGCGAAGTTGTAATATTATTAGGTGTACGGAAAGCCGAAAGTGCCGCAAGATCTCGAAGCATTACATCTCATGAAATTGAAGGAAAAATTCTTACGCCGCACAAAGACATTCCTAAGGCCTATGTGTACAGTCCTTTATCAAAAATCCCCAATGATGTAGTTTGGAAATACCTTCTAAAAGACAACGGCATTAGTGCATGGAATACAGATAATAACTATTTGTACAGTCTTTACCAAGGAGAAAATCTAGGTGAAGAAGATAGTGTTGTAGGTCAGGTAAACAGAGATAATATGGCAGTTACTGGTAATTCTCGTTTCGGCTGCTGGATCTGTACGATGGTAACTGAAGATAAATCTTTGAAGAATTTTATAGACCACGGATCTACAGAACTCATCCCTTTACGAGATTTTCGAAATTGGCTGGTTGAATTACGTCGAACCCCTGAGGCACGAGATTATCGTCGCCGTAATGGTTCTGTTTACAAAATGGCAAACGGTGAGTTCGGCCGAGGCCCCTTTACAATGGAATCACGGAAGGAAATCCTCCGTCGTCTATTAGCACTTGAAGAGGAAACCGGCTTTGAACTTATTACCTTGGACGAGCTTAAAATGATAGACAAATTGTGGGAAGACGAAGGTGACCTTACTCGGCGTGCCTTAGTTGATATTTATTATGAAGTTAAGGGAAAACGTCTTCCTTGGGATCAGTTTAAAAAAGCCAAATATTCCGAGACGGAACTAACTTTGATTACAGAATTGTGCGAAAAATACGAGGTCCCGTTTGACCTGATTTCTAAATTGATGATTGCCGTAGATAATTCTAAATTCTTTACAAGAACGGCCTTTACAGCTAAAGATGTTGACAGGATACTGAATGAAGGTTGGCTTCATTTTGATAATATTCAGGAAGGATTGCAACATGAAAATTAAAAAAATAGAACTATATAATTTCGGCTCGTACGAAGGGCGTTGCACTTTTGATCTGACCTCGAATGATCCTGAAAAGCGTATTGTTATTATTGGTGGAAAAAATGGCGCCGGTAAGACTACATTATTTACCGCAATTCAGCTCTGCCTATACGGTAATTATGCCTTCGGATATAAATCTGCTGGTAGATTCTATCTTAAAGAAATTTACAATTTAATAAATAACCGAGCCAGGTTAAATTCCTCCGAAAGTGCTTATATTAAAATTTCATTTCAGCATGCAGAATCTCGTGAATGTTTAAATTATGAAATTACTAGGCTTTGGTCTTGGGAAAACGGCAACGTTGAAGAAAGTATAAGGGTATCACAAAATGATATCGAAATGGATACTGAAGAAATTGCTACATTTCAAAATTACCTTATTCACCTTATTCCGCCAGATATGTTAAAATTGTATTTTTTCGATGGTGAGAAAATTGCAGATTATTTTTTAAGTAATAATCAAATTAATATTCGTGAAGCTCTGATGATTTTGAGCGGCAATGATACATTTGATATTCTCCATGACAACGTCCGTAGAGTACTTAACTTAAACAAGAAATCCGATGAAGACCAGACTGGAGCATATCTTGAAATGCAGAAACAGGTTGCGCAGGCACAAGAAAATGTAGAAGCCTTGCAAGCATTTCATAATGAGCTATTAACCAAAAAAATTAAAGCAGAAAATGAGTTGGAGCAGCTAAGAAGTCAATACGCTGCACACGGCGGTCTTACATTATCTCAATGGAATGATTTACAGGGAGAATTAAAAACCGAGGAAGAAAAAAGAGAGCGTATAAACTGGCAACGCAAAAGTATTGCAACCGATATTTTGCCGTTCTTGATATTAAAAAATACTGTATCTAAGGTACTCCCTCAGATTAAAGACGAAGAAGAATATATGACATATAAGTTAGTTCAGGCCAAGCTGAACACATCAGATTTCTTCTCATCTTTTGAGCAAATAATGCATGATGCCGGTGTACAGTCGAATTCAGCAATTAAAGCCGCCCTTGAGCAAATTTCAAATTCATTATTGTCAGGAAATTGGGATTCATTTAAAGCTCTTTTCTGTTTGTCTGATGACGAAAAAATGCAAATTCATGCTGTATTGAATCGTGTTAAGGACTTTGACACTCATACATTGTCAAGATATCAAAAACGAATCGATGCATCACTAAAACGATCCAAGGAAATCCGTGCAAAGATTCAATCTAGTGATATTGAACATATTGAAGATTATACAAACGAGATAGCCAAACTTGAGAGTAATATTCAAATTTTGCAAGCCCAAATGGGTCAAAATGAGGCTGAACTAGAATCATCTAAAGCTATATTGGACAGCCAGACTCAGCACTTAGCTGCGACCAGAAAGCAACTCGAACAGCAACTAAAAAAAGCATCCGTATCTGCACTTTCAGGTCGTGTATTACTTCTATTGGAAGATCTTCAAAGTAATATTTATACCATGTTAACAAAGCAAGTTGAAATCGATCTCAAATATAAACTGAACCAGTTAATGCGGAAAAGTAAGTTCTTCGACGATATTATTATTGATTCGGATTTTAATGTTCATATTTTGAGAAACCAAACCCTTCAAATTTCTGATTTAATTTCCAGCGTCAGAAATGGAGGACAACAATCGCTTCGTAAGAGCCTTGGCAACTCAGCTTATAATTGTTTGCTGGGTGATAATTCTGAGGTTACTAATTCGTTTATAATACAGTATTTGAATGATTTACCGGAACATACGATCGATCTTCCTATAGAACTGGATAAAGACCGTATGTCTAGTGGAGAAAAGCAGATATTTGTTATGTCTTTGTATTGGTCTTTAATGCAGCAAAGCAAAAATGATTTGCCGTTTATTATAGACACACCTTTTGCACGTATTGATACGGAACATCGTGCGAATATCACCAAACACTTTTTCTTGGATTTGTCTGGGCAGCTTTTCATTCTTTCTACAAACGAAGAGATAAACGAACGTCATCTAGATATTATGGGAGAACAGGTTTCGCACGTATATATGCTAGAGTACGGGGATGACAAGCGTACATACGCTTATCAGGATCAATATTTCGAGGTATAATATGGCATTCAAATTAAGAACTTCAAAAAATGCAGAAGAAATATTTAATCGAATTGAAGCAAGCGAGAATATGCCCTGGTATACCTTGGTCAAACTGGCAATGGCTCTTTCAATTCGTAATGGCGTATTAACAGAAGTAGATTTTAATACAAATACTTTAGGACGTGAGCTTAATCGTCAAACAATTACAAGCGATGCTGATTCATTGTATAAATGCCTGATTGAGCTTACCGAAAATAAACACCTTTCTGATGAGGATTTCTTTCCCACATATGTAAAAGCGCATATTGATCGTGGCGCAGAGCTTCTCGAGCAGGAACAAAAATATGGATCAAATTTTCTGATTCATCTTACAGAATTAGAAAAGAGTATTTAATTTCACAGTTTTTATAAAGAAATCGTGAGCATGTCAGGTGCTCACGATTTCTTGCTTTCTATTGGATACTGCCTGTAGAAATTGGCGAGAATACTCTCAAATTGCTTGGGAGAGTTGGATAAGGTACAATAAGTTGCGCAAAAACAAATAGACATGGTTTGCAGATCCTT
>JAHHQS010000136.1 GCA_020026285.1 Parabacteroides sp. | reverse complement strand
CACCTTGATAACTGAATACTGTCGGGCCGCCATCTGTAACATCAATTGTTTGTCCGGCCCATCGTTAAAGAACTGTAAATAATAAGTGAAGATTTTTTTTTAGAACAATACTTCATTTAACTTTGCGATAATTTTTGAGATTATTCGAAGTTGTATTAAAATAGAAGTAAGTGATGGAAAATAGCAGTCAAGAAATATTATTAGCATTTTGTCTTACACTTATAGCGGGACTATCAACAGGTATTGGTAGTTTGATAGCGTTTCTGGCCAAAGAAACAAATACAAAATTTCTTTCTTCAGCATTAGGGCTTTCAGCTGGAGTGATGATTTATGTTTCGTTTATGGAACTCATGCCGGAATCAACGGCATTGTTGTCTGATATATATTCTGAAAGAATGGCTCAGATATATATGCTTACCGCCTTCTTTTTAGGTATTGGCTGTATAGCTTTGATTGACTGGGGAGTTCCGGAAGATGAAAACCCTCATGAAATTCATACACAGGAGGAAGCAGACAGACAAGGTTTGAAGAGAACAGGAATGATGCTTGCTTTAGCCATAGGAATCCATAACTTCCCGGAAGGCCTGGCAACATTTACATCGGCTTTGACAAATATGGAGATTGCCATTCCTATCGTGTTTGCTATTGCAATCCATAATATCCCCGAAGGAATAGCTGTTTCAGTTCCTATCTATCATGCTACAGGTAATCGAAAGAAAGCTTTTCTGTATTCGTTCCTGTCAGGTATGGCTGAACCGATTGGTGCATTGATTGGATTTTTATTTCTGGCTCCGATTTGGTCGCCCACATTAAATGCAGCCATGTTGGCTTTTGTTTCTGGAATTATGATCTATATTGCGTTTGATGAACTTTTACCGGGAACTGAGAAATATGGTCATCACCATTTAGGAATTTTGGGTGTCATTCTTGGTTTTGCAGTTATGGCTATCAGTCTGGTTATGCTATAGTCTTATTATAGAGTACTGAGCTTTTGAAATATTCCTATACTTATGTCTGGTTGGCATAAGTATAGGAATATTTGTTTTATCAGAATTGAGTATTGATTCCAATGAAGATTTGTGTCTTTGGAACCCCAAATCCTTTATGCCATACAGAAAATTGCGGTTCAGCAAAGATGTTGAAGATTATTTTTCCCGCTTTTATAATCTTTCCCGCTCCGGTTCCCAATGGAATCAGATAGTTTCCGTTTTCAAAATCGCAGACTGTAATGGCTGTACTTCGTAGATAATATCCTTTTCCGAGCTGCCACATAAAGAAAGGCTGAATGGTTGCTACCTGAACCTTGTTTCTTTCTTTCTTTCCGGCAAAGGAATGTTGCCATGTAGCCAATATACCACACTGAATTACATCATTCGAAGCAAAATAGCCGGCAAAAGCCAATCCTATCTGCCATTTTCCACTACCAAGAGCAGAAGATGTAGCGGTCGGAATTGTTAGAATAGGACCTATTCCAAGTTGGTTTGGTGAGGTTGGCTGGGTTAAAATATATGTCCCGAAAACATTAAAGTCGCCAAGCCCAGAATGATCTTCCAAATTCAGATTAAAAGTGTTAACAGGCATGGAAGCTCTGATAAGAACTTTTCCGATAGGTTGTGCATATCTGAACCAGGTTGTGTTCATTGTTCCATCTGATTGGTATATCGATGGAGAGTAGATATTATGTACACTGATTGATTTAGTACTGGCCAAAGGATTGTTGGCATTCTTGGTTATTGAACTGGCATTTTTGTTTTGAGCAAAACAAAATAGGGATGAAAGGCTCAAAAGAGTAGTAAGCATAAGTATCTTTCTCATAAGTCTGTGTTTTTGATGTGTCTTTTATCTCAGAAACAGATGGAAAATATTTTTTGTTGTGAGAGAAAAGTTAAATCTGTTTGGTCGAATTAAAAATAAAGAGAAGGCTGTACTTGAAAGGTCCTGAATAGTTAAAATAAGCTTATAATTTGTTAATTACAAAAAAAATGTTATAATGTCGTATATACGCCAGGCTGATAAAAGCTTTTTTATTATTTGAAGAGAAGATTGTTTAACATTATAAATTATAAAACCTATGTATAGTAATAATTCAAAATTTATTGAGAAGACAGGAACAGTATTGGAAACATTGCCTAACACAACCTTTAAAGTGGAAATTGATAACGGATCTGTACTATTATGTTATGTTGCCGGAAAAATGAGAAAGTACAGAATCAGAATTCTTCCAGGAGATTCAGTTCAGTTGGAAATATCTCCGTATGATTTAACAAGGGGAAGAATTGTTTACAGAGAGAAAGCGAAAATAAACTAATCCTTTTAAAAAGTAAAAGACCAAACCTTTATTTTAGTAATGGATTTTGAAGGAATGAAAATATCTCCTTCAATTCATTGCTAAAGTAACTTGAAAAAACTTTATTCTTTTATGTTTAGATAAAAGGTTTGTACATGAATTTATATACTTCCTTACAGATGTTTTTAAAGTCTTTTTCATGTTGAATATCTCTTGAACTCATCAGAGATAGGCTGACTGGTGCATTCCCTTTTGCAACAGGCGGTTGTTTGTAATCATAATTACAGAGTTTGAAATGATTTCGTTGATAAAAACGGAGTCTTCTATTTGTAATTTCGTTTACAGGAGTTTCTATTTCCAGGCAAATGTTCTTTTGTGTCATATCAAAGACTTCCTGAAGTATTTTTTGTCCGATTCCTTGATTTCTATATATTGGATGGACGGCAAAATAATCGACAAATACAAAATCTTTCAAGTCCCAAAGAGCTATAAAAGCCCTCAGTTGATTGGTATCGGCTTCTCTTTCTGCAAAAACATGATAGATTGATTTTTTCAACAAAGCTTTTTGTTGATTATAAGGTCTGAGTTCATCTGCAATGAAACTAATTTTCAGCAGAGAATACATATTGTCAAAATCCTTTTCCCCTAATCTTACCATATACGCTCTGTCTTTTTATGATATTGAATGTTTTATATTTAATAATTGGTGCATAAAGATAAGTATTTCTTTCTCGATTTTTTATTTAATTGCTGATATAAAGTTGTTTATAAAGGTTTGTCGCTCTGAAAATTTTGTCGGATTCCTTTTTTGTGATATTTTTGTAAAAATCACAATATAAACTAACAATAAGCACAACAGGATAATTCAGTAAATTATTATGAAAAACAATCTTTGCTCAATACTACTTTTATCAAGTACTATTGCCACAATGAATGTGTGGTTTGTTGCCGCCCGTAGTTATCAGGATGGTGAGTCGTCAACCATTGAGTTTGAAGATCAAAGTGATCCTATTAATATCGAATTGGCTGCTCGAGTTGATTATCAAAGAGAATATCAGCAATCTGATCCAATTAAAGGGAATAGTGGATTTAAAGGAAAATTCCTGATGCTTACATTGAGTGGAAACATTACAAAGAAGTTGTCTTATTCCTATCGTCAGCGACTGAATGAGTTACATCATGATAAAAGTTTCTTTGATGGGACAGATCGAATGTTTTTGAAGTATAAATTTAATAGCAAATGGGATATTGCCGGAGGTAAGATGCCATTGGATTTTGGTAGTTATGAATATCAGAGAGATCCGATGGAAATGTACTTTGCTTCTGAATTTTGGAATACAATACCTTGTTATAAATTTGCAGTCAGTTGCGGATTTAATGTTACACCTAACGACAGATTAACCATGCAATTCTCTGAATCTCCATTCCGAAAGAAAGGAGAGGAGTTATATGGATATAATATAGCCTGGTATGGAAATCATGATTGGTTTAAAACGGTATATTCTGTGAATATGCTGGAATATCAGCCGGGACATTTTATCTATTATCTGGGATTGGGACATAAATTTGATTTTGGAAAAGTGGCCTTCGAACTGGATTATATGAATCGTGCCACCGGAAATCATGTATTCTTTTTTAAGGATTGTTCCTTGACCGGTGAATTGTCGATGAAGCCAACAGAACATTGGAATATATTTGCTAAAGCTTGTTACAATCGAAATGTGACAACCGATCCGGCTGACGAATGCGTCTGGCCAGGAACAGATGCTACTCAGCTTGGTGGTGGTGTTGAGTTTTTCCCTTTGCCCGAAGGGGATAAATCTGTCAGAATGCATGCAGCCTATAATTACTGTTTCGGTGAAAATGGTAATGTCAATGGTGTCTTGCAGAAAGATCAGCATTTTATGTCTATTGGAGTTTTGTGGAAAATGGATATGGTTCGTTTGGCGAAAAATATATGGAAGAAATGTAATAAAAATAATTGATATGAGAATTGTAAAATATATCTTCTCTTGTCTTTGTTTCCTTTTTATGGTATCGTGTATGAATCAGTTAGAGCAGAAAGAAGTAAAATCGTCAACTTTATTGGTTGATAAAAAGAATGTTGTGGCAGGAATAAACCTTACTGTCAGCGAAGGAAAACGTCTTATCGCCAAAGGTATTGCAAACATGCCGCAAGTTCGAGAACGGATGCAGAAAGGTATAATTATTATTACTCGAGGAACAACCAATACTTATCTCGCAGAAGAATTGATTGGTCTGAAAGAAGTTCATGGCGCTTTTCTTACTGGGCATTTTGTTCCAGAAGGAGTGGAGAACATGAGTACCCATGTGTGTAAAAAACTGAAAGAAATAGTTCTGGTCAATGGGCAAGTGACAGATCTTTCGTATGAAGATGGTCTGAAACAGCTTCGAGAAGGGGATTTGATTTTTAAAGGAGGAAATTTGTTGAATTATTCGAAGAAGCAGGCTGCTGTTTGTATCGGAGCTCCTGATGGTGGAACAACATATCGCCTGCTTCCTTATGTAGGAGAGGGGAAAGCTCAGTTGATAGTGCCAATTGGTCTGGAAAAAGAATCATCTTTAAATTTAAAAAATATAGAATCTGAGCTGGTTAAAGAAAATGAAAAATTATCATTTGTCCCAAAGATTCATGTTTATGAAAGTGGTATGATCTTTACCGAGATTGAGGCCATCAGGCAGTTTGCAGATGTGAATGTATTTCCTTTTGGTGTTGGAGGCATAGCTGGAAGGGAAGGTGGATTATCTTTAGTTGTGGCAGGAGATCGTGCCGAGGTCGAGAAAGTAATAGCTTTGGTAAAGACGGTTCAGGGGGAACTTCCTTTCGATAAATGATATCAAGTCAATATTCTTTTAAAAAGAAAAAACAGGATTCGGATAAATTATACTGAATCCTGTTCTTATATTAAGGGATAGATTATAGGTGGATTTTTATTTAAGCATTTCCCATTCTTCCGGCTTGAAGCCGACTAATACAGTGTCTTCCGAAACCATTAATGGACGCTTCACTAATTTACCATTGCTTGCCAATAGTTCAATTTGTTCATCTTCTGTCATGTTCGGCAATTTATCCTTTAGTTTCAGCTCTTTATAAACGACTCCACTTGTGTTAAAGAACTTGCGGATAGGAAGTCCGCTTTTAGGTATCCAACGCTTTAACTCTTCTTTTGTCGGATTTTCTTCTACAATCAGACGATTGTTATAAGCTATTCCATTTTCTTCCAGCCATTTCTTGGCTTTTCTACATGTTCCACATAAGGGATATTGTAAAAAGGTGAATTTCTTCATATTAATTATTTTTGTATTATTCTTCGACGGTGTTCTGAAAACACATCCGACAAAGTTATATAAAAATATTTATATATGATAGGGAGTCTTTTTGGCGTGGTTGGCTGTTATTCTTTTCGAGAAAGTCTTTGTTTATAAAATATGCACATTTATTGTAAAAATGTGCATAAAAATTAACCTTCCTATTCTTAATTTACTATATCTTTACCGTCCGAAACGGGAATATACAAATTATATTCATTAAAAATTATGACAAAAATTAAAGGAAACTCAGTATTGATTACTGGGGGCGCATCAGGAATTGGTCGCTTGATGGGACGTATGGTACTTGAAAAAGGTGCACGTTGTTTGATTATTTGGGATATTAATGAAGAAAGTATAAAGCAAACAAAAACAGAATTTCAGCATCTAGGTAGAGTTGAAGGATTCTGTGTTGATGTGTCGGATGTTGCATGCGTACAGAAACAGTTTGAAGAAACAGTCCGTGTTTGCGGAGATGTCGATATTGTAATTAATAATGCGGGTATTGTAACAAGTAATAAAACTTTTGAGAATCAGACTGTATCGGAGATTCAGCGAACAATGAGTATTAATGCTATGGCGCCAATGTTTGTAGCGCAACAAGCTTTACCGGGAATGCTGGCTCGTAACAAAGGGCATATCTGTAATATAGCATCTGCAGCAGGAATGATTTCCAATCCTAAAATGTCCGTTTATGTAGCCAGTAAATGGGCTGTAATCGGATGGTCCGATTCTGTTCGAATAGAATTGCACGAGGCCAAAAAAAATGTTCATATCACAACTGTTGCTCCTTATTACATCAATACCGGAATGTTTGATGGAGTAGAGTCTCGTTTCTTCCCGATTTTGAAACCGGAAAAGACTGCTCGCAAGATCATCCGTGCTATTGAACATAACTGCGATTTCAAGGGAATTCCATGGCCTTTCCATTTCATCCGTTTTGTACAGGGTATCTTGCCTACTTCCTGGTTTGATACTATTTTAGGTGGATGGTTAGGTATTTATTCGGCTATGGATCATTTTACAGGTCGCAAGAAATAATATAATAATCTCTTGGAATATGGAATTTGTTTCAAACTCAATCAAAGAGATCAATGAGGTGATATCTGCTCAACGTAAATTTTTCCAAACAGGTGTTACCTTGGAATATGATTTTCGCAGACAACAGCTTTGTCGTTTGGAAAATCTACTGAAGGAATGGGAAGAACCTTTATGCGATGCCTTGTGGACTGATCTTCATAAATCGAAGGAAGAAGCAGTTCTGACGGAATTGAGTATTGTTTCTGGTGAGATAAAAAATCATCAATCTCATCTGAAATCCTGGATGAAGCCGGAACATAAGTGTACTCCATTGAAAATGTTTCCTTCAAGCAGTTGTATTGTGAGTGAACCTCTGGGAACAGCTTTAATTGTTTCTCCATGGAATTATCCGGTACAGTTATTACTCAATCCGCTTGTTGGGGCTATTGCAGCCGGTTGTACGGCAGTTTTGAAACCGTCTCCTTATGTGCCGAATGTTTCGAAGGTTCTGCAGCGGATGATAGAATCAGTTTTCGATCAGAAATACATAGCCGTGATTCAGGGACATCGTGAAGTGAATGCCGCTTTGCTGGAACAACATTTCGATGTGATCTTCTTTACTGGAAGTCCGTCTTTGGGTAGAACTGTAATGGAAGCAGCTTCGCATCATCTGACTCCGGTTGTACTGGAACTGGGGGGGAAGAGTCCTTGTATTGTTGATAAGGGAGCTGACATCAAAACAGCTGCTCGTCGTATTGCCTGGGGAAAGACATTGAATGCCGGACAGACTTGTATCGCTCCAGATTATTTATTAATTCAGACTTCATTGCAGGATCAGTTTGTAGAGGCTTTTGAAACGGCTCTTCATGAAATGCATGGGGCAGATATTCAGAGAAGCAGACATTTTGTCCGTCTTGTCAATGATAAGGCTTTTCAACGTGTCTCTTCCTATTTGTCGGATGGAAAGATCGTTCTGGGTGGACATACGGATGCTTCAGAACGTTACATTGAACCAACTTTACTAGCCGATGTATCGTTGGATTCTCCGGTGATGAAAGAAGAAATTTTCGGTCCGGTTCTTCCTATGATTCCTTTTGAGAAGACGGAGGAAGTGATACGTTTTGTGAATGAAAGGGAAAAACCACTGGCGCTATATTATTTTGGTTCGGTAAAATCAGGAAAGGAAGTGATTCTTCGAACTTCTTCTGGTGGAGCTTGCATCAACGATACTATTATGCATATTGCCAATGAGAATGTTCCTTTTGGCGGTGTTGGTAATTCCGGAATGGGACA
This sequence comes from Parabacteroides sp., assembly GCA_020026285.1. The sequence goes on along the minus strand of JAHHQS010000136.1, from coordinate 2,314 downwards.
TTATCACGGAAAGCTTAGTTTCAATGCCTTTTCACATCAGCGGGCAGTGATAACTACACCAACGTGGCTGGATCTGCCTTTCCGGTATATGCCTTATAAAATGTTCAAATGGGTTCGAAAAATATTATAAAAAGTAAAAGAGGGTGTGTCAAAACTGAAATGACTACTCTCAAAAGTTACAGGTTATAACCATAATACTTAAAAGGGCCGCATCATTACTCAATACAGAGTTTGATACGGCCTTTTTTTAGTCTTTTAGGGTGATCAAATTTCAAATTATAAGTTCATGTTTTCAAAAAATGAATTTTGACACACCCTCTTTTGTTCTTTATGATAGGCTTCCTCTTTTCGGATAATTAGTTATTTTATTCCAGACCTTGACTTGTCACAATAGGAACATATCCAACTTCAAGACCTTCAGGTGGAGTGACAATCAATGCCGGATCTATTTCAGTCAGTTCGTAATTGTTCAGAGGAGCTGGCAGATATTCCTTCTCTTTAGTCCAGTATTTATGCAGAAGTTCCACTTTCTTTTGCATTCTTTCTCTTTCTGCTTTTGTCAGATCGGCATTCATTAATGCTGGCTGATCACAGAATCTGTACCAGTAGTAAGTGATCGTGCTGCCATCGCCCAACTTTGCTTTGAACGGACCGGCTGCAGGACCTGGTTTCTTCCAGCAGGTTTCAGCTCCATCCGGAGTTATATAGGGCATTTTGTTCCGAGGAGTGGTATTCTTGAACTCCACGCTCTGCAATTTTGTTTCGGTCGGAACAGTCTTCGGATCTACTGCAATCCATTTGCCAATGGAATCGTTTGAATCTTTTTGAACCCATTTATAATATTCCGGAAGTGTCATAACTGACTTGCCAAATTTGGTCTTCCCTCTTGTGATCAGATCTCCCTGCCAATGGAATCTCAAAGTTGTCGGATCGGTGGCATTAAAATCCATAAAATCGGTAATGTTCAGATAAGCCAGTTTATCTTTGGCTACATTTTCTTCATACAGTTTCCAGTTTGAGCGTACACCTTGTTTGAATCCTTGCATCGCTCCCTGATTTACATCAATCCGTGTGTCGGCAACCGGACCTCCATTAAACCATGCATCCACTTTGTTCCACAGTGCTTCTTTTTTGTAAACCATCAATCTGTGTACTAGATTAGCGTCCCCATTATCGTCTACTGGATATTGAGTAGGAGCAATCCTAGCATATTTGTTCCCTTTGGAATCGAATGCTTCATAAGAGTAGATATGCTGTGTTTCCTGTTGGAAAGCCTTACTCGATCCTGATGGACGCTGGTCGAAGAACATGCCACTCAAACTCGGTTCTTTCAGATAGGATTCACTCCAGAAGTAAGGTGTAAAGAAAGCAACCGGACCTTTGAATGTTTTTGTATTCAGAAATAATGTCCAGCATTGATCTCCCGTAGGAATATTCTGTCCTTTAGTTGTTTCCTTTGCTTCGGCTAATGGCAGAGGTAGATAACCACTTCCCAGAACTTCACCGCATGAACCTTGTTTTATGTTTAATCCATCAGGAGGCCAGATAAGCCATGGAGTAAGATGTGCTACTCCATATTTTCCTTTAGGCTGGCTCCAGTCTCTACCTTTTCCGGCTCCGGGTCCATTGGCCCAACCACAGAAGTTTAGCTGAACACCTCCCATAATGAATTTGGGCGTTTCGGTAGCAAATTCAGTATCTCGCCACCAGCCTAATCCGCCTTCGATGTCTGAATACATCTTTTTATCACTCTTTTTTTCATTGAAAGGAAACATCCAGGTTCCAAAAAGTCCGGATTGGAAATCTCTTCCGGGATAATTCTTTAAAAGAGGATAAACAGTGACATACATGGAATAACCACCACCAAAAGTCTGATCCATTTTGTCCGTTTTTGAAATCAGATAGCCGCCCACACTATTCGGAATCGGTACACCTGTTACAAAATCTTTCTGGACATTCTGATTACAAGAAGTCTGTCCCAATGCCACAGCGAACATCATAAAGCTCATGCTTATGCTTTTTAATGATTTGTTCTTTTTCATGGTCGTATTTATTAAAGTGTTGTCAGAAATTTTATCATTTTAGATCATGATACTTGATATCATAATCTGTTTATAGTGTTTTTCAGTCTTGTTTACAAATATATAAATTTAAAATACTTGTCATATCAGATCAATAGGAAGAATTTGTTTCAAACAGAAAGGATAGTATTTAGAATCTTCTCTAATAATCATAAAAAGAAGATGATTAATAAACCAAATGGTCTCTAGTTTCAAGATTAAAAAGACAGTGAAGAGATTAGAATAAACAAAAA
>JAHHQS010000135.1 GCA_020026285.1 Parabacteroides sp. | reverse complement strand
GCACAGTTGTTAATCAAATAAAAACCATCTCATTTTCTACTTATGAAAATGTAATCACACTGCGTCCCGCTCTTTTTCACGAACAACTTAAGGACGAAAATTAAATGCAGCTGGTTAAGTGGATGAACATATCAGCAAAAGATTAATTAAAATTGTGACTGTTGAATAGATTTATACATAACTATGTACAGGAGCGCTTCTTTGTGCTTACTCCTTATTTTTTAGGCAGGACATTCATTTGACGAGAAATAAACCATTTCCATAGTGAAAACTCGAAAGTACCACGTTGAAAATAGTTAGTATTTTTTTAAAAGCTATGATATAATTAATTTTAAAGTAAAATATGAGGTGTATACTGGAGAAAATATAATATAAGTGTAAAGAGAGGGAACAACAATGGCTAAGAGTTCTAATGCAAGTCCAGAATTATTTGGATTTGATTTTCAAGTCAATGCGACAATTTTTTTATTACTTGATAATATAAAAGATGTTGAAAAAATTCGAATGGAGGGTCCCTCCGAAGATATTCAGCTTACTATGAATAATGGAAATAGCATTATGGCTCAGGCAAAATCTGTTGTAAAAGGAAGCAGTGATTTTTCTAATGTTCGAAGTAATCTTAAGAAAGCCATAAAAACACTCTCAGAGGCTGATGGTAAGTCAGTGGAGCAATTGATTCTAATCACGAATTCAAAAAATCCACTCAAGGAGGATACCTCAAAAAGTTTTTTCTATGGTCCCCCAACATTAGTTGGCTATCGTGATTTATCTGATGAAGCAAAGAAGATAATTGATGAAATTGTTGAACGACTCAATATCTCATTTAATAAGGATAAATTTCAAATATACTATTTTATGTTTGAAACAGATAATTTAAAGACGAGATACAAAGTAATTGAAGAAAAAATTAGAGACTTTATTAATCAGCTAAACTTAGGACAGGTCTTAAGTGTAACAGAACTTATGCAGGTTTGGCAAAATGATCTTTTTCATAATGGGTCTCAAACGGATATAACGATAAAACTGAGTAAAAAAGAAATTGTATGGCCGGTTATTGTATTGACATTAGGCAAGCAACTGCCATCGGAATACATTGATGAATATGACCAGGGTTTTATAAATGAGGTAACATCTCAATATTCTTATCTAGTAAATAATAATACAGAGCAATATGATCTTATAACAAAAATCCTATATGACTATAATAATTCGTCAAATTATGCTTTGCCGATGAAAGAGCGTACTCGCAAATTCATTAAGGAAAAGTGGAAAGATTATATTTCTGCTTTTTCCTTAGAAGCCTTAGATGAGGAAGTTCAAGAGGCTGTTACAAAGGTTGTTCTCGCAAAAATAATTCAGCAAAGATATTTGATTAACAATATAAGTAGAGAGGTATCGTTATGAAAATAAAATCCATATATATATCTCAAGGACTATTTTGTACAGAACGGTTATTTGAAGCCGGATTTAACCTTATTTACAGTGAAAAAAACAGTGCCGGAAAAACAACTCTTATGAGATGCATCTTATACGGATTAGGATATGCTGTTCCAGGAACAAAAAATTTTAAAATTGAATCTTGCAGAGTTAGACTTGTTTTAGAGAAAGATAATGGAACCGTTGTAACTTTGAATAGAGAGACAGCTGATTCCATCGAACTCACAGAAACAGATGCACGATATTCATTTGTACTCCCTATGCAAATCAAAGAACTGCATGAGAAAATCTTTGAAACCGACAATGAGGATATACTTAATAACCTGCTTGGAGCAATCTATGCTGATCAAGAGAAGGGCTGGACACTGTTAAATCGAGGTAAAGCCATAGCTGGAATACATTTTAATATTGACGAGCTTATCAGAGGCCTGTCAGGACGAAACTGTGCAGATCTTCTGTTGAGAAAAAAGAAAGTTGAAGAAAATATCAAGAAGTATAAGCAAATATTAAATATAGCCGAATATAGAGAATCTATCGCTTCTGCGGAGCGTTCATTAACAAAAAACAGCTACAACCGTGACCGGCTTTTGATGCAGGATCAGCTCAAAGTTGAAAGAGATCAAATAAAAAAAGAGATTAGACGACTTGATGAAAATATAAAAAACAATAAAAAAGCCATCGAACTCATCGATGATATGAAGCTGGTAATTAGGCTTGAAACTGGACAAGAAATCTGCGTTACTCGTGACATGATTATCGGAGCAACAGACAGTATCGATTTCCTGCAGGCAAAGAAAAGACTACTTATTCCGAAATTAGAAAGAATACTTAAAGAAATCGAAAAGATAGAACTTGAGATTAGAGAAGAGGAACAACAACTATCACTATTCCCAACGGAATCTTTGGCTGATGTTTTTGATCGAAAGATGAATGAGGTCGATATTAGCCCAATTGATGTGAAAAGAATAATTGGTGACTTGGAAAAAGAGAGGCGTACACTAAACAGTCAAATCTCTCAAATTACCAATGATGGCAACAATGTAACTCAGTCCATGATAAAAACAGTACAAAAATATATGGGTGAGTTGGGAGATACTGATGCCGAAAAAATGACTTGGAAGTATCTCTTTACAAGCAACCTAAAGGAATTGTCAGGAGCGGTTCTGCACAAAACCGTGTTTTCTTTTCGGCTTGCATACATTATTGAAATTGAAAAAGTTCTTGGGATCAAATTGCCTATTTTTTTGGATTCTCCGAGTGGAAAAGAAGTTGACGAAATGAATATTGGCAAGATGATGCAGATTCTGCAAAGAGATTTCTCAGATAATCAGATTATTATCGCCTCAATTTATCACTATGTACCAAACGAGCATGTAATTGAACTAAATGGTCAGTTGTTGAATCAAACAATCTCGGTATAATAGAAAAATTTGGACAAGAAAGGAAATGAATTGCGCTGTATTTTGTAGTTGCGATGGTGTGAAAAATGATAAAATACCCTTTAAATGTTACGATAGATACAAATATATTTGAAGCAAACAAATATGATTTTAGCACAGATAGTACGATGGGCTTGCTTGTTAAAAATGTTCAAAATGGCAAAATCAAGCTCGTACTAAGCAATATCGTAATAAGTGAAGTAGAAAAACATATATGTCGAAGTGTTGATAGCGTATGCGGAAAAGCAAGAAAATTAAGAAAAGAATATCTGGACAAACTTTCAGAACAATATTTAGTTGATATTGGAATGGGGATATATGTTCAGATACCAGATAAGGAAACTATCCATAAAAGTGCAAAAGATGTATTTGAAAAATTTTTGGAAGATTGCAATGTTGAAAGACTTGATACATGTGGTATAAACCTTGAAAAAATTCTAGAAGATTATTTTTCTGTTCGTCCGCCTTTTGAGAATAGTGAGAAAAAAAGGAAAGAATTTCCAGATGCTTTTATTGCTGAAGAGATTAAAAAGCGCTTTGGTAACGATGAGACTGTAGCAATCGTTAGTCAGGATCATGGGTTCATAAAAGCGTGTACCAACAGTAAAAACCATATGTTCTTTTCTTCTTTAGGAGAGCTCTTTGACACATTAAGCAAAAACGAAAAAGAATATACTGCTGCACTTGAACATATAAAGAGAAGCTATGATTCTATTAAGCAGACAATTAGCGATATGATTGATGATAGTTGTGTTGAAGTGCATGGATTATCATATGATCGAGATGGAGTTGCTGATGGATATGACTATGATGAAACATACCTGGAACATTGCAATCTATTAGATATGAATCTTCACACAATAGACGATATAGACGGGAATGAAATTACAGCATCTTTATGGATTCATGGTAATATGTCCGTGGATTGTTATTTTGATGATTTTGACAATGCTCCTTGGGATTCTGAAGAAAAAGAATATGTATTTGTTGAGCAAAAACATATTTTTGAAAAACATGATGTAAGATTTCCTTGTAGAGTTGAACTCAATAGCAAAACTGGTGAAATAAGAGTGTTGCCTTTCACCATTGTGCTGGGAGGAGATTCACGAGAAAGCAGAGTTGAAATTGACGACGAGCAAGAAAATTTATACAGAGAATTTGAGGATGCCGACAGGGAAGAATTGGGGTTTGTTCCCCTATCAAAATATGCTGATGTTTTAGCAGAGGACTTAAATGAATCAAGCATAGCACAAGAAATACTTAAGGTTTTCGAGCAATATAATGGTATTTCATCTGATTATGAAGATTTACTGCTACGGTATGATGAATTTGATACCCAGATAGAAAATGAGATGAAAGAAGACGATGCTAAAGCATTTATTAATGCCTTTTCCTCTGTGACAAGTAGTTCAATGGATTTATCTTGCACGAACACTGATGAAAATTTGAAAAACGTTAGATATTGGATACTCTGTAAAGAGGAATCGATATCACAAAGAACAGAGAGAAAGCTTCCTGATTCTATTAAATATGGAGAAAATATAAAAATCTTTGGAACGGATGATAAAGTTTATACTCTGTTTTTTGATGAACTTCGAGGGACACCAGAAGCTGGGTCAGAAGAACGGATCAACATCTTTCTTTTAGAGGACAAGGAAATGCTCGCAAGGGGATATGTAAATCTGATTGTTGGTTATCTGAACTTCGATGAAGATGGTGGAGCATCAGATGGCGTTGAGGATAGTATTGAATATGAGGCGGACGATGTTGTGAATGCTCTAAAAAGACTAGTTGTAGAGTTAAAAGAAGAATTTAATAAAGAGCAAAAAATTGTAAATGATCTCGATGCGCGTTTAAAGCGGAAAGCGGACAATTAAATCACAGTTTACCGCTATGTGGTTAGAGTAGCACAAACAATGTGTTACATTCTTATACAAGAAAGCTCATCATTTTCAACTTCCAAAGTGCAAATGATTTGAATCAATTTACTATCTAAATTAATCTATACCTGTTGAAAACAGAAAATTCTTCTGATTCTATTTTAGAATATGGCATCTTGAGAGTTTCGCCAATTTGGATAAATTTATTTGTTTATAAAATCAGAGTAAGAAATAATATTAATGAGGCAACCTGTTTGACTGTTAAGAAAGGTGGGTTACCTATTTCATAGGGGACTTATACGCATAAGAAATAGATAAAAATTTGAAAAAACTATATTATATAAGCAATTAAAACAAGGGAAAGCAATATAGTATAAAAGACTATTTGTTGTTATCGAAAAAGATATTGCCTGAAAGTATAGGTTTTAAGGACAGCTTACCGAAATTAGGACAGAGAGCATTGCAGCTGGACGAGAAAATTACCGAGAAGGACTGTAAAAGGATCTTCTCGGCTTTTCTTTTATTCAGATACAGTGGAAACAAGACAGTAATCAGTTCCCATTTAATAACGCTTGAGAAAGACTTTATAAAATTTAAAGCAATATGATATAATACTGAAAGACCACATTAAACATTTCAAAAATTTTTTAACAGTTACAAATCTGCCTTTCTAAAACAGATATTTAAAAATTTTCAATTTGCGAAACTTTTCATTCTAAAACCGTACTGAATAGGTAGAAAGGCCTTTCAGAAAAACACGAACAGGAGGTGAATGTATGGAGGACTTTCAAATTATTGAATTATATTTTGCAAGAGATGAAGCTGCCATTCGGGAAACCGGCAATAAATATGGAAAACTTTGTTTTCACATTGCGCATAATATTCTCTTTAATATTGAGGATGCAGAAGAGTGTGTAAATGATACTTATCTTGGTGCTTGGAACACAATTCCGCCGAAAAAGCCGAATAATTTTATGGCGTTTCTTTGTAAAATAACACGTAATCTGTCATTAAAGCGTTTAGACTATAATATGGCACGAAAGAGAACTCCGGAGTTACTTTTTTCTTTTGATGAGCTGGAATCTGTACTCTCTGACAGTCAAATTGAAGAGAAAATTTGTAATGAGGATATCAGTGCAGCTATTAGTAAGTTTCTCAAAACGGAATCAGCCGAAAGCAGAAATGTCTTTATAAGAAAATACTGGTTCTGTGATTCTATTAAAACAATTTCAGTAACATATGGTTTTCGGGAAGAAAAAGTAAAATCCATGCTTCACCGAACTCGAATTCGTCTGAAAGACTTTTTGAAGAAAGAAGGTATTGCATTATGAAAAAGCCAAGAATTGTTGATGCAATGGAACATATTGACGAAGATTTGATTACAGAGGCAGTTTCCTATAAACCAAAAAGAAACAGAATTCCTACAACAACTAAATGGATTGCTGTTGCGGCTTGTGTTGCTCTAATTATCAGTGCGTTCACTGCAATCTCTGCACTTTTACATGAGGACAGACTAATTCCTGGAATTTCGGATGAAAATAAGCATTACGATTATTCGTTCAATGGATTTATTTTAACAGCGTATGCAGCAAGTACTGAGGATTACACATTGACTGAAAATATCCTTGCAGATACCAATGCTGTGGTCATGCAGCCACATGTTGAAATCTTATTAGGGAAGTACACACCTCTTACAAGTTCTGTTCCGGGGTTCCCGTTTAAATTTGACGTGGAAGGAAACTATGAGATAAGCGTTACAACGGAAAATGGTACTTTGTGTAAATGGGATCAGAGCACCGGAATCGTAACAAATTGCGGAAAGTCAGCATCATATAGTAAAGGTGAGATTCTCTATTGGAGTCCTATGTCAGATGACGGTACTATCCAAAGAAATTCTACCATTACAGTAGTTGCACTGTATGACAGCAAAGTTGTTGGAAAGCAAAATATTGCAATTACAGCCAATGATTCTTTGCTTTATCGTGCTTCGGTTGATGATCTTGAACTTTCTTGATTTTCTGTAACTGAGTCATAGGTTATGAAAAGGTAGGAATATACATGACTAATACTGAAACATTTGAACTGATTTCGTTCATTGTAATGTTTATTATTGTTTTCGGTTTCATCATCGTTATAGTGAGTCTTCAATGGATAAGAAATAAACGTTCACCACGAGTTGTTACTATGGCAACTATAAGTGCAAAAACAATTGATGAATATCATACTAGTGAACCTTTTGAGAGCGGTATGGGAATGAAGGATGAAGTTCTTCCAATTTATTATATAATTTTTAGCTTAGAAGGTGGCGACTCTGTAAAATTACGGGTAAGCAAGTTGAAATATGATAAGCTAAAAAAGGGTTCTACGGGTAAATTGACTTTTCAAGGGGAAAAATATATTAGCTTTGAAAAAGTATGACAAAAAATATTTAAAACTCACTTACTATATCTGAGTTTGTTCAAATAATGCCACCCATCTATTATTTGAGTATGGGTGGCATTATTTTATTCTTAATTGCTGTCCTATAAATATTTTATGCTATAATTGGAACAAATTTAATTTAAGTGAGGGAAAATATTAAAAACTGCGACTAATAAGTGAAAGGATAATTAACCTTTTAGAAAGGAGGAGCTTAATGGATAACGGTGCAAGTAGCTACCGCCGTTTTCTTAATGGCGATGATAACGGCATTGTCGAGATAATCAAGGACTACAAAGATGGTCTTATGCTTTATATAAACAGCTATGTTAAAAATATTCATATTGCTGAAGATTTAATGGAAGATACTTTTGTCAGGTTAGTTACTAAAAAGCCATATTTTTCAGGAAAAAGCAGTTTTAAAACGTGGCTGTATTCCATTGGCAGAAATATTGCGGTTGATTACATAAGAAAAAACTCGAAAATTAGTGAAGTTTCAGCAGAAGAACTATCAGCTATTTTAAGAGATGAAGCCGATCTTGAAAAAGATTATTTTAAGGATGAGCAAAAAATAATGTTACATAAAGCTCTTAATAAAATAAATGTGCAATACAGCAATGTGCTTTATCTGATCTATTTTGAAAATTTCACTATAAAGGAAACCGCATCTATCCTCGAAAAGACATACAAACAAACTGAAAATCTTATTTATAGAGCAAAAAAATCTTTAAAATCTCAACTTGAAACGGAGGGCTTTGTTTATGAAGAACTATAATGAAATTGCAAACAACGTTCTTGAGCGAAGAGACAAATATGAAACAGAGAAAAGGCGCAGAAGACAGATTGTTGTAAAAACTGTAACACCAATTTGTTGCATTTGCCTTGTTGCTTTATTAGGAGTTGGCGTTTGGCAAGGCGGATTATTTGAAAATAAGCCAACACAAATTGCAAATGATTCCATACATCCCGGAGAGGTAGATCATTACGATCCCAATGAATCACCCACAAAAAATAAAATCGTAATTAACAATATGACTTCATTTCCCACAGATAGCACAAATAGATTAAAACTTGACTATGAAGTAAGACCGGAAGACTTTGTGAAAATGAACAAAGCTGAAATAAACGATTATTATGGTGTTGAAATATTTCCGTCCGTTCCCAGCGATATTAAGGAATGGGATGACGAATTTTATGGGATTTATAGAAAAGATGGTGGTGCCGGCGATGTTTATTGGGATCAAACCGTTCTAAATTATGCTAACGAAGATTTTAAGAGAAAGGTTAATATTGAAATTAAAAAGGGCTCTTTACCTGCTTTAGATTATGGCTTTGACGAATCATCAGAAGAAAAATCTATCATTAATAATTGGAAGGTTACAATAGGTTATTCTGAAGCAAGTCACTACCACCACGCAATCTTTATGTATAAAAATGTTGGCTTTTGTGTAAATGCAAATGGCTTAACGCAAGATGAATTTATCGCTGTATTATCTTCTATCCTCAAGTAAATAAAGAAATTAAGAGATGAAAAAGGCACTATTCAAAAGAATAGTGCCTTTTTTCATAAAAGAGCTATAATATTCATGACGAAAGTTGTGATTCGCTATTTGTGGGGTGTTCATTTTGGACGTAAATTGATAAAGTTTTTTTGAAAGGAGCTGAATTTATGGATAGCAAAAAGATTGGAGCATTTATTGCTGCAAACCGCAAGAAAAAAGGATTAACACAAGAACAACTGGGTGAAAAATTGGGTGTAAGCAACAAGACCGTTTCTAGATGGGAAAATGGAAATTATATGCCTGATTTGTCTTTGCTGGAGCCACTTGGCAAAGAATTGGGAATCTCTTTAAATGAACTCTTAGCAGGAGAAGAAATAGTAAAAGAAAAAGTGATTGAATACTCAGAGCAAAACTTAATTCGCGCAATTGATTATTCAGACCGAAAGATAAAGTATGAGCACAAAAAAATAGTTGCCTTTATTATAGGAATTGGTGTTTTAATATGTATTTGTTCTTTTACTGCTTTTCCATCCAAAAGCAGTTGGGGAGGCATATATTCACTTGTTGGACTGTTATTGATAGTCACAGGTACATTCAAAGCATTAAAGCCATTATCTTTACTCAAAAAAAGCTTGATTTCTATATGCTTATTTTTTGTAATTTTAAGCGCCTTTTTTATTACTGACTATATTGGGGTAACAGAATTTAAGCAACCGCCGATTTATAGATATAAAACGACAACTGTTTTTAACGATAATAAACTTATTGAATATTGCAATTTATTTTACAATGTATATCAAGTGAATGCAGACACACCAAACGAATATTATCTTATCGACCATAAAAAGCAGTATAATATTGATACTGTTCCGACAAGTCCTTTTAATCAAAATATAAGTGCGATTGAACATCTTATGCAATTTCAAAGCGAGTATGTTGGAGATGATGCTAATATAGGAAATCTTATAGGAGCATTACCCTTTTCTGAATATGGATATGTATTTGAGATTGACTCTGAAAACTGTGGCATAATCATAGACTACCATTTTACAAATTGGTATGATAATGAAAACCTATATACGGAAAAAGCATTAGTATATAATTCTGTTTCAATGTTTGCTTTGATTGATAACCTTGAATATATCACATTTAATTTTAGCGGAAGCAGCTTTTCAATTACACGTGATAATATTTTGAAAAACTATCCTAATTATAATGAAATTTTAAACGGTGGTAAGATTGATATAGAAAATTTTCATCAGTATGTTGACCAAAAAATCAATGACCATTCATTTGTATTGAATATAATAAAACTATTTGAAACAAATTAAAGTACAGTTCTTGATTTATATGTATCATCTTAGCGAGCAGACTGTTTATACTCCCAAGAGTCGTAAAACAGTACAATCGTTAGGAGCGCACTCCTAAAACCTCCCAAAGAAAGTCTACTGAAAAGACCAGCAGGTGCCGAAAGTTTCCGGCACCTGCTGGTAAGATGAAATGATCTAGCTAGAATTCAAGTAAAGAGAACCCCTTATGCAACGATCCATGCTGCATAAGGGGTTGACTTTTGGGAAGTCAGTGATTATAATACGA
>JAHHQS010000134.1 GCA_020026285.1 Parabacteroides sp. | reverse complement strand
TAGATCCGTCAAGATCTAAGAGTTCATTGAAATTTTGAAATTTAGTTTTGTCGAATAAATCTTTCAGGAGAGTGGTTTCCGTTATCTGTTAGCGCTATTCTAGAAATTTGTAAGATTTTATATGTTGTTCTATCTAATTGTGTATATCGTGTTGGATGTCTGTTCAAGGCAAAAGAAACAATTTGCTCTATAGATCAGTATACGTACAGCTCTTTCGGTTATTCTTCCGAACATTTTTATCTTTGGGTACGGTTTGAGATAGTTAAAGAAAAGTTTGATTTGTCACTTTTTTAATGATAAAGAGCTGATATCAGAGTGAAGAAAGAGGGGATACTTTGTGCGTCTTTCTTTATTCAGAACTAAGTCCATCTGTATACGGTGAGGAAAGATCAATTGTTGATGAATTAAAAATTCAGACATTCCTTCAGATATTGTAAATATTCGTTTTACAATTTTACGAACCTCAGAAATGAGATCGTATGTGAACTCCTTAAAAATTTTATTATTGCGATTAAGGCTGGCATATTCAAGTTTCTTTTTGGGAATATAGTTCTTTCTGATTTTAGGTGATACTACAAAACAATGAGCTCCAGGTATTGTATTCAAGTCTCTTAAACTTGAATGATATGATTTGCTTGTCTTTTATTAAGGAAGAAGGGCGTTTGAGTAAAAACATACTTGATATGTATTATCTGTAATCTTATATTGAGTATAACAAAATATAAGATCAAGTTCGTTTGCTTCAGATCTATTCGTTATAAACTAAATTTCTAGTGTTTCAAAGATTTATTTAGATTTTTACTGTGACATAAAAATGACAGGATATAATACAATTGTATGAAAAATATAATTCTATAAAATAAATAACAAAACAGGTTTTTATTATCATGAAAAAAGAAGTGAAAAGTCAAAGACTTCAGTCGTTAGATGCTCTTCGTGGGTTTGATATGTTTTTTATAATAGGGGAAGGAGCTATTTTTGCTGGATTGGCAACTTTGATTCCTATACCATTCTTTCAGACAATAGCTGAACAGATGCAACATGTTCCATGGCACGGTTTTGCTTTTGAGGATATGATTTTCCCTTTATTCTTATTCATTGCAGGAATTTCGTTTCCATATTCTTTAGAAAAGCAGAAGGCAAGTGGTATGACACAGGCTGCTATTTATAAGAAAATTATTCGTCGTGGTTTGACATTGGTCCTCTTAGGATGTATTTATAACGGCTTGCTGAATTTTGATTTTGAACATCAACGTTATGCAAGTGTCTTGGGGCGTATTGGTTTGGCATGGATGTTTGGTGCATTGATATTCTTGAATACTAATGTTAAGACTCGTATTGGGATAGTGGCAGCTTTATTTGTTGGATATTGGTTGCTATTGGCTTTTTGTCCTGCTCCTGATGGAAATGGAGATCCTTTTTCTATGGAGGGGTGTTTGGTAGGATATGTTGATAGAATGCTTCTTCCTGGACGTTTGCATTTGAAAATTCATGATCCGGAAGGGATATTAAGTACAATACCTGCAATTGGAACAGCTTTGTTGGGGATGTTGACAGGTGAATGGATTAAATTAAAAAAAGAAGGTTGGAGCGAATCAAAAAAAGTTCAGGCTCTGTTAGTGGCAGGTTTGGCTTTGATAGCATTGGGATTAATATGGAATTTGTTTTTCCCTATAAATAAGAATCTTTGGACAAGTTCATTTGCTTGTCTGGTCGGTGGAATTTCTATGATTCTTTTTGCTACATTCTATTATGTAATTGATGTAAGGAATTGTCGTAAGTGGACATTCTTTTTCCGTGTAATAGGGTTGAATTCAATAACTATTTATTTAGCACAGAGTTTTATTAATTTTGAATTTACAAGCAAAGCCTTGTTTGGTGGATTGGTAACATCTTTTCCGGAAGTGGCACAACCATTTTTGTTTGCTGTTGCATATATAGCCGTATGTTGGGGCTTTTTATATGTATTGTATAAGCAAAAAATCTTTTTGAAAGTATAAGTCGAAATATAGATAGAATGGACAAATATTTTTTATCATTTTATTATTTGTCCATTCATAAATAATCTGTACTTTTGTCCAGAATTGTAAAGTCGAGATTGCAACTATGGGTAAAAGTATTAGTCATCCAGGGATTATAGAACGTATAGAAAACAATACAGTTTATGTACGGATCACCCAATATTCAGCGTGTGCAGGTTGTCATGCAAAATCAGCTTGTACGATGTCTGATATGAAGGAAAAACTAATAGAAGTAAAAGATTTTACAGGGAACTATCACCCAGGACAAGCTGTGGAGTTGATAGGAGAAACGTCAATGGGGATGAAAGCTGTATTAATTGCTTTTGTTTTGCCTGTTGTTTTAGTTCTGATGGCCATCATTATTGGAACTGTAATTGGTTTGGCTGAAACGATAAATGGCTTATTGGGAATAATTATATTAGCACTTTATTATGCTGTTTTATATATCTTTCGTGACAAAATGAAAAAACATTTTGTGTTTAGATTGAAAGAACTAATAGATTAATTATATGATGATTTTAATTGCCGTTATTTCATTAGGGGTGATCGGTGTGATCGGCGCCCTATTGCTTTATTGGGCTTCCAGAAAATTTGAGGTACATGAAGATCCACGAATTGGTGAAGTACAGTCAGTGTTGCCTGGAGCCAATTGCGGAGGTTGCGGGTATGCAGGTTGTGCTGGATTTGCAGGAGCTTGTGTTAAAGCAGATTCTTTAGATGGTATGCTTTGTCCGGTAGGAGGTGCTCCTGTAATGACAAAAGTTGCTAAAATCCTTGGAATGGAAGCTGCTGCTGCAGAACCTAAAGTCGCAGTTGTGCGTTGTAATGGATCTTGTCAGGCTCGTCCGAAGACTAATCATTACGATGGTGTTAAAAGTTGTGCCGTTGCTGCTTCTTTATATGGGGGAGAGACTGGTTGTACATTCGGTTGCGTCGGATTAGGTGATTGCGAGAGCGCTTGTCCATTTGATGCTATTCACATTAATTTGGAAACAGGTCTTCCTGTTGTTGACGAAGATAAGTGTACAGCTTGTGGATCGTGTGTTAAGGTTTGTCCGAAAGGCATTATCGAATTGCGAAAGAAAGGACCGAAATCTCGTAGAGTTTTTGTTAGTTGTGTTAATAAAGATAAAGGAGCTGTTGCTCGTAAAGCTTGTTCTAATGCATGTATTGGTTGTGGAAGATGTGCAAAAGAATGTCCATTCGGTGCAATTACTGTTGAAAATAATGTAGCTTATATCGATTATACTAAGTGTAAAATGTGTCGTAAATGTGTAGCTGTTTGTCCAACAGGTGCTATTCACGAATTAAATTTCCCTCCACGTAAGGATCCTGCTCCTAAAACAGCAGCCGGAGTAAAACCTGCAGTTGCAAAAGTAGCTCCTAAAACTACAACAGAAGTTAAGTCTGAAGTGACTTCTGCAGCTCCGAAAGCAGAAGTGAAATCAACACCAAAGGTGGCAGCAGCAACTGAAGTTAAAAAAGAAGTTGCTCCTATTGCTCAGAAACCTGTAGGTGAAGAAAAAAAAGTTGTTACTCCAACAGCTTCAGTTGAGGAGAAAACAGAAAAAGCTACTATAGCTCCAAAAGTTGTGGAAGAAGTGAAAAGTGAAGTAACTCCAGTTGCTCCTGCAGATGTTAAAGAAGCTGTTCCAAGTGTTCCTACAACTTCAGTTGAAGTGAAATCTGTAGAAACTCCAACTGCTCCTAAAGCTACAGCCGAAGTGAAATCCGAAGCTGCTAATATACAAACAGAAGTAAAAGAAGAAGAAACTAAAAAATAAAAAACTAAAAGTATGCTAAGGACATTTCGAATCGGAGGTATTCATCCACCCGAGAATAAACTGTCTGCCGGTAAAAAAATTACCGCACTGGCTGCCCCAAAACAGGTTATTATTCCGTTGAGTCAGCACATTGGTGCACCTGCTCAAGCTTTGGTGAAAAAAGGTGACCTGGTAAAAGTCGGTACTCTACTGGCTAAAGCCGGAGGTTTTGTTTCAGCGAATATTCATTCGTCTGTTTCCGGTAAAGTAAACAAAATTGATAATGCGTTAGATGCAAGCGGTTACAAACGCCCGGCTATTATTATTGATGTTGATGGTAATGATGAATGGGAAGAAAGCATCGATCGTAGTGAAACTTTGGTGAAGGAATGTAATCTGTCTTCAAAAGAGATTATTGATAAAATTGCTGCTGCCGGTATTGTTGGTATGGGTGGTGCAACATTCCCTACACATGTTAAGTTGATGCCTCCTCCAGGAAATAAAGCTGAGATTATTATAGTTAATGCTGTAGAATGTGAACCTTATTTGACTGCAGACCATTCTTTAATGATGGAAAAAGCAGAAGAAATATTGGTTGGTGTAACTATTTTGATGAAAGCTGCTAATGTAACCAAGGCGGTAATAGGAATAGAAAATAATAAACCTGATGCTATTGCTCATTTAACTAAATTAGCAAAGTCCTATACAGGTGTTGAAGTAATGCCTTTAAAAGTTCAGTATCCACAAGGTGGTGAAAAACAATTAATCGATGCCGTTATTTCTCGTCAGGTTAAGAGTGGTGCTCTTCCTATATCTGTTGGAGCTATCGTTCAGAATGTTGGAACTGTTTATGCAGTTTATCAGGCTGTACAAAAAAATAAGCCTTTGTTTGAACGTGTTGTTACTGTAACCGGAAAGGCTGTAACAAATCCTTCAAACTTTTTGGCTCGTATCGGAACTCCAATGCGTGTTTTGATTGAAGCAGCTGGAGGAATTCCTGAAAATACAGGAAAGATTATTGGTGGAGGTCCAATGATGGGTAAAGCATTAATTAGTCCTGAAGTTCCTGTAGGAAAGGGAAGTTCTGGTATTTTGTTAATGACCAAAGAAGAGTCTGTACGTAAGCCAATGCACGATTGTATTCGTTGTGCAAAATGTGTTTCTGCATGTCCAATGGGATTGAATCCTGCATTTTTAATGCGTGCAACCATGTATAAGAAATGGGATATGGCTGAAGCTGATCATATTCAGGATTGTATTGAATGTGGTTCATGTAGTTATACTTGTCCAGCAAATCGTCCATTATTAGATCAGATACGTATCGGTAAAGGTAAAGTAATGGGTATTATTCGATCAAGAAAGTCATAAAAAGAGCAAGTATGGAAAATAGTTTATATGTTTCGCCGTCACCTCATATTCACGGAGGTGATAGTATTAGCAAAAATATGTATGGAGTACTGATTGCCTTAATTCCGGCTTTCTTGGTTTCTCTTTACTTTTTTGGATTAGGTGCACTGATCGTGACTTTGGTTTCAGTTGTATCATGTGTGCTTTTTGAATATTTGATTCAAAAATATTTGATGAAGAAAGAACCAACAATTTGTGATGGTTCTGCTATTCTGACAGGTGTTTTGTTAGCTTTCAACTTGCCGTCAAATTTACCTGTCTGGATTATTGTTATAGGTGCGTTAGTCGCTATCGGTATAGGAAAGATGACTTTCGGTGGTTTGGGTAATAATGTATTTAACCCAGCTTTGGTAGGTCGTGTGTTCTTGTTGATTTCTTTCCCGGCCCAGATGACAACTTGGCCAATGGTTGATGCTGCAAACATATTCCCAATGACTTATACTGATGCGCAGACTGGTGCAACCGTATTATCATTGTTAAATGAAGGTGTTGTTGCTGATGTCCCTTCTACTTTAGCATTACTTTCTGGTTGTCGCGGTGGTAGTTTAGGTGAAGTCAGTGCAATAGCGTTGTTATTAGGATTTGCCTATATGTTATGGAAGAAAATTATTTCTTGGCATATTCCAGTAACAGTTATCGCTACAGTATTTGTTTTTACAGGTATTATGCATTTGGTAAATCCTGAAACTTATGCAAGTCCGTTGGTTCATGTTCTTTCTGGAGGTTTGATGTTAGGTGCTATTTTTATGGCTACAGATTATGTAACATCTCCAATGACTAAGAAAGGAATGGTTATTTATGCATTTGGTATCGGTATGTTAACAGCGATAATTCGTTTGTTCGGTTCTTATCCAGAAGGTATGTCTTTTGCCATTCTTATTATGAACTCATTGACTCCTCTTATCAATGCTTATGTGAAACCTAAACATTTTGGAGAAAAGTAAGATGGAAAAATTAAAATCAACATTACCTAATATGCTCCTTTCCTTAACAGGAATTTGTGTTGTGGCAGGAGCTATTCTTGCAGGAGTAAATAATTTAACAGTAGGTCCGATTGCTGCGACTAAAGCTGCAGCCTTGGAGACTGCCATTAAAGCTGTTACTCCGGAATTTGATAATAAACCATCAGAAGAAGCTTTCATGGTAGGTATTGCGGAAGGTGACTCTCTTCGAATTTATCCTGCTAAAAAAGGTGGAGAATTAGTTGGTGCAGCTGTAGAAAGTAACACAAAGAAAGGTTTTAGCGGCGAGATCAAAGTCATTGTCGGTTTTGATTCTGAAGGTAAAATCTGTAACTATTCAGTACTACAGCATGCTGAAACTCCAGGTTTAGGTGCTAAAATGCAGGAATGGTTTAGAACTGATAAAAATAAGCAAAGTATTTTAGGTCGTAAGTTAGGCGATAAAGGTTTGTCTGTAACTAAAGATGGTGGAGATGTTGATGCTATTACAGCTGCAACAATTTCAAGTCGTGCTTTTCTTGATGCTGTTAATCGCGCTTACAGTGCTTACACTGGTGCCGATGTAGTTACTGGTGCAACCCCTAAAACAGAAGGAGGTAACTGATATGAATAACTGGAAAATATTATTGAATGGACTCTTAAAAGAGAATCCGACATTTGTTTTGTTGTTAGGTATGTGTCCTACCTTAGGAACAACCTCTTCTGCAATAAATGGTTTAAGTATGGGACTTGCAACTACATTCGTGTTGATTTGTTCCAATATTGTAATATCAGCAGTAAAGAAACTGATTCCTGATTTAGTTCGTATTCCTGCTTATATTGTAATTATTGCAACATTCGTTACTGTTGTTCAATTATGTATGGAAGCTTATCTTCCTTCATTGTATGCAAGTTTGGGCTTGTACATTCCATTGATTGTTGTAAACTGTATCGTATTAGGTCGTGCAGAATCATTTGCTGCAAAGAATGGTGTAGTTGCTTCTGCTTTTGATGGAATTGGAATTGGTCTCGGTTTTACATGGGCATTGGCATTGTTAGGTGCATGTCGTGAATTGTTAGGAACAGGTAAGATCTTTGGATTAACATTGATGCCTGAAGAATACGGATCATTGGTATTTATCTTGGCTCCGGGGGCATTCCTTGTACTAGGTTATTTGATTGCTATTGTAAACAAACTGCGTAAAGCTTAAAAACGAAAGATATGGAATATATATTAATATTTATTGTTGCGGTCTTTGTCAACAATGTTGTATTGTCGCAGTTTTTAGGTATTTGTCCATTTTTAGGAGTTTCAAAGAAAGTAGAAACATCAATTGGTATGGGAGCAGCCGTAACCTTTGTGTTGGCAATTTCTACAGTTGTAACTTTCTTGATTCAAAAATACCTTCTTGATCCTTTTGGATTAGGATTCATGCAGACGATCAGTTTTATTTTGGTAATTGCAGCTTTGGTACAGATGGTTGAAATTATTTTAAAGAAAGTATCACCTTCTTTGTATCAGGCATTGGGAATTTTCTTACCTTTGATAACTACTAACTGTTGTGTGTTAGGTGTTGCAATTTTGGTAATCCAGAAAGAATACAATTTGTTAGAATCCATTGTTTATGCAGTCTCAACAGCATTGGGCTTTGCATTAGCTTTAGTGATTTTTGCAGGTATACGCGAACAGTTGGCTATGACGAATGTCCCTAAAGATATGCAAGGAACTCCGATAGCATTGATTACTGCAGGTTTGCTTGCTATGGCATTTATGGGATTTTCTGGTATCGGATCCTGAAATCTAAATAGGTATAAGAAATGAAAAAGAAAATTTTAGTAGCAGGTGGAACAGGTTATATTGGTTCTCACACTACAGTAGAATTGCAAAAAGCTGGTTATGAAGTAGTCATTATAGATGACTTGTCAAACTCTAACATTGAAGTATTAGATGGTATCGAACGTATTACAGGTGTTCGTCCAACTTTTATCAAATTAGATTTGAAAGATAAAGAAGGTACACGTAAGGCGTTAGAAGCTAATCCTGGTATTTCAGGTGTAATTTTGTTTGCTGCAAGTAAGGCAGTAGGTGAATCTGTTCAACAGCCATTAAAATATTACAGAAATAACATTACCACTCTGGTTAATATTTTGGAATTAATGCCAGAATTTGATATGAAAGGAATTGTCTTTTCATCTTCTTGTACTGTTTATGGTCAACCAGATCCCGAATTTTTGCCAGTAACTGAAAATGCTCCGATTAAACCAGCAATGTCTCCTTATGGAAACACAAAGCAGATTAATGAAGAGATAATTCAGGATACTATTCATGCTGGTGCTCCATTTAAGAGCATTATTTTACGTTATTTTAATCCGATTGGTGCTCATCCTTCTGCAGAGATTGGTGAATTACCAAATGGTGTTCCTCAGAATTTGATTCCTTATTTGACTCAGACAGCAATTGGTATTCGTAAGGAATTAAGTGTATTTGGTGATGATTATAACACACCTGACGGCTCTTGTATACGTGATTATATCAATGTTGTTGATTTGGCAAAAGCCCACGTTATTGCAATGGATCGTATGTTGGAAAACAAATCTGATAATCAGGTCGAAATCTTTAATTTAGGTACAGGAAATGGCGTTTCTGTATTGGAATTGATTAATACATTCGAATCTGCTACAGGTGTCAAAGTTCCTCATAAGATAGTTGGCCGTCGTGAAGGAGATATCGAAAAAGTATGGGCTAATCCAGAAAAAGCTAATACAGTATTAGGTTGGAAAGCTGTTGAAACATTAGAAGATACTTTGAAGTCTGCTTGGAACTGGCAGGTAAAATTGCGTGAAAGAGGTATTCAATAAGTATTGAATATAATCATTAAATAATTCATATAACGGATTATATTTATTCTTGTAGATGTTTTGAGTCTCAAGGTAGATATAATCCGTTTTTTTTCTTCCTGATTTTTTTATTTGAGATATCCAATCTCTATAAGACTCCTTACGGTTCAAGAACGCGAGTAATAGGACGGTCTCCTTCCAGAAATCCAATGACATTGTCACAAACCGTACGAGCCATAATGATTCGTGTTTCCGTCGTTTGTGTTCCGATATGCGGAGTCAGTACTACATTGTCCAGATTTAAAAGTTCCGGAAGTGGATAATCGCCAAATTCGAAAACATCCAGACCTGCCGCGTAAATGGTTTTATTTTGTAAAGCTTTTACTAGAGCGTGTTCATCTACTAAAGGACCACGGGAGGTATTTATCAGAATAGCTGAAGGTTTCATCAGATTCAGTTCTTTTTCACTAATAATATGATAGGTCTCCGGTGTATAGGGAGCATTGATCGAAATAAAATCGGCTGTTGCCAATAATTCTTCTTTAGACGTATAAACCGCATTTACCTTTGTTTCTTCTTCCTTGCTTAATTGATGACGGTTATGATAGATTATTTTCATATCTAAAGCATTGGCTCTTTTGGCTAAAGCTTTCCCTATACGTCCCATCCCTATAATTCCTAAGGTCTTTCCTGAAACTGGCATTCCTTGATTCTCCATTACTCCAATTTTCATCTTCTTTCCCAGAGTACGTAATTTACGATCACATTCAGTCATTCTTCTAGCTGCATCTAACATTAACCCTAATGCAATATTGGCCGTTGGAGCTGTAACGGGACCTGGGGTATTGGTGACGGTCAATCCTCTCTTTATGGCATAGGCTACATCGATATTATTATAACCCACAGCATAATTAGCTATTAACTTCAAATTTGTGGCATGGTCTATCAATTTCTTGTTTACTGGAAAATCGAACATGGAACAGAGTACATCATATTCTGGAATCATTTCATAAACTTCTTCATACGTAAAATCACGGCCTTCAGGAAAAGTAACATCGTATTTACTTTCCAACTCCGTAAATCCTTCACGGAACATATCATAAGTTACAAGAATTTTCATGTTGATTAGTTTTTAGTCTATTGTATAATAACTGATGTTGTATAAAAAAAGAGTCTGTCTGATATTACTAAGAATCAGATCAGACTCTTCTTTTCTTAATATTAAAGTTTTATCGTTTCAACAGATATTTGATTCCCCAATATAAGCATCTTAGTATGATACTTAAGCCATAGAGTACACATGATATAGCTAAAATCCAAAATATTTGTGTATAAAGTTCACTCCATTCCGTATCATAAATGACAA
>JAHHQS010000133.1 GCA_020026285.1 Parabacteroides sp. | reverse complement strand
ACAATGAGACATTTATCATTGTTGGAAGGTATTCTTTTTATATTAAGCTGATTTCTGTTTTATTTTTTTTCTTCTTTTTTTAGGCCGTAAAATATA
The DNA here is from genome assembly GCA_020026285.1 of Parabacteroides sp. Next base: position 10,626 of record JAHHQS010000133.1, on the reverse strand, counting down.
ACCGGATATAAGAATCAAGGTTAAAAATAAACCTGAAAAGAAAACAAACAGAACTGAAACCGGTCCTAAGAATGGAGAATAACAACGTCCAACATGTAGCTCTAATGCAAAATTCCACAAAGACATAGGTTGGTCTTTCATGACTTCGGGCATGGAAGTTAAGTTGAACACCTTTTCTTTAGTACGTGCCCCTTCTCTATAATCAAAGATTATTTCTTTTTCAACCTTTATATCAGTAGAAAATCCTGAGATGGCGACACTTCCAAAGATTTGTCTTTTAGAAGGATCATGTGGCTTGTCTGTCAGATAATCAATAACTTCCTCTTTTGTTGGATTCCATCGGAATAACCCACTGAAAGAACCCACCAGCCATTCTTGCGATGTATAGGGATGGAATACGTTAATCCCCATTGGACTTACAGGTGGAGTATGATTCATTTTGATTGGAACAGAATTGAAATCCTTTATTCGATAGAAACCAGCTGATGTCGAGATTAACCATTCATTCAGAGTTGAGTCCCATCTTATTCCACGTAATTTATCATGCCATGCATTGTCTGAATCTAATGTTGAACCCGGAAAAGGTCTTACCGAGGTCATTACAAAAGGAATCATCAGAGGAGGACGAAGGCACATACCGGAAACTGCCAGAAAAACGGTTGGTATAATTAGCCATGTCCCCAATTTGAAATGCCATTGGGTTGATACCTTTAATGTATTGGCAGCTCTTTTTACATTCTGCTTGTTTCGCTTGCGACGGCGGATAAGAGATGGGAAAAAATAAAAGATAAATCCTGTAATACATAAAATGATAATGACAATCGCTATCAGATCAACAAAAAGTTGGCCGGCCAGACCAAATAATTCTCCACTATGTAGTAGCCAGATAGTACGAAACCAAGATACTTTAGGGGAATAATTATACGGCTTTTGTAGTTCATGGCGTTTATAATCCAGATAAGGGGGATAAGTTTCGTAAACATATGAACGGGTAAGTACAACTAATGTATCATTACGATTGGTTATATCGGAAATACGTTCTTCTTTCTCATCAAATTTCTGCAATACCCAGCTGTTTTTCTCCGATAGCTTATAAAGATTATATAAATCCGCAGTCCATGTACTGCCATCAGGCAAAGTAACAATATTACTGATTTTACGATTGTCTATACCTTCATTGAGTCCTTTATTGAAGGAGGTAAAAGTAGAAAAACTGGAGTCCGTTTGCCAGATACCCGTATTACCATAACATAATACTTTTTTGTCAGGAAGAGTTATTGTCCCTTTTATAATACCATTGTTCCAATTTTTATAATGGTAATCTTGGGGCATCCAACATCTGCTGATTCCGATTTCTGAGAAACATTTTCGATGATTAAGAACAATTCCCGAAAAACAGAACATGAGGATGAAAAAGGAAAAGAACAATCCTACCCATTTATGATATTTTCTCCAGAATTTATTCATTGTAGTCTGTTAGAATTATTTGTCTTTCGGGTTATAAACATACTGAAATGTTATTGGATTATCCATCTTGTCTAATTAAAATTTGATGTTGTAGAATTCTTTAAATCGGAAATCTGCAAGATCATGCATGAAAATAGATTCATATCATATTTGATAAATACTTTTTTATGTTGTGATATAAATGAGAAAAGCGAGATTTATCTTGTCTTATAATAAAGTTCTTGTCATATCCTTCACGAAAAAGCATTAATAATTATATCTACTATTGTTAAAATAGTTTGACTACTTTTCTATTTCTATTACCAAAAGAACTTCTTAAATTGAAAACCTTCACTAAATCTCTTCAATTTTCGTACAAAAATAGTATGTGTGAATAGTGTTAGCAATACCTAAGGATAAGTATTTTAAACAATCTTATCAATAATATATTGATATACATCAATATTCTTACAGTTGTGTTTTGCCGTTTAACCGGAAATACAAAAAAGTTTCAGCAAAGTGGTCGCTGATGCGTTCTTTTCCAAGGAAACTTTCATAATACCTATGTGTAAGAAAGATTTTCATGTAATAAGCCGTTTCTGGAATGATGCAGTCCTTTACTATCCTATACAGGAAAGTAAATTAAGAAAGCGTGAACATCCCAAAAGACATGATGGTGAGATAGATTTTGCCAATCTGAATCAGATATGTAATTACTCTTATTCTTGGATTGTTTGAAAAAAATAGCGATAATTGTATTATCAAAACGAGATGACCAAAATTATCTCATATCACTCAACCTTTGTTATAAAAAGCAAATCTCTGAATATATGAAAGAACATACATACTTTATGCATCCACGCGTCGTCAGAAACAGTTACATTAAAGGATGGAAAGGTTATCGGACAATGGTTTTGGGAGCCAGTTTACCTTGCTCACTAAAAGACTGTCCGATGATAGAAGCATGTACTCGCAATTCAAGAGATTTCGACAAGGCCTGCTTTTGGTACAGACAATTCCCCGAGCGGGATGATTTACGCCTATCCAATAGCAATTTCATCGAAGTAGACAATTTCATAGAAGGGAATCCCGCGCACTACTTCACCGACTTCACCAAATTCATGATCGGAAAGCAGGATGAGATTCCATTAGAAATCAGAGAACCATTCTGGAATCATGTAGCCTTTTACAACTACGACCAAAATATTCATTTCACCTTGAATGATAACGATTCGGCAGACCATGCTCATAATACGGAAGAAAACTTCACGGCCTTTATGGAAGTTTTGGAAGAACTGAAACCTGAGGTGATTTATGTATGGTTCACTCAGGTAAGGGATATACTAGTGGAGCATCATGTTGAGGGTTTACAAGAAATAGACCAATTGAATGTAAACGGGATCACTGTACATCGCTTTATATATAATATTCAGCCTACGCCCCATCCGAAAAAGGTGCTCAATGATTTTAAGACAGCTTTCGCCTTAGATACCGACACTGAAATCAATGAATATGCAGAGGGGTATTTACTGCATGCCCTTTATAGGGCACAAGATTATCATCCAACACTTCACTACACTTCACTGAAAATAACGGATGAGATGATTGGCTTTGCCCAACCGTATGCTTGGGATGAATCGTTGTACATATACTTGATAAAATTACTTCAAGAACATCTTGGACTAAACATGGCTTATGACTTTATCCATCAAAATTGGAATAGATGGAATGAGTTTTGTGTGGCTTCTAATTTCTATTGCGGTATAAAGAAAAGCATTCCGATGTATGACTTCAGTCCTTCTGAATTAGGTTTCTTTGCTTTGACAAATCCTGCAATTTTAAAAACGACCTATGGTTCCAAGAAACTCGACTTTCAGTTTGTATACGTGAATGAAGATACAGAAAAAAGAGCGCTTGCATCCCTGTTTGATCAGCATACTAACAATACGATAACGGATATGCCGGAATGTAAGATAGGACTGTTTCTATCTCCAAAGGATTGTCCTGCCTATGAAAAAAATATATTACAAACACAACGGGTGAAAAGTATACATCTGCTATCGAAAACAGATAAAGAGACCGAGCAAATTATATATGTTGAGATGAGCAAACATGCTCCTATTGAAACCATTGAACTATATCGCAATAGGAAAAAGGTGGCGGATAGCAGTTTTCAGGATTTATATAAAAGAGGTCAAGGAGAACGTCTTTTAGCACGAGAAATGGTTCAGGAAAACAAAACAGACATACATAAAAATACGCTAGAAATATTATATCAAATAAGATGGATTCGGGAACTGGATAAACTGAATCATTATTCGATAATAACAGAAAATCCTATCACCATACCAGGACGAAATGTACAGGTAGAGGCAGCAATAACAACAAGATGCACATTTGAGACAGGACCTCATATCAGAGGTTTGATATATATTTACTTGATGTACAAATTGTCGCTGCAACAGAAACAAATCATGAATTACTTTCCAGAGGTATCAAAAGTAGACAACATAAAAGATGAAAAAAGGAGGGCTATAGATCTCTTCAAAACACACTTGATGTGTAAACAGGATGTGGCGGGTAAAGATGCTACCATGTTCTGCGGGCTTCTCATTGATGAATACATATCCTTGCTGTTAAAAAAACAAAGCGAGAATAAAAGTTGATAGTTTGCCACGTGGCAAACGTAGTTCTGAGTGTTTCATAATTTCGCAATATAAAAAATAAAATTATGAAACAGGACAATAACATTTTCGTACCTCTACTCGAGACCTTTTTACAGGAGACTAAAACAATCAATAGTGGTTACCCTTACGGACCATTTATTCCTCATGTGTTTGAACATTATGAGCAGGCACCACTAAAAGTGTTTTATTGCGGTAGAGACACCTATTACTGGTTGGAAGAAGGATTGTTCAACAAAAATACCATCTTGTCCTACCTGAACAAAAATGCATCTGTCATCACATCGGAAGTGATGACAGACAATAACAATCTGAGTAATTTCTGGACTTTCGTAACCCAATTACATCTCTATTTGCGTACGGGAAAGGTTGCAGAAGACCTCTTACAACTCACTACCGATCAAAAAAAAATGCTACGTGAAGTCGGATATGGCAATCTGCACAGTATCGAACTGAAACAGAGCTTGAGCAATGAAGGAACATGGGAAAGCATTAATTCGTCGGAATATAACGCATTAGTACAGAAGAGCAAAATGCTCGACAAGCTCAAATACATTTTGGATGCCTATGAGCCGGATATCGTTTTCATTTTCTCGTGGGAAAACTACATGGAATATTTTAATGGTTTAACCTACGAAAACCTCTCATCTTGGTATGAAGAAGACCTTCGTTCTGTTTTTACGATCAAAGGATACCGCACTAAGGTAATCTGGACCAGCCATCCCCGCCGCTTCACTTTCCTAAAGAAAGATGCCAGGGCCATGATCAAGTATCTGGGCGACACGGCTATGAATCTACTGAAACAATCGAATCATTAATTTTTTAAAACATTACTTCCATGAAGACTTCAGCAGAAAAAGAATTAGAAAGATTAGAGAAGAAGACTAAAGACTTGGAAAGAAAAGCCAAAAGGGAAGAGATAAAAGCCAGGGTGTCTGGAGACCCGGACTATATGTTCATCTACAACATTGCCAAGTATATGGATAAGTATTGTCTGGACCCTATCATCGGCTTCCTCATTCCGGGAGGAGGAGACATTCTAACTTCAGTCATGACCATCCCTTACATCTCAGTAGCAGCATTCACCGTCCGATCCCTACCGCTCACCTTGGCTGTCATCTACAATATGCTGATTGATATGCTAATCGGTTGCATACCATTCTTTATCGGTGATATCTGTGATATTGCTCACCGTTCGTACAGCAAGAACTACGACCTGATAGTTGGTTTCGTAGAGGGCGACGAGTACGTGATAGAAACGGTCAACGAGAGAGCTCTCAAGACTGGTGTCTTTATCGTGGTGTTGTGTGTACTCATCTATCTGATGATGACATTGGTGGTAAGTACCGTAAGCGGCATATGGGACTTTATAATCAATCTATTCAACTAAAAATATGTACAGAGGGAAAACATTATCTAAATGTATAGGATGCAGAAATCTCTTTGTTGAACCCTGCTTTGGATGGTGTGCATCAGCCCTCTCAATGCCTCAGTATTGCTAAAAGTGAAAGTATAAAAACTTAGCCAACTAGTCTCCTGGAGGAATCAGACAAGACAGAAAGTACGAACCTATTTGGGAGAAAATGGAGAATGAATAAAAATATAACGTATTAACTAAAATGTAATAGTTATGCCTCAACTAATAAATTTAGGAGTCGAAATCCTACGCATTAATTCAAGTAAAAATTGTATTGAATATTCACACAACGGCGGACGTTCATGGGTAACCCGCTATGCAAGTTTGCAATGTGGTAACTTTATCGACCTCTTACTTTACAATAGTGAAATACTAGCCTGTACATCCAAAGGATTGTATTATTCACATAACGAGGGACGATCATGGGTGTGCCGATGTAACAATACCTCATCCTATGGAGAATTTCTTTCTTTACAAGAAAACGGTAAAGAACTCCTGGCAAATACAAGCAAGGGATTATATTATTCCAAGAATGCAGGACGTTCCTGGATAAGAAGATAGAACTATAAATAAATAATTATGAGACAACTGAATATTAAAACATATACTGCAGCAATTATCGTACTATTGTTCCATATGCTGCTATTGGCTTCATGCGGTAATGGAGAAAAGGAAGCACGATGGAGAAAAACAACCAATGGTATTAAGATATTCTATGTAGACTCCGACCATAGTAGATGGGACGAAGTAACCTACGAATGGGTTGGTCCAATCAACCCCGACAGTCTGGCACATGGCGAAGGTACGCTTATCATCCGTTCAGAAGATAAAGGTGAAATGAGAAAAAACATATCTGCATTCTATGGCAACCTGGCTTATCAGTCACAACAGAATTGCTATTTTGGAGACTACAATACTGACCATCAGAGTGATGGCTTCGGAGTAAAAGTGGATGGCCCGAGAGTATCAGTCGGAGATTTTAAAGATGGAAGAGGTCATGGAAAAGTACATGTCTACCTACACGATGTATTGATTTACGATGGAGAATGGAAAGACTCCCAATTTGACGGATATGGTACGCTCTATTCAGACAGCGGCAACTTGATGTACTATGGTGAGTGGAAAGACGGGAAGCAAAATGGAGATGGTACAATGGTGAACGAAAAAGGTTTAAAGTCTCGCCATATTTGGACTGATGGACAACTTAAAGAAAGCTCCAACGCTCTGTACGAAAAACTGAACAGTCACAAGAAAGAACTAACCGCCGACCAATATGCCCAATTAAGATGGAGATATTTTTTGTATGAAAAACACCATGTCGCTCTCTATGGGGTAGTCTGCCTGTTACTTATCATCATGGGATATGCATTCTTTACAATCTACAACAAAAGTGATAAGACTAAATACGAGTACAAAGATCCTATTGAGCCCAAAAGCATTTATCCCTACTGGATTTATGGTGGTCTGTTCGGTCTGCATCGAGCCAAACTGCTCAGTGATTTCGGTATTTTCGAATGTGTTCTCACCGGTATGGCCATCCTGATGAATACCAAAAATATTTTTCTTTACATTGATCGTCCGGTCGTATGGAGTATGTTGTGGCAGATGAATATCGTCAATATCGTGGTTAGCGTAGCAGCAATATCCATTTGGATTATAGACTTTTTTCTCATTCCTTATCAGGTATATGTGTTTACATCCAAATATTATCGCAGATCAATCCATGAAATGGATATCCTTTCAGGAAAAGCTACGGAACTGGAAGAGTTTTGCCATACTCTGCCCGAAAAGTTTGTAGACCACGATGTAAATATGGAAAAACTAATCCGTAAGGCAGTCCAGATAAACAACGAAAAGAAGGAAGTAGGAAAAATCTCAAAATTCTTTGGAGGCGATATCGATTTTGCACAGGAGAAGTTTGAGAAGTTGGAGGAACTATACGAACAAGCCGAGACAATATGTACCGATACGAATCTGTCCGCATGGAAATTAGAAGCTTATCTGAAGCAGGCACGACTGGAAGCCTACAAGAACCTGCTATTGGCAAAAGACCTTATCAAAATTATCAAGGCCAATTCGAAAGGAAAAGCACAGGAAGTACAACAAGACAGGAGTCTAAATTTCGAAGTGGAAAGAGTTGATGTACACACCGCAGTAGCTAAATATAATTCGCTCGAAGGAATGGTCAATACCCTGTCCAACTTTGAAAAGACATTTTCTAGTCTGAAGAAGAATGGATTTGGTTCAAAAACGTCAATAGCAATTGCAGGTGTAGAAGCAGCAAATGGTATCCTCAACGTAATTGCTGATCGTCAAGCTACCCGCGAACGACTGGCAGAAGAATCGCTGAAGATCGTTCACAATATCAAGCTGACAGCTGAACAACTGACCAAGGCCGAAGCTGATATCCTGCGAGCTCATGAGCTGCTCCTGGCTCTTTTCAATGCCAACAAGGCATTTATCCATGCCTATACGGGATTAAGAGACCAGGTATATGGCGACATCAGTTTCAAGAGCTATTGGAATGGCCCATTGCATGACCAGAGCATACTGGAATCGAAAGAGTTTATGGCATCTCTCCAACATCTGGCAATGGTGTGCAGCGAATACAATAAGATTAACCAGAATAAAATAGAGTAACAATGAAAGAACAGAAATACACTATGGAAGAAAAAATAGAAGCAGAAAACAGAATAGAAGGTCAACATTGGGGAGAACAGAAGTCCAGTCAAGCCAGCCAACTTGTTGGCCAATGTAATGAAATGATTGCCAACGGAAAGGAAGTCGTCAATCAAGTCACCGACACCTTCAATCGAGGTATTCAAGTAGTGGAAGATGTAATATCACTACAAAACAGGATTGTCGATGTGTGGCAAGAAAGCCGACGCATTGACCAGAATATAGCCATAATCAATTCGGCCAAGGAAGTGGAGCTGGAGAAAATTGCAGCTAAGTTCACTCTCTGTCGTGAAGCCTTAGCCCAACGTTTCGGTGAACGCAATAAGGGTCTGATAGCTCACTATCAAGTATTGGAAAATGCCTTGGAATCGAACGACCGCGAAATGATTATAGCTTCTCTTAAAGGCATCAGTAACATTGTAGCCAGTAACCCCTTGGAAGATTTCACGGCTTTCATGAATATCATGGATGATGAGAATAAAACGTTGGAATTGGATTTCTAAAGGAATAAGGCTCAGAATATGTAAAATACTCTTCTAAAAAATCTATTTTCGAAAGTTTGCTTTCCATTTCATGTATCGATTACGGCTATTAACTTGACCAAAGCGGATGCAAGTCATACATACACAAAGCTTATATGTTCGAACGATTTGTTTGCGTGTGGAATTATCCCAAATACAGAAGTTGTTGGCCAATTATTAACGAACTATAGACAAATGGTAAAACAAAGTAATGTCTTTACAATGAAATATATAGAAATATGAGGGGGAAAAAGATCAATATTAAATAAGTAGAGATAATAAATACCTGTATGTGAGTATGTCGTTGATTATTTAAAATTCAGGTGTATAACTATAGTTATACACCTGGAAAACTTATTGTTATAATTCAAAAACAGACTTACAATAATTCTTTCCCGTCGTGAAAAGCCTTTCCTGCTTTTTCTCCGATAGTCAAATAATTCATATTACAAGTATCAAATAAAATAGGTTGTAATAGATTTGGTTGAATATTGCCTGATTCATCTAAAATCTTTTCATCAGCAGAAACATTGATTATCTTACCAACCATGAAATTACTTTCTTCATCATACGAATCAAATTCACATTCAACAGTCATTGGTAATTCTTTAATAATAGGAGCATTGACAAACTCTGATTTTTCAGCATGAAATCCTGCTTTTTCAAATTTATCAGGTTCTTTTTTACCGGATATAAGTCCAACATAATCGCAAGCTTTCAATTGATCAACAGTAGCCATGCTGACAGTGAATGCTTTATTCTTAAAAATGTTCTCAGTTGTTTTATGTTCCTTTGCTAAACAAATACCGATTTTATTTTCTGTATAAATTCCTCCCCATGCAGCATTCATTGCATTAGGTTTTCCATTTTCGTCGTAAGTAGCAACAATAAATGAAGGCATAGGATATACCCAGGTTTTACTACCAAAATTCTTTCTCATTTTTTTACTATTTAAATGATTTAGTTAAATTCTTATTTATCTGATTTGAATAAATTATCTGTCGATACCGTTTCTTGAAAGGACTCCTTGCTGATAATAATGCTTTATTTCCTGCATATCAGTAACCAGATCAGCCAGATCAATTAGTTCTTGTGGAGCATTTCTTCCGGTGATGATTATTTCCGTTTCCGGATTTCTTCCTTTTAAACCTTCAATAACTTCTTCGATTGAGATTAACTGGAAACAGAGAGCGATACAAAGTTCATCCAGAATGATCACATCATAATTATTTTCTTTCAGTAATTCAGCACAATGTTTCCAGGCTTTTTGTGCCAGTTGGGAATCTTCTTCCTGTGGACCGTTCGTGATGAAACAACCTCTTCCCAATAGTTCGATGGTGAGAGAACCAAATGAATCGTCTGTATGATCCAGAAGAGCTGTTAATCGGTTTTCATTATATTCCATTGATTTGATAAATTGACCGATGTAAACTCGTTTCCCGGCACATACGGCGCGTAAGGCAAGACCAAAGGCTGCGGTTGTTTTTCCTTTACCGTTTCCTGTATAGATATGTATATATCCTTTTTCCATGATATGAATGTTTATTCCATCGGAATATACTATTTCGTCTTTTTCTTGTATAAGATTCGTATATTCTATTTTAGATAGAGACAAAGATAACTAAAGGCGGAATTAAATACAATATTTAAAATCCGCCTTTAGTTTTATTTTTTCAATTTAGAAACCCAATATGTTGTGCGTTTCAAGTAATAATCCGGTTCAAGTGACCCATCATCAAGATATTTGAATTCAGTACAATTGCAAGAAACTGCCGGTTTAATCAGTGTTCCTTCGTGCCATTTCATAGAAAAAAGGTAGTACCTATGAAAGGAGAACCGCTTTCTATAACGGCACTGAACATTCGATCATAGTATTTAC
>JAHHQS010000132.1 GCA_020026285.1 Parabacteroides sp. | reverse complement strand
TTATTTTTTAGTGTTAATAATCAATTTTTCCAAAAATCTTATTTGGTCTGCAAAGTAAATATTTTTTTCCGGATATTTCAAATTTAAGTTTTTAATTATTTGCAAAGCTTTGTCATATCTTTTCTGTTTCACATAAATCCGAGCCAAAGTCTCCGTAAAATAAGAGTCATCCAGCTGTTTTAATGCAAAATCTTCTGATTCTTCCGAGTTTGGTTCTTCTTCCTCCTCTGGAACAAAGGTTTCTTCAGAAGCAGCATCTTCAGTCAAGGACAAATGATGAGAAGCTGTATCACTTTCCAAGAAAGAGTCTATCAAGTTCTGGTGTTTTAACTTCACTTCATCCTCTACAGGCTTTGAAACAATCTCTTCTGTCACAACTTCATTTTCCGCAGGAGAAATCTCATTCTGTTTCCTGTTATCGATCCAATTCAAATAATCAGCCGAAGCTGTACTTTCTATAACCAGATCCGTATCAGTTTCATGAGAATCATCTCCTGAAGACGCCAAAAAAGCATCAATCAAATCAAATGAACTTTGAGCAGAAGAAGTAGAAGATTCTGTTATCTCAAAATAAACCGGATTTCCCTTCAGTAATACATACAAGACTTTTCGATCGGTAATACCGATAGCCAAATGTTCTAATTCATCCTTAAAATCAGAACTTTTCAACTTCCATAAATTCAACAAATAAAGCATTTTCAGCACCTGAAAACAAGGATACTGCTCTAAAAGGAGTTTCAACTCTGGAAGGGTCTGTTCCGACAACAGGTCTGGATTCTGTATATATTGCTGTAGATCCGTTACATTCATATAATCTTACCAATTAGCAACCGTTGAATTATAAATCTGATCTGATAATTCTTCTATTATCTCACGACACAACTGGTCCTGAACATCCTGTAACATAATATTACTATCAAATTCTCGATAAGCAGAGAAAGACTGTTCAAAATCTTCTTCAGAATTTGTTCTATTTGCATATCGAACCTTTACAGTTATCGTCAATTTTGTTTTTGAAGAATAGGCATCCTCTTTAACTGCCATTGGAGTCAAATCATATCCGGTAATTTCCCCTTCCAATTCAAGATCACCATTAGCCCTTACCATAGACAAACGTGTCTGTCGGACATAAATATCCTTTACTCCTTCCGTAAACATCTGCGCTAACGGAGGATATACTAAAGGAGCCTGATTAGGAAAATCTTTAATTGTAATTGTTTTCACTTTTGTATAATCGATTGACGCGCCATTGAATTTGTAGGAAATAGAACAACTCGCCAACAAAACCAACATGAATGAAATAATATAAACGGACCAGGATTGCTTCATTATTTTTTATTCTAAATTATACTCTTTAATTTTTCTATACAATGTCCGCTCTGATATCTTTAAACCAGCAGCAGCATTCTTTCTTTTGCCATTATGGCGTTCCAATGCCTTACGAATCATTTCCTTTTCCACTTCTTCAAGAGACATTGATTCTTCTTCGACTGTTTCTGCTTCCTGAACCGGAGGCTGCTGAATGGTTGTTACAGGATGAATCTTATGAGAGAAAACATCGTCCTTCTCCATCGATACAGGAATCGTTCCGCCCATAATATCATGAACCAGTTTCTTTAAATCATTCACATCCTTTCGCATATCGAACAGTATCTGATAAAGAATCTCACGTTCATTATTGAATGATCGTTGTTCATTTTCCTGTTTCAACAGAACAGGATACTTCGACGTATTCGAATTGGGCAAATAAACCTGCAAAATGGAGGCAGAGATTTCACGTTCCTCTTCTATTACCGATATTCGTTCAGTTACATTTTTCAATTCACGTATATTTCCCGGCCAACGATAAGAAACCAATAATCTACGAGCCTCTTCATCCAGGTGTACAGCCGGCATTCTATATTTTTCAGCACAATCTGATGCAAATTTTCTGAAAAGTAAAACGATATCATCCTCTCTCTCCCTTAAAGGGGGTATCTGAATAGGAACAGTATTTAATCGATAATACAAATCTTCACGAAATTTACCTTCAGCCACAGCTTTCACCAAATTGACATTGGTTGCCGCTACGATCCGCACATTTGTTTTCTGTACTTTTGAAGAACCCACCTTTATAAACTCTCCGGACTCAAGAACACGCAACAAACGGGCTTGAGTTGGTAATGGTAATTCCCCTGCCTCATCCAAAAAGATAGTTCCACCGTCAGCGACTTCAAAATAACCTTTTCTATCGGCCAGGGCCCCGGTAAAAGAACCCTTCTCATGACCGAACAATTCCGAGTCAATTGTTCCTTCAGGAATGGCTCCACAGTTAACGGCTATATATTGTCCATGTTTACGAGCGCTATTCTGATGTATAATCTGAGGAAAAACTTCCTTTCCTACTCCACTTTCACCGGTTATCAGCACCGACAAATCGGTTGGAGCGACCTGTAAGGCTACATCAATGGCTCGATTCAAACCTAAACTGTTACCAATTATACCAAAACGTTGTTTTATTTGCTGTAGATCTACTTTCATTTTCTAAAAACTGAAAGCCTGTTTAAACTTTTCTTAGAACTAATTTTAAGAGCAAATTTAAACAGGCTCTGATTTATATATCAAAAATACAAATACTCAATTAAAATGCAAGAACCTATATATTAAAAAGATAAAGCTTTCTTTAAAAAGAATTAACTTCCACAAGAATAGGTCTGATCATATAAATATTGTGCCAGATCTTTATCATTAGTAAATGATTTTATCTTTTCTGCAGATATAGGCTTTCCAACGTATACATCGACCGTTCTTCCCTTTTTATTAAAAACTTCTGATGTGATACAAAGTGTACGTAATTTCCAGCTCAACCACCCTAAGAAATAAAAGAATTTGGAATTCTGAAATCCAAAGTATATAGGATATACCGGAAGATTAGCTTTTGCTATCAGATGAATGACACTTCTAGTCCACGGAAGATCCCGAACAGCTTTCACCTCTTTATTATAGAATGACATCGCTCCGGCAGGAAAGAACCCTATCGGATGGCCTTCTTTGATATGACTCAAACAAAGACGAACTCCATTCATATTTTTGGAATCACCCTTCCCGTCACGTTTCGTATTTGGCTGAACAGATATAAAATTATCGTTCATGGCTCCAATTCTGGAAAGGATATTATTAACCATTACTTTGAAATCAGGTCTTTTCTTTGCAATGATATCTATCAACATGATACCGTCGAGTGAACCAATCGGATGATTTGAAACCGTAATGAAAGAACCTTCTGGTAATGAATCCAAAATCTCTGCGTTATGCAACCGATAACTGATATCAATCAATGGATCTTTCAATAAAGCGGATGTAAATTCAGCTCCTCTAAGATGACAACTATTCTTATGAACCTGATTTACTTTATCAATCTTCATCAGCTTTATTAAAAGCTTACCTACAACTATTCCAAACTTCGTTTTAAAAAACGGAGCCATTTCTCCAAGATCATTTATATCGACTACGGTCTCTTTCATTTTATCTATTCAAGAATGATTTACAAATTGCTTCATGGCGGCGAAGACTTATAGCCAGGACAATATTCAACACGACAATTTCGTATAAATAATAAGCCCAGACATAACCTGAAAGGACAATAGCAAACATAATCAATGTACGTCCGTTAAATGTCAGCAGATCGATCAGCTTCATCAGCTTCTTGCTCTCACGTCGAAAATCAACTCGAACATCCTGAGGAATATCATCTCCATATTTAGCATGCAAATTCTTCAACATCTGCTGCAACACAGGAGTAGATCTTACCTGAATCATTGAATACCAACGATACAGACAATAAAAGAATTTTTCAACTCCGTATTTCATTTCTTTATGCTGAGCCTCTATTTGTTCCAATGATTGAAATTCAGATCCTTTATCTTTACTGATAAAATACAAATGTAATGTCTTATAATAATCTGTGATATTTGCCTGTAACAAATGAGACAAACCAGACATAACTGCAGGAATGAAGAACAAATATGAACCTGTTTCATTTTTCAAACGTAATGCCAAACAGATATAAATACATGCAAACCAGATATCTCCTGCAAATCCGTCCAATATTCGACCAATCTTAGACTTTATACCAGTCAGACGCGCCAACTGTCCATCCACACAATCCAGTATATTGGCACAAACCAAACATAAGATACCATAGATTGTATATTTCAATTCTCCCTGATAAAACAAGAATCCTGTGGCAGCTCCCACGAAGATGGAAATAATCGTAATCATATTCGGTGTCACACCGGTATTACGTAAAGATTTTGCAATCTGAAATCCAATCGGACGATAAAAAATTCGGTCCACCAGATTTTCTGTTTCTATGGACTTCAAGGAAGCCTCATATTCCTTATTCAACTCTGACATTTCTTTTTTTATTTATAAGAATAACCGCCATCAACAACGACTATTTCTCCATTAAAGTATCTATTTTCAATCAACATTTTATAAACTTCTGCTAATTCGGCCGGATCACAAAATCGTCCCAACGAAACTTTACGTTCTATATTCTGACGTATTTCTGCAGGTTTAGTCTTTTGCCATTCTGTATCTACAAATCCAGGAGCTACTCCGTTTACTCGTACTTCATATGGCACCATGAACTTGACTAGATTCTTCACCAGACTATGAACTGCACTTTTTGTAACGCCATAAGCCAAAGAAACCGAATGCGGTTCTATAGCCATTAAGGAACCTGTGAACACAACGCTTCCTCCTTTTCGGATTCGATTAACAATTCTCTGCAACAAGAATACCGGAAAGTGTACATTTGCACAGAATACTTTCTCCCAATCCTGATATTGTAATTTTTCAAAAGGATCCCTACAAGTCATTCCTGCATTCATCACCAAAGCATCCAGATATAAATCTTTCTCCGTTAAAAAAGATGCTATAGTATCAATTGATTTAATATCCGAATTATCTGCCTGTAAAGTTAAAACTGAGACTCCATATTTTTGGGTAAGTTCCAGACTTGTTTTATTTGCTGTTTCCGTATCTGCAGCATAAGTCAGAACCAAATGATAACCGGATTTTGCAAGACATTCGGCAACAGCTTTGCCGATACCTTTTGTTCCACCAGTTATAAATACATATTTATTCATGTCTATTTTATTTTTCAGAAACCCCTTTCACCGAATTCGGTTTAGCCTGACGCTGATTCTTTAGGTTTGTTTCATAGGTATCATGAATTGTTTTCTTCAAATTGGTTGAAGATACGCCTGTTCCATAAGGGAAATAAAATACCTGAACACCTAAATCCTTCAAATAATCATATTTTCCATACCAATCATCACCTACCACAAACGCATCGATATTTAGTTTCTTAACAATTTCAGTATGATCCAATGTATGCTGAGGAATAACAATATCCGGAGTCTTAAGCGCCTCTATAATTTGCAAACGTTCATTAAACGGAATGATCGGTTTCGGTTTGTATGATTCGACTAATTCATCCGTACTGACACCTACTATAAGAATATCGGCTAAACTTCTTGCATAATTAATCATACGAAGATGATTATAATGAAACATATCAAATGTTCCCGAAGTATACACGATTGTTTTATCTTTAAACATGATTATAATCTTTTGGTTTAAAATGCAAACTTACACAATCTTTCTTTATCTTAAAAAAATTACAGAAAAAAAGAACCTCTTATTATCAACACTTCTATTATTCAAAAGAAATGGACAATCCGATTGAAAAAAGTAACAATCAGATTGTCCATTTTATAAATGATTTTATAAACAATTCACCTAATTATAACAAGTAGAACTCACCCATCATCAGATTTCCGAATCCTCATCTTTTGTCAAATCCAGTTTAACATTATCACTTCCCTTATCAAAGTATTGTTTACGCAGAGGATGGGCTGTTCCTTCACGATAAAAGTCCCTGCTGCGATAGACATCCAATGCTGTGTAAACGGCCTGTCGGAATGAAGCTTCCGAAGCCAGATTCTTTCCTGCAATATCATATGCCGTTCCGTGGTCAGGAGATGTTCTTACAAATGGAAGCCCTGCTGTATAATTCACACCATTCTCCATGGTTAATGATTTAAAAGGAGCCAGTCCCTGATCATGATACATGGCAAGTACTCCATCAAACTCTTCATACATTCCAGAGCCAAAGAAGCCATCTGCCGGGAACGGACCAAACACCATAATACCCTTACGTTCTGCTTCCAGCATTGCCGGCTTTATTATTTCTTCTTCTTCCTTTCCAATCACACCATTATCTCCAGCATGAGGATTCAAAGCCAATACCGCTATTCGAGGTTTGATAATAGAGAAATCCTGTTTTAGCGAACGATTAAATATCTGAAGTTTTGTAATAATATTCTCAACTGTTATATGCGGAGCTATTTCTGATACGGGGACATGACCTGTAACCAATGCAACACGAAGCGTGTCTGTCATCAAAATCATCAAGGCTTTTCTACCTTCACCTAACGCCTGTTCCAGATATTCTGTATGTCCCGGAAAATGAAACAAATCATTTTGAATATTATGTTTGTTAATCGGAGCAGTAACCAGAACGTCTATGGCTCCTCTCTTCAAATCAGCCACAGCCATTTCCAAAGCTTTGAATGCAGCCTGGCCGGCAATTTCAGTAGACTTGCCCAATTCCACTTTTACATCATCGTCTACACAATTAATTATATTCACCCGATTTGCTCCAGCTTCTTCTGCTTGTGCTATTACATTCAGATTGACTGGTGGTAAGTCCATTGCTTTTCTATGATAAGCAGCTATTTTTGATGAACCATACACAATCGGTGTACAAAGTTCAGTCATTCTCTGATCTGAAAAAGTTTTTAGAATCACTTCATAACCGATTCCGTTTATATCGCCTTGGGAAATTCCCACTCTTATTAATCTATCGTCCATAATATCTATTTATCAACTCCGACAAAGTTAAAGAATTTCATCGAATTATTTGAATATTCATCATAATTTACCGGGAAACTTAATCAAGTTCCTTCTCTCCTTTTCCTTTGAAAAGATTGTTTATTAAAAGCTTATAATCATTTATATATCCACCTCCATGAAAAGATTGTTCCACAAAAGTGGATAGATAAAAAGATTAGATGTTTTTATAAGATGTCTGATACTTTCAAAAAAAGATAAAGACCTTTTCATGAAAGCCCCTTTGGTATGTATTTTATTTCTTATTTGTTTCAGCTTCAGCTTGCTCAAATTCACCCGGCAATCGCAAAGTATATAAAGCCGATTCCATACGACGGATAAAATTTCGTTTAGACGTTTCAGGAGCATAAACAAAACCTTCAGCCACTACTACACGCTGATTTTTTTCATCCAGACGAGCATGCGAAACAAATGGTCCACCCATCATATCGCCAACCATCTTCCAAAGTCCACGCAACTCTCCACAATATTTATCCCTTACACGAAGAGCCTTATACTCAACATCAAAGTATTTCGTTTCGGTTGCCATATAAGAATTCGGGAACGACCCTGGCAAATTGTTTTTCATAACCGAATCTCGTTTGGCAACTAAATAATCAGCCGTAAACGTATTGGCGTCTGTATATGGGAAAGAATACACAACAACGTCCATCCTTCCTGTATTTGCATTATTGGTAGCCCAAAAGAAATTGGTAGTATCTTTATAATAAACTATATCTTCTGGAACTTTCAATTCTACCTGATGATTTTTCTTCAGATGTTCCATCACGACCGAACTGTAAGTTCCTTCAATCTGACTAGTAGCTCTTTTCATTTCCTCCTTTACAAAAATATCAGACAACTGGTTCGGGTGTTTTTCCAAATAACTGATAATTTCCTCAGGATTAGGAGCTTTCAATGTAATAACAAGCTGTCCAAAAGCCCATCTATTTTCTTCTGAAGTCATGGATAATTTTGTATAAACATCCGGATTGATATCTACAATCAAGATATTTCTCACATAAGTCAGTAATCCATTAAATGCAGATGGCTGAGAATAAGACACTTTCAGACAAGGTTCATATTGAGGTAAACCTCGAACAGGAGCCAATAACTGATCGTTTACAGCTTCGCCCGAAGCCGAATTCCAATATTGTTGCTCCATAACTACCACAATCTCGTAAGCAAATCCCGTTGCACGGGTTACAACAGGACCAGAATTACAGGATGACAATATCAGTGATGCTAACAAAAACAAAATATAGATTGTTCTTTTCATATTTTTATCAACTTTTCTCGATAATACTCTATTTGTTATACTTATTATTTATGTCCTTCTTTCTTAGCTGTCGACAACATACCACAGGCGGCAAAAATATCTTCACCCCGTGAAGCACGAATTGTACAAGTCACACCACGATCGTTCAAGATATCCCGAAAGGCTTCCATTTTGGTTAAATCGGTTGTATGAAGAGGCACATTCGGAATGGCATGGAATCGGATCAGATTCACTCTACATGGAATATCTTTCAGCAATCCGGCCAAAGCTTTTGCATGCTGCACACTATCATTCAAACCTTTGAAAACAATATATTCAAAAGAGACTCTTCGCTGATGTGTAAAATCATATTGACGGATCAGATCAAGGACATCATGAATGGGAAAAGCCCTCTCAACAGGCATCAAAGACAAACGTTCCGCTGGATAAGGAGAATGAAGACTTACAGCCAAATGACAATCACTTTCATCCAAAAAGCGTTTTAACCCCTTGGCTCCAATAGTAGAAACGGTTATTCGTTTCGGACTCCACGCATAACCATAAGGAGCTGTCAGAATTTCAAGGACCTTGAATAATTCATCTGTATTATCTAAAGGTTCCCCCATTCCCATAAACACCAGATTTGTCAATTGATCACTTTCTGGAACAGATTGAATCTGATTCAAAATTTCATTAGCTGAAAGATTCTTGGTAAATCCTTGCTTACCCGTCATGCAGAACAAGCAATTCATCTTACATCCCACCTGCGAGGATACACAAAGAGTTGCACGATCGCTTGTCGGAATATAAACGGATTCTATAAAATTACCGGGACCAGCAGCAAATAAATATTTAATAGTTCCATCTACCGATTTCTGAAAATCGGAAGGAGAATAAGCACCAACTTCGTAAGCTTCGGACAACAAATTTCGCTTGACAACAGCAATATTTGTCATCTCGTTAATATTGGATATTTTCTTTTTATACAACCAATCTGCCATTTGTTTTGCAGCGAATTTCGGGAGTCCAACTTCTTCTGCTACTTGCTTTAACTCATTAAGAGTCATTCCTAACAAACGTTTCTTTTCACTCATTGTTTTTTGTTTATTAATGGACAGAAATACAACACCTTTCTTATCGGCCATAAAATTACTAAAAAAAGTAGTACAATAAAACTTCTTGTTTTTTAACTACTTCCTCTTTTTTAAGTCACATACATAATATATGTACCTATTATTTAGTTTCTATTATCAAACTGTTTGATTACAAACTTAAAATACGACAGAATCTATCTTCCGCCAGAGATAAAAAGAAAGGGCAATCGGAATATATCCAATTGCCCTTTCTAATATATCTTGCAATATATAATTCGCAAAAATTATTTTTTGTTACGGTTACCGTAGCGGCTTAAGAACTTATCAACACGTCCAGCTGTATCCACCAATTTAGATTTACCAGTGTAGAATGGGTGAGAAGTGTTAGAAATTTCGACCTTTACCAATGGATAAGTAACACCGTCGATTTCGATAGTTTCTTTTGCATTAATAGTTGAACGAGTGATAAACATATCATCGTTAGACATGTCCTTAAATACAACAGGACGATAATTTTCAGGATGAATACCTTTTTTCATTGCTTTATTTTCTTTTTAATTATACTTCGTTATTAAAATGGTAACCGGTATTTTGGGTTGCAAAAGTATGAAGAAGAGATGAATAAAAAAAGTATTTGTAGCGTTTTTTTTATTTCGAGTTATTTTTTACGTAATTTTATCCATATAATTGATAAGTTCAATTAGAATATCTATCTTTGTAACATAATTTTTAATCATTAACGTAATATACATTACAACTTATGGTAAATTACAAAGAAATAGGCTTAGTAAATACTAAAGAAATGTTTGCTAAAGCCATCAAAGGTGGATATGCTATCCCAGCATTCAATTTTAACAACATGGAACAGTTGCAGGCAATCGTAAAAGCAGCTGTTGAAACTAAATCTCCGGTTATCTTACAGGTATCTAAAGGTGCACGTAACTATGCAAACCAGACTTTGCTTCGTTACATGGCTGAAGGAGCCGTTGAATATGCTAAAGAATTAGGTTGTCCTAATCCTCAGATCGTTTTACACTTGGATCATGGTGATTCATTCGAATTATGCAAGAGCTGTGTAGACATGGGCTTCTCTTCTGTTATGATCGATGGTTCTCATCTTCCATATGAAGAAAACGTTGCTTTAACTAAACAAGTTGTTGAATATGCTCATCAGTTCGACGTAACAGTTGAAGGTGAACTTGGTGTATTGGCTGGTGTTGAAGACGAAGTTTCTTCTGACCACCACACTTATACTAACCCAGAAGAAGTAATTGACTTTGCTACTCGTACAGGTTGCGATTCTTTGGCTATCTCAATTGGTACTTCTCACGGTGCTTATAAGTTTACTCCAGAACAGTGTCATATCGATCCTGAAACAGGTCGTATGGTTCCTCCTCCATTGGCATTCGACGTATTGGATGCAGTTATGGAA
>JAHHQS010000131.1 GCA_020026285.1 Parabacteroides sp. | reverse complement strand
CGAGTATATATTATATGCTATTTTTTAACAAGCATAGGATTTTTTGTATCTTGTTTATTATATTAATAAAAAAATAGAGCAAATGTGATTTTTTTTTCGCAACTTTGAACCAAATTTGTTAAGTTATTCGAAATGAAAAGTCTTTTCTTTTTGAATTGATACATTATAAAAGACATATTTATATGTAAAAAAGCCTCATAAACGCATCATTTCAAAAACATAAAATCGTGGAGATTACAAAACAGATTTAATTTATTATTCTTTATTGATACCTCTAACTTATTATTAACAGGAAGTAAATGAGAAAATGGAAAATTGAAGATTCAGCTGAACTTTATAACATTAATGGTTGGGGACTGAATTATTTTTCGATTAATGAAAACGGGCATGTTGCTGTAAAACCTAAAGCTGATGGACCTTCTATTGATTTGGAAGAGCTTATGGAAGAGTTACAATCTCAGGATGTAGCTGCACCAGTTTTACTCCGTTTCCCGGACATTTTGAACAATCGTATTGAAAAAATTTCTGGTTGTTTTAATAAAGCTGCAAAAGAATATGGGTTTACAGCTAAAAACTACATCATTTATCCTATAAAAGTTAATCAGATGCGTCCAGTTGTTGAAGAAATTGTCAGCCATGGCAATAAATTCAACATCGGATTGGAGGCCGGTTCCAAACCGGAATTACACGCCGTTCTTTCTATCGCCATAGATAACGACGCGATGATTGTTTGTAATGGATATAAAGATGAAAGCTATATAGAATTGGCTTTACTTGCTCAGAAAATGGGTAGACAGGTTTTCCTGGTTGTTGAAAAGATGATCGAGCTGAAAACTATTGCTACTTTAGCTAAGCGAATGAACATAATGCCAAACATCGGAATCCGTATTAAATTATCTAGTTCCGGTAGTGGTAAATGGGAAGAATCTGGAGGCGATGTCAGCAAATTCGGTCTGAATTCAAGCGAATTACTCGAAGCTCTTGAACTGCTTGAAGAAAACGGATTAAAAGATAGCTTGAAATTGATTCACTTCCACATCGGAAGTCAGGTTACCAATATCCGACGTATCAAAACAGCCCTTAGAGAAGCTACTCAATTCTATGTTCAATTAAAAAATCTTGGATTCAATATTCAATTTGTTGATATTGGAGGCGGACTTGGAGTTGACTACGATGGAACCCGCTCTGCTTTAAGCGGCAACAGTATGAACTATTCTATTCAGGAATATGTGAATGATGCAGTTTCAGCATTAGCTGATGTTTGCAAGAAATTCAATCTGGAGCAACCTAACATCATTACAGAGTCAGGACGTTCCTTAACAGCACATCATTCTGTATTGATTATAGAAGCTATTGCTAGTACAAGTCTTCCTTCATGCGACGAGAACGAAGAGTTACAACCTGATGCACATGAACTGGTTCGTGAATTATATAATCTTTGGGACACATTAAACCAGCCTCGACTAATTGAGACCTGGCATGATACATTACAGTGTCGTGAAGAAGCATTAGAATTATTCAATCTTGGATTGATTGATCTAAAAACACGTGCGCAAGTTGAACGTTTGTTCTGGTCTATCGCTCGTGATGTATTTGATATGGCTGAAAGTATCAAACACTCACCAGACGAATTGAAAAAGATTTCCAAGTTGCTTCCTGATAAGTACTTCTGTAATTTTTCTTTGTTCCAGTCTTTACCTGACTCCTGGGCTATTGATCAGATTTTCCCGGTCATGCCTATCAGCCGCTTACAGGAACAACCTACCAAATCAGCAACATTACAGGATGTAACATGCGATTCTGATGGTAAGATTGACAACTTCATCTCTACAAGAAACTTCTCTTATCACCTGCCAGTACATAAATTGAACGAAGGTGAACATTATTATTTAGGAGTATTCCTTGTGGGTGCTTACCAGGAAATATTGGGAGACTTACATAATCTGTTTGGCGACACGAATGCCGTACATATCAAAGTAAAAGATGATAAATATGTCATTGACCGAGTAATAGAAGGTGAAACAGTTGCCGATGTATTGGAATATGTACAGTTCAATCCGAAACGAATGGCTCGTGCCATCGAAGTCTGGGTTGCTTCATCTGTTAAGAAAGGTACTATTTCAGCCGAAGAAGGTAGAGAATTCCTATCAAACTATCGTTCTGGTCTGTACGGATATACTTATTTGGAATAAGAAAAAAACAAAAAGATCCATATTTCTAATATTATAAGACACAAGGAAATATTTAACACCTTTCCTTGTGTCTTTTTTTATGAATTCCATTCATTTTTATTTCTATATTTTCTTTTTTTCAACAAAAAACATATATTTGCAAATAGACAATCTCCCTATTGATTGTCTTCATGTGGAAAAGAAAGGATATATTATGGAGAAGCGTTTTTTAGGCCTTATAGAAAAAAGTATCAAACAGCATTGGGACTTACCGGCTTTTAGTGATCTGGAAGGACAAACATTATACTATAAAGATTTTGCTCGTAAGATAGAAGAACTTCATATCTTGTTTGAAAAATCGGATATTCAAAAAGGAGATAAAATTGCAATTATAGGTAAGAACTCATCCAACTGGGCCGTTTCTTTCTTTGCTATTCTATCCTATGGAGCTGTAGCTGTACCCATTCTTCATGAATTCACGGCAAATAGCATTCATTATCTTCTCAATCATTCCGAGACAAAAGTGCTGTTCATAGCAGAAGCGAACTGGTCACAATTGGATGCTTCGCTGATTCCCGATATTCAATTGACAATCCGATTGGAAGATTTTAGTCTGATTCAATCGACAATACCGAATATAGAGAATGTGCTTGAGCGATTGCCCGAATTGTTCAAAGAGAAATATCCGACATTCACTCCCGACTCCATACATTATTATATAGAAAATCCAGAAGATATGTGTCTGTTAAATTACACTTCAGGAACAACAAGTTCTTCTAAAGGTGTTATGCTCCCATACAGAAGTCTTTGGAGCAATACAAAATATGCAGCCGACAATCTTCCATTCATTCATGCCGGAGATAATTTCGTCTGTATACTCCCCATGGCACACATGTACGGATTAGCTTTTGAAGTATTAAATGGAATCAATAAGGGATGTCATATAAACTTCATTACACGAATGCCAAGTCCGCAAATTATATTAAAAGCTTTTGCAGAATGTAAACCTACGCTGATATTATCAGTTCCTATAATCATTGAAAAGATTGTAAGGACTAATATCTTCCCAATTATAGAGAAACCAGTAATGAAGATTCTCCTGAGTATTCCAGGAATCAGTCATATAATACGTAAAAAGATTCTGAAACAACTGAATCAGGCTTTTGGTGATAATTTTGAAGAAATAATTATAGGAGGAGCTCCACTAAATCAAGAAGTCGAACATTTCTTACGTTCCATTAAATTCCATTACACTGTTGGTTATGGAATGACAGAATGCGGACCTTTAGTAGCTTATGCAAAATGGGATGAATACAAAGCCGGATCTGTAGGACGCGTGGTAGATCGAATGAATGTCAGAATAGATTCACCCAATGATATGGGGGTCGGAGAAATCTTTGTAAAAGGAGCCAACAACATGCTTGGATATTATAAAAATCCCGAAGAGACATCTGCAGTAATGAAAGACGATGGCTGGATGAAAACAGGTGATTTAGGAATAATAGACTCTGATGGACATATATTTATTCGAGGACGCTCAAAAACAATGATTTTAGGACCTAATGGACAAAATATTTATCCGGAAGAGATTGAAATTAAACTTAATTCATTACCTTTGGTTGTAGAATCTTTGATAATCTCAGACAACAAGAAGCTGACTGCTTTAATTTATCCAGACTGGGATTATATAAAGAAAACAAAAATGACTTCAAACGATGTGAACGATATAATGAAACAGAATCTGAAACTTCTGAATCATAGTATTCCAAAGTATTGCAAGGTTGCCTTGTTCGAAATACGTGAGGAGGAATTCGAGAAGACTCCAAAGAAAAGTATTAAGCGTTTCTTGTATCAGCCCCAGTTGTAATTAGTTTCGACTGATTGTAAACAATAATGCCCGAATAGAAGAATTTCTTTTATTGGGGCATTGTTGTTTACAGGCCTTTGCTATCAATTATTAAACTTCAATTCCTTACCATGAATATCATTATTGATCTGGCCGTTCTGCCATACTGCTTCACCATTTACCCAGGTTGTATCTACAGCATGGTGGAATTCATATCCTTCGAATGGCGACCAGCCACATTTTGTCAGAATGTTCTCCTTGCTTACAGTCCATGTCTTGTTCGGATCAACCAATACCAAATCTGCATAGTAACCCGGACGGATAAATCCTCTCTTATCGATTCGGAAAAGGATGGCTGGTTTATGAGCCATAGTTTCCACAACTTTCTCATATGTGAAACGACCTTCCATTGCCAACTCTAACATTACGGTCAATGAATGCTGAACCAGTGGTCCTCCGGAAGAAGCTTTCAAGCAGGAGCCCTGTTTTTCTGATAAAAGATGTGGAGCATGGTCGGTTGCCACAATATCAATCTTATTATTATTTACAGCTTCACGCAAAGCCGTACGATCGGCTAAAGTCTTGATTGCAGGATTCCATTTGATTCGATTGCCAAACCGAGCATAATCTCCATCGTGGAACCACAAATGATGTACACAGACTTCACCGGTAATCTTCTTTTCTTCCAAAGGAATCGTATTATCAAACAAAGTGGTTTCCTTTGCGGTAGAAAGATGAAGAATGTGCAAACGGGAACCTAAACGAGTTGCCATTTCTGCAGCTTCTGATGAACAAGCATAACAAGCTTCCTCACTTCTGATTTTACTATGGAAAGATATGTCAAGATCTTCACCATATAACTGAGTATAATGAGCAATATTTCGTTTGATGACTTCTTCCTTTTCTGCATGGATGGCAATCAGCATATCACATTCGCTGAAGATTTTCTCCAATGTTTCCTTGTTATCCACCAACATATTTCCGGTAGAAGAACCTAAAAACAATTTCAAACCAGGGACTCTTGTACGATCCACACGACGGATCTCATCCATATTGTCATTGGTTCCACCAAAGAAGAAAGAATAGTTGGCAACAGATGTTGCTGCAGCCCGATCGAACTTCCACTGAAGATTCTCCAGATTGGTTGTCTGAGGTTTCGTATTCGGCATATCCATGAATGAAGTGACACCTCCTGCTACTGCAGCACGACTTTCCGAATAAATATCAGCCTTATGAGTCAGTCCCGGTTCACGGAAATGAACCTGATCGTCAATACAACCAGGAAGTAAGAGTTTACCAGTTGCATCAATTACTTCAACTCCCGATAAATCCAAATTTTCAGGAAGATCTCCTTCGTAAACAGCCTCTATCAATTCACCATTAATCAATACAGAACCATTAAACTTCTTGCCCTCGTTTATAATTCGGGCATTCTTTATTAATTTCTTGCTCATATTTTTAACTTTAATTTCTTCAAAGGTATACATTTTAGACGGGTTATTCCATCTTTAAAGAAAGCTTTTTATCCGAAAGATCAAGCTTCGCAAAAGAATCAGATTATTACGCACATGAAAAAGACATTCCAAACCCAATCATTTTGTTTTAATCATTTTATCCATATTTTTAGAATTAAAATTAATTATTCCAATAATGAAAAGACTACAATAATGAACACGAAAAGGAATATATCCAGTCTTATCCTGACAGTATCAGTTATCTTGTTTATTTTTTCATCATGCCACAGGAAATCAGAAGTCAAAATAGTCAATGCCATTATCAAAAATGCAGTGGGCTAGAGTCTATGTTTTAGCCTATTTTTGTTGTTGTAAGGAAGATGTAATATTTCCTTTTTTATCTATTTGAAACCATGAATTACTATCCCAATAAGATAACTCTTTGTTTTTAATATATTTTTTCCACCTGCAAATTTAAATTTTGGTTTAATAATAATGTTTTCTAAACAGTGCAAGGTCTTCTCTGTCTGCATCGTTGTCTAAAAAAGATGTATTCCTTTTGTGAAAATCTTTGACCTTTTACAAAAAACGTCCAATGTTTTACGAAAAACATTGGACGTTTCTAAACAGCGGCCGATTTTTCTATTCCGGCCCTTATTATCTTAACTATCAGAGGATTTTATTTCTTCGGAGTATCCTTCAAAATATAT
This sequence comes from Parabacteroides sp., assembly GCA_020026285.1. The sequence continues at coordinate 4,858 of JAHHQS010000131.1, read as the reverse complement.
TCAAGTGTTCCGGCTTTTACCAGATCCTGATGAGAGATTGAACAACCCTTCAGTTTCTTATCACCGGCCTTTACGGAATGAATATAGATAGATTCCGGAGTTTCGTGTTTTGAAGTAATTACCAAATCACCTTTTGGATAATATTTCTTATCTAAATGAATTGTAATCTTATCAAACACCGGAGAAGTTAAGATATAATCAGTATCTCCCGGACAGGCAGGATAAAGTCCCATCATTGAGAAGATAGCCCATGCAGACATTGTTCCTGCATCTTCGTTACCCGGTACACCCTTTGGAGCATTATGATAATGATTCTTTAGAATCTTGTTTACTTCTTTCTGAGTACGCCATTCCTCTCCTTTGAAATAACTAAACAGATATGGATAAGCAATATCAGGTTCGTTTGCAGGATCATAATTGCCATCGTCGAAAACCTTCTGAAGTTTGTTGGCAAACTTTTTACCTCCACCCATCAGTTTAGCCAAACCTTTAATATCATGAGGAACATAGAATGTATAATTCCATGCATTTCCTTCGTGGAAACCAGGACTTGGCTCAAAGTTCTCACCCTGTTTCGGATCGAATGGTTCATAGAACTTGCCATCAGGCAAAATAGGTCTCAATGTACCGAAATCCTTACAATAATATTTCTTATAACCCATTGAACGGTTATAGAATAATTCAGCATCTTCTGTCTTGCCCAGATCTTTTGCAAACTGGCTCAGGTTCCAATCGGCAATATAATATTCCAAAGCATGAGAAACAGAATTATCAAACTGAGCACGCAAAGGAATATAGCCTAAAGAAAAATAATCATTCGCATCCGGACGAAGAAGATTAAATTCGCCTGGAGTAGTTGCTCCTTTACGCATAGCTTCGTAAGCTGTTTCCGTATCGAAGTTTCTCAATCCTTTTGCCCATGCATCCACGATATAAGGAATAGACGGGTCTCCTTCCATTGTATAAGTCTCACGACCGTAAAGTTCCCATTTTGGCAACCAGCCGTTTTCCTTATACATATCAATCATAGTCTTGATGATATCTTCCTGACGATCCGGATAAAGTAAAGTCATCAATGAACTTACATTACGATATGTATCCCATAAAGAAAAAACAGTGTAACGGTTTCCCTCTGTCTTGCCCACTTCCAGACTTTCCATCTTAGGATATTCACCATTTACATCCTGAAGAATATTTGGATGAATCAACAAATGATACAAAGCTGTGTAAAATACTGTTTTTTCATCCTTTGTTCCACCTTCAACAGTGATTCTTGACAGATCATTATTCCACTTTTCACGAGTAGCAGCAGCTATTTTGTCAAAATCGAATCCAGGCTGTTCAGCATTCAGGTTCTCACGGGCATTCTCAATGCTGACAAACGATACACCCATTTTGACTTCTACCTGTCCCTGCTCTTCTACATCATATTTAAACCATACGCCAACATCATCGCCACTCATTTCACGAGTATAATTCTTATACAATTTATACTTTCCGGAATGAGCATCGAAATTAGCTTCAACAGTCATTTGTCTTTGTTTCTTCCAATAACCTTTTTCTTTCGGAGCCTTGTCTATTTTCATTACAAAATAGATTGGGAAAACGGCCTGTGCATTATAACAGAATGTCCCCATCAGCTTACTTCCTTCAATTTCGGTATCACTTACAAAACGAACGGTTGCTCCAGTTTCGTTTGTCAGACCTTCTCCCAGATTCAAAAGGATATTTCCCTGACCTTTTGGAAAGGTAAAACGAGCCAGACTTGTACGAGGTGTAGCTGTTACTTCTGTTTTGATATTATATTTAGTCAATACATTGCTATAATATCCCGGATGAGAAATTTCATTTTTATATTCGCTTCCATATTCCTTGTAATCCACTTTAAGATCACCTGAAGTTGGCATTAACAACAAACTTCCCAGATCAGGACAACCTACTCCACTCAGATTTACATGAGCATAACCAGTGAAATACTTATTGTCGGATGTATAAGGTGTAGACCACCAACGACTATCCTTATCGTACTTATTTAAATCGGAACCCATCACATTAAATGGAGTCACACTCATCATACCTTGGGGACAAACGGCTCCCGGATTTGTTGTTCCGAAGTTACTTGTTCCGATAAACGGATTGACATAATCGACAGGCTGCTGTGCAAAAGCAATAGCACTTCCACATAACAAGAGCGTCAATAATTGTTTCTTCATTTTTACCAATTTATTAATTACGTATTCTAATAATTCTATTTATCACCATATAACTATTTCATCCAAAAAAGTGAATGCTGTACCATTTTTAGCTTTCAGACGAACATATCTCGCTTTCCATTTTCCATTGAACGGATATTCTTCAAATATCAGATCGCTATAATCTTTCGCTACAGTTGTCGCTTTCATTCCAACAGAAGTATATTCTTCTCCATCTTCAGAAACCAAGACCTCAACTTCTTCTGGTTGAAAAACGCCAGGCCCTTTTATCTGCATCCAGCGAGATGAAACCGAATGTATATCCATTACTTTACCCAAATCAATTATACAATCAGTGTGATCCAGATAACCTTGCCAGCGACCATCCATATAAGTCAGACTTCCACGATAACCATCTATCAGGGCATTGATTCCTCCAGCCATATATTTATCACAAAGCTCTGTAGAGAACGATATTTTTTTACCTATACCCAAATGATAATCAACTTCCTTTTCAGAAACATCTCCCTGTAACTTTCCATTTTCAAAGATTCCAGCAACAATTCGAGCAGAATCTTTCACGATAATCGGATTCCTGTAAATCGGAGAAGAAGCCGTAGGAATCGTACCATCAGTTGTATAGTGGATTTCTGCAGGATATTTCTCTGATTCGACAGTCACCCGGATTTCTTTTTTCAGAGTATCGACAACCATATCAAATTCCAATTCGTATGAAAGAGAAAAAGGATTCAATTCTAATTTTTTCAATATCGGAATATGAGCATTCAATCTCGGTTTAAAGTCATTCCATGAACGTTTTTCCTGAGGAGTCCAGGCTACTTCAGCCAAAGCTAAAGCACGTGGAAACATCATGTATTCCAAGTGTTCTTTTGTCTTCATATATTCAGTCCAGGTATTGGCCTGAACACCCAAGAAGTGCTTGGCTTCTTCAGCAGTCAATGAATCTTTCGGTATCGGATTGTAACTGTATACTTTCTTTACTGGAGTATAACCACCAATTGCATACGGCTGTTTTCTTGGATCGGCCTGATAAAAATCGAAATACATGTATCCACCCGGAGTCATGATTACATCATGTCCCATTCTTGCAGACTTGAATCCGGCTGCTTCTCCACGCCATGACATAACAGTTGCTTCAGGAGCCAGTCCACCTTCAAGGATTTCATCCCATCCGATTAATTTACGTCCTTTAGAAATCAGGAATTCCTCAGCTCGACGAATCATATAGCTCTGCAATTCATTTTCATCTGCAAGTTTTTCCCTTTTAATTAAAGCCTGACACTTCGGACATTTTTTCCAATGTCCTTTTCCGGCCTCATCTCCTCCTATATGAATGTATTCTGACGGGAACAGTTCAATAACTTCTGTCAGGACATTTTCCATAAATTCAAATGTCTTTGGATTTCCGACACAAAAAACGCCACTGGTATAAGGTTTCCCGGTACAACATAATTCAGGATAGGCGATAAAAACCTCATCAGAATGACCAGGAAATTCTATTTCAGGAATAACCGTTATATGTTTCTCGGCTGCATAAGCCAACATATCACGAATATCATCCTTCGTATAATATCCACCATAAGCACCTTCCTCTCCTTCTTTCATGAATCGGCGATCTTTTCCATCCCACCATTTTCTCCAATCAGACTCTGTTCGGAAAGCTGCATCAGTTGTCAGTTTAGGATATTTGTCTATCTGCAAACGCCAGCCACCAGCATCAGTAAGATGCAGATGCAAAGTATTAAGCTTGTAGTATGACATAGCATTCATCAGCTTCTTTACTTCTTCTTTATCAAAGAAATGACGAGAAACGTCCAAATGCAGGCCTCGATAAGGGAAACGAGGTTCATCCTTTATCTGTACATATGGCAGACCTTCAGATGTCAGCAATTGTAAAAGAGTCTGCTTTCCATAATACAATCCATCTTCTGTACTGGCTTTCAATTGAACACCTTTCTCTGATACTGACAGCTGGTATCCCTCCCTGGCTATATCAGATTTTGGATCTACAGAGAAATTCACAGCTTCCGAATTTACTTTTCCAAAGAGAGAAGCACTATCAATCTTAAAGATTCCTTCTGAAACATTCATCTCGGATGGTTTCGGAATTAAATTTACAGGAGTAACCAAACTCTGCTTACAAGAGGTAAAGAAAACGGAACTCATTAAAAAAGTTCCTCCCAATACTTTACCTACTGACTTGAAACTAAACTTTACAAACATTTTAAAATGATTAATCGTAGATTTGTAGAATTATGAAACAAATATAATCTATTCTTTCTATACACTAAAGAAAAACACAATTAATCGCTTATTTCACTGCTTTTTTCAGAACTCACAGAGTTATAAAACGAGAATTATTTATACTGAAAAGACTTTTGATACAAATATTCTTTATTCAACTTCAAATATTTTCAGTCCTGGCGAAAAATAATACTTATTCTTTTGACAGATCCTTATTTGTCTGATTTATTTGTTACAATCTTTATTTTAAAATCTGAAAGAATCCTTTACATCATCAACATCACTTCACAACACACAAAATTATACTTTTTACAGATAAATTCCGTTTTTCCTGATAACATTTCCAATCTTTTAACATCCCCATACAAGGAGGAGGAAAATTCATTTTATAAGTATTTTAT
>JAHHQS010000130.1 GCA_020026285.1 Parabacteroides sp. | reverse complement strand
CTACCCTCATTCCGGATCAGTCTGGGCAGGTAAATGTCCTGTGCCGATTGGGAGAATGATGCAACTTTTATAGACTTCCTGTTGTCAGGTAGAATCCTGTCAGCTATCTCGATGGCAAGCACTGCGGCAGCCTTAACGGCATCCTGCTTATAGAGTTCATAGGAACTGTTCAGTCTAACAGCAGTATAGTATCAGGATACTTTTTCTTCAGCTTGTTGAACTGCCAGATGATACCGGTATCATTATCTGAATCTGTCTTTTTGGCCATAGGAATCAGTTTTAGAATTTAAGTCTGTTTGCCTTCGTTTCTTTCCTGGATGGAGAGAGTGAAATGGCACGTTCAACGGACTGCCTGTCTACCACTTGCTGATATTCCCTTCGGTTCTTGTCAGTCATAACAAGACCGAGGTATTTAGGATGAAGTTCGTCATAACGGATTTTCTGCTGTCTTTCCCACTCCTTCATATTGCCTTTTATAAGTTTGAATCCCTGCTGCTCCTTCAGGTCAATACCGACCGCAACCTTCTCGCCGCCTACATTCAGTTCAAGCGATTTTTCCTCCCGTACCTGCTGCTTCTGCTGCGTACCCAATTCGATGTCGTTCACCTTCTCCATATCTTTCAGACGCTGCTCCAGCTTTATGTCTGTAACACGTCTGTGAATGACGGATTTTGTCTCCGGATCAAGCTGGAGATACTGCTGAGTTTTTTCACCGTTCACATTGACTGCCTTCTGTATTACCTCACCTCTGACCAAGCGTTCAGCTTCCTGCTGAGTGAGATTGAGAACCTTGTTGCGTTCCCGGTCCAGTTCTGCACGTATCGGATAGGCAAATCAGAGCCGGAGCACTGTTTTTGTCTGTAGTCATCTGTAGTATCATCAGCATGCTGATGATACTGCTATTCCTTACGTTAATGGATACCTGCATGATGGGAGTCATTTCACCGCCATCAGCTTCTCCTTCACTTCCTGTGGCAAGCTGTCCGCCTTTTCACGGTTGATACCCAATATTGCCAGTTTTTCGTATGACAATAAATCGGACTGATTTCTGTTGTGCATTTCCATATTACTGTAATTAATCTGTTATATTTGCGGTTCTAACCGCCTGAATTCCACAAATGTATTCACGGCAATACCCTGAAAAAGAAACACGCAACACTATTCTGATTTCACTGCTTCTGATGTTTTTGCCGGTACGTGTATCGGCACAGTTCTAGACGATACCCAGAGATTCGGAACTTCTGCCAACAGAAAGACAAAAAGAGACCTATAAGCATGTAGGAAAGGATGTTACAGAAGGAAATTGAAATAAGACAATAGTAAAGGATATCCTGAATGTCAGATCAAACAATCAGAATAAATCAAGAGTAAACAGCCGGAATAGTGACAGGAAGGCATCCCTGAAAACAGAACAGTAAAAGAAAACATATGATATCCCTAAATCAGGAAACAATCTTCCTGAACTTACCATCCACAACCTTTATAAAGAAATCATAAGAAATGGAATCCTATATTCCAAAATCGTATTGACCCAGGCTATACAGGAGACCGGATGGTTCTGTTCATCAGTATGCCGGAACAAGCATAATCTATTCGGACTTACCAACCCACGTACAGGAAAATACTATGAATTCAATCATTGGACAGAAAGTGTACGGGTCTATTATACTAAAGTACAATATAAGTACAAGAGTGGTAATTATCTGCTTGGGCTTGATGAGATTGGGTATGCAGAGGCCCCGAAATATTATAACGGTAGAAAATGTTATGAGAGGATTATAAAAAAGGTCATAAATCTATGTTTCTGAACAAATTTATTTGTTTTTTCTATATCTATACCTAAATTTGGCATAAGCACTTATACAATTTTGTGGCATAAAACAAAATGATATGGAAAAAACATTGATACAGTTAATTAAGGCAGTAGCTTCAAAGCTCCATAACAGTAAACTTAAACGATTGGGCGGTAAGGAAATGGTATTGTCTCTGAATTGTCTTAAAGAACTTTTAGGTTTAGACAATAAGGAAGAAGCAATTATTTTTACAGCTTTATTCGATCGTAGCTGCAGTGGAAGAAGTTGTGATATTGATGATATTGCATCATACTTTGATTGTACTCATTTGGATATCATGGAGTATGTCCCGGTTATTAAATCATTATTGAAAAAAGGTTTTATAGTTCAGACAAATCTAAGTGAATGCCGTATAGCACGCCAGGATTATATGGTTACCAATTATGTTATAAATTGCATATTGGAGAATATCAAGCCAGAATACCGTAAAGCACGAATGCTTGACAAAGAGTTTGACAGGTATGATTTCTGTAAGCTTGTAGATTCACAGATTCAGGATAGTGATGTGACTGCTGAAGCATTGTTTCAGTTTATTGAAACACTAGAGCAGGATAACCATGAAATGCAAATCGTTAAAGATTTGAAGAATACTATAACTGACATCCAGTCCCGTGCCCTTTTCTATAAAGTATGTTTTGATTTTTTCAATCAAGATGGAGACGGACGTTCTTCCTTAAACAGAACCCTTTCGGATATGTATGAAGTGTTTGGATTGCAATTTCGCGAGCGTAAGCTTCTTGTTGAAGGTACCCATCCATTGATAAAAGCAGATTTGATTGAACTGTCAGGAGACAATAGTGATATCTTTCTTACAGACTATGGTAAACACTTGTTCTTAGGAGATGATTATGGTGCATTTGGTCAAAAGTATTCAGAACTCAATCCATATTCTTTTGCACGTAAAGTTAAGGATTATATCTATAGTCGTGAACATGACATAGAAAAGAAACAAAAATTAGCCATAAGGATAAAAAATATGGAGAACTATAATTCCAATCTTACATGTATCAGGAAGATAAAAGAACTGGTATCTGAAGAAGATTATCGTGCATTGTTTTATATGCTCTGTGATGCCTGTGCCAATAGCGATATAATTAATATAAGCCGTGAATTAGCCAGACTTTATCCTATTAAGGAAAGGAATGAGAATATAAAACTTTTCAAGGAAGAGAAACATAAATTACAGCGTCTTGATCTTGTGGAAATGATTACCAGGAGTAGCCTGTTCGGAGAATACACGGTTCTACAATTGACTGATAAAGGCAAGCTCCTTTATTTTGAAGATGATGCAGAACTTTTTATTGAAAAAGTTGATAGGAAAGATCTTATTTTATCTTCTGAGATAAAAGAAAAGAAACTCTTCTTCTCAGGTAGAGAAAGTGAACAACTCTCATTAGTTGGTGAAACCCTTTCAGAAGTCAATTATAAATCACTGGTTGACAGACTTGAACTAAAAGGATTACCCAAAGGAGTTTCCATACTGCTATATGGAAATCCTGGAACAGGAAAAACTGAATCTGTTATGCAATGGGCACGGGATACTGGTCGTGACATTATTCATGTAGATATAAGTGCTTCCAAAAGTATGTGGTATGGAGAAAGCGAAAAAATAGTGAAAGACATATTCAACCGTTACAGAAAATTATGTAAGCGTTCCAAGCTGAAGCCAATATTACTTTTCAATGAAGCTGATGCTATTTTTTCAAAACGTCGTGACATATCCTCGGGTAATAGCGTGGATCAGACAGAAAATACCATCCAGAACATCCTTCTTGAAGAAATGGAAAAACTTGAAGGAATCCTTATAGCCACTACCAATCTTTCCGATAATTTTGATAAGGCCTTTGAAAGAAGGTTCCTTTTCAAGATACATTTCAGCAAACCGTCTGTAGAAGTGAAATGCAATATCTGGCTCAATAAAATGCCGGTACTGAATCATAATGATGCGATGCAGTTAGCTTCACTTTATGATTTCAGCGGTGGTGAGATTGATAATGTAGTACGCAAATATACTATGATGGAAATTATTGATGGTAAAACACCTTCTTTTGAAACCATTCAGAAGCTTTGTAATGAAGAGAAAATAAATCTACCTTACAATAAAATCGGTTTTGCCAGATATTAATATATTTCAGGCCTTACCTGTAATTTAATATATAATACATACTTTTAAAAGATTACACAATAAAATTATGGCAGCAAATAAATTTGGTCGGTATGTATGGCTAGTAGATTTAATCAGATGCCATCCATATATCACATTCAAGGAAATAAGTAACAAATGGGAAGACTGTGGATTGGGTGATGGTAAACCATTACCATGGAAGACATTTATGAATCATAAAGATGCCGTACAGACAATCTTTGATATAATCATATCATGCGATGCCAAACGTGGATATGGATACTATATAGAAGATGCTTATTTATTAGAAGGGAATTCCTTTCGTTCATGGCTAATAGACTCGTACGCTACACTGAACCAGCTTCAGGCAGACAGAAAGTTGGAGAAACGCATCTCATTCGAGAAAATTCCTTCAGGAAATAAATATTTACAGATATTACTTCAGGCAATGCGTCAGAATTGTGTAGTGGAAATAACCCACCAGGGCTTTGGCAGGTCTCATGCAAGCACGTTTCAGGTAGAACCTTATCATCTTAAGGTTTATAACCGTCGTTGGTATCTAATAGGATGGTCTGTTTATTCAGAGGATATAAGAACCTATGCGCTTGACAGAATTCTCAATGTCAAAGTTACAGATACAACATTTAAACTTCCGGCTTCATTTGATATAAATGAATATTTTGAAGGATGCGTAGGCATTATCGCTGACGGAGATATTGATATAGAACGTTTAGTAATTAAGGCATACGGATGGGCAAGAAAATACCTGGCTACTTTACCTATACATGATTCTCAGCGTGAAATTGCATCTGATGATGAATCTACTACATTCGAAATGACAGTCCGGCCCACTTATGATTTTCTTCAGGCATTGCTACAACAGACAGACCAAATAGAAGTTATCGAACCTCAATGGGTAAAGGATGAAATGTGTCGGTTTGCAGAGAATATATTGTCTTACTATAAAAAATCAAATAATGACTAGTAAATCAGAGATTAATTTCATAGCGATAGATTTTGAGACTGCTACCTCCAAACGTGCTTCAATATGTGAGGTCGGTATCTGTGTTGTACGACACGGAGAAATAGCAGAGACCTGTTCATGGCTGGTACGTCCGGAAGACAACCGTTATCAGTATTGGAATATAAAAGTACACGGTATCCGACCGCATGATACAGAAGATGCTCCTGATTTCCGTCAGGTATGGGAAGAAATAGAACGGACTTATCTGGATGAGTTCGATACTTTTGTAGCACATAATGTACCTTTCGACAGAAGCTGTTTGCAGCATTCTGCAGAACTCTACCACATTCATCTTCCTGAACTGAATTGGATATGCTCTTTGCAGATGGCTCGACGGATTTACTCCTTTGGATGTAATTCTTTGGATTATCTTTGTGAACAGTTGGGTATGGAGCAAGGTACGCACCATCGTGCGGGTGATGATGCGGAGATGTGCGCAAGGTTATTTCTGAAAGAGTTACAGGACGCTAATTATGACAAAATCTCTTAATTAAGGAATTAAAAATATGTGTACTAGAAATAATAACGAAATAATAGCCATTAAAGAAATTCTTAGTTACCGTTTTGTAATACCAACATATCAACGTGGCTATCGTTGGACACGCTTTCAAATAGAAGACTTACTTAATGATATTAAAGACTTTGAAGATGACGATAATAAATCAGATTCTGATTACTATTGTCTTCAGCCGTTGGTCGTCAAAGAAACAGCAAATGGTGAATATCGTATAATTGATGGACAGCAACGTCTTACTACAATATGGTTACTACTTAGTTGTTTAGGTCAGGAAAATAAATTCGAACTTAAGTATGAACGTTCAAATGCACTTAAAATAATTGATAAATTCTCTTTTGATGAGGAATTTACTGTTTATGAGTTAACAAAGCAAAATATCAATAGCAATGCCATAAAAGAATGGAATATCTATGTAAACAAACAATGGAAGAAATTATGCGAGAACTATCAGAACCTGAATATAGAGGTGTTCCATATTTATTCTGCTTGGCTGTTTATAAAAAATTGGCTTAAAGATAATGATAAAGAATATTGGTGTCAGAAAGATGAGCAATTAAATAGTTTTGTCAAGAATGTAAAAGTAATTTGGCATTCTGTTGACAATGAAATAGAAACATTCCAGAACTTAAATAGCGGAAAAATCCCGTTGACTGATGCAGAACTGATTAAAGCTTTGTTCCTCAGCACTTATGGTAATCAGAATGCAGAAAACCAATTAAGGCAAAAATTAATAGCTGAAGAATATGATTCCATAGAGCGACAGCTACGAATAAAAGATTTCTGGTATTTTTTAAATGGGAGTGGTCCTCAGCCAACATCATGCATATCCTTTATCTTTGAACTTCTTCAGAAAATAGAAAAAGGTAACGATGTTTATAGCGATCAACAATTCCATACATATTTATATTTCAGAGACATCATAAATTCGTTAGGAGATGCAAATAAAGTGTGGGAACGTGTGACAGATATTTTTCATGTACTTGAAGGATGGTATAATATGCCTGAAATATATAACCTCGTTGGTTTCTTGAGAGCTAAGGACCGTTCTATAAGAGAAATTTATGAAGCGTATTTAAAATGTGAAACTATTGATGAATTTAAAAAGTATTTGATTTTTAGATGCTTAGAATGTATAAATTGGTATGATGAAAATCTGACAAAGGAACGTAATACGAATTTCGAGGAGTACTTGATTAGAAATTTCAGATATGATAAGAATTACGATCGTGTTTGGAATCTTTTGCTACTTATTAATATTGCAACGCTTAATATGGTCCAAACAGAAGAATTAAATCGAGTACACAAGATTTCAAAATTTTCTTTTGCAGATTTTCATAATTGCAAGTGGCAGATAGAACACATATCTCCACGACAAGCAAAGGTAACAGAAGATTTAGAGATTCCCGGTATAGGAAAAATGCCTCCTGTTGGTACAAAAATAACGGAAATTAATGACATGATGCTCAAAGAAAAAATAGATCCGTATGTAGCTTCATTGGATGAATCTGTTATGTGTCTGTCAAATCTTACATTTTTAAGTAATCATATTAATGCTAGTATAGGCAATCATCATTACACTGAGAAACGCGACTTGGTCTTAAAAAAGCAAAGTGAGGGCTTCTATCTGTTACCTTCCTCTATGATGGTATTTACTAAAGCCTATACGGATAAGGCTGGATATAAAAAGGAAATAGTTGAGGGTAAGACCAGTTTTTGGAGTGATATTGATCGAAAAGCATACCTATGTATGATAAAAAATATATTGTCAGATCCTTATTTTGAACAGGTAAAAAAAGATGATTTAAAACAAGAAAAGCAATGCATAGAATCAAACACACCTGCATTCAGTTATACATCTTCTATAAAACAGCTTATAGTTAGTAATAAAGAAGGAAATGAAGCTATTGAAAACTTCAATTATTCAAAATTGATGGAAAAATATGATTATATCATTATACCGAAAATTCAGAGAGATTATGCTCAAGGACGACAAACATACATGGACGAGAGAGCTGCAAAAATCAGAGAGAACTTGATAAAAGATATTTTTAATATGGGAACTGATGGCTTAGATTTCCAGATTATATTCGGGACACAAGAAATACGCCAGGAAATCAATGGTATAAAAACTGAAGAGAAGAAAGTTTTTGTGCCTATTGACGGACAGCAACGTTTAACTACACTCTTTCTATTGGATTTATATAAATACAAAAAAGACATCTGCTATAATAATACTTTAGTTAAACGCAAGCCGATATTTATCTATGAAACAAGGAATTCTGCCAGTGATTTTTGCGTTGATGTTGTAAATAACAAATGGATTGATTTTCCTGACAAAAATAGTCCTAAAGAGGCTATAACCAAAGCAACGTGGTTTCAGCACTACTGGGCGGACGATCCGACAGTTGAAGGAATGTTGGTTATGCTGGATGCTATACATGCCGAAGCAAAACAAATGAAACAATTACCTAATATAGACAACATACATTTTGCCTATTTTAATATTGGACAAGAGAATATAAGCGATACTATATATCTGAAAATGAATACTCGTGGAAAAGAACTTACTTCGTTCGAAAATCTTAAAGCTACTCTTGAAAAAGAATTCAAAGATTTGTCACAAGAATGGAAAAGAAACATAGATGGTAAATGGCAGGATGCGTTTTGGAAATCAGAAAATCCAACAGAACTGCCAGACATGAGAATACTACGTTTCATTGCGAACACTTTGTTTGTGAAATTATGTGATTATGAAGTATTAAATCCCAATATTTCTCTTGACGAAGCTATTAAATGCAATGAACCTCAAGAAGGAGAAGTTGATTATGAAAATAAGAAAGAAATATATAATAGACTTGTAATAACTCGTGAGTTGCATGGAGTATCAGAGAAGAGGCTGCCTCAATATGTTGGCTCTACTCCATTTGTAATTGCGTTAAAATGCATAGATCAAAATTTGGAGTATCTGTCCAGTATGTTGGATTGTTTTGCGGAAAATTATGATGTTCAGCCATATTGGAAAGAAGAAGTTTCACAAATATTAGATTCTAATTATAAGCAACGCGCGGTTCTTTATGCTGTAAGTCTATTTTTAAAGTATTGTGGAAAGAATAATGAAGGATATCAAGAATGGCTGCGTTTTGTGTGGAACATAGCGGAACACGACTCTACAGATTACAAGGAATTTATTCGTACTTGCAGACTCTTTGATAAACTTGCTGAAAAAGGAGGGTGTAAAAACATTATGAAAACTCTACAGATCGAGGAAGTAAAAGAGTTCTCCAGTACAGACCAATTTAAAGAAGAATTAGTAAAAGCCTCTGTTTCTGATAATTTGGAGTTGTTTGAACAAATTAAAAAAGCTGAAAGTCATGCCTTTTTTCATGGTACGATACGCTTTATATATGGAAGTGGAACTATAAATTGGGATAGTTTTACAAACAAAGTGATAAATCTGAAAAAACTGGTTCCAGCTAATAAATATGAACGCAAAACAATATCTTTCATTATACCATATATTATTGACAGTGATTTAAAAGAACTCTTTTCAAAATATAATCTGTCAAATGATGACACAAATTTGATGTCCATCTTTCTTTCTGAAACAGCGAGGTCTTATTTGGATAGTTTTTTTTTAATAAAAAATACAGAGTCACCCACAAACTTACAAAAGCAACTTATGATACTTGCTCCTATTCATCCAGACTTTCGTATTAGAAATCATTGGGGTAATCACAAATGTGTTTTAACAAACTATACATATCAAAGTGGGTTTTATGCAACCAATTCTTACCCACTTGATGATGATATTTATTATCAAGTTCAAGATATACTAAGGAAAGGACCGTTTATATTTCTTAATGAAAACTACCAAGAATCTCGCAAAAAAGGTTATTTAGTTGGTCTTGAGATAGATTTTAAATATAATGGTTTGAAATTCAGATACTATAACAAAAATCACACAATAAGACTGATGGGAAATGATTGGGCACAGAAACTATATTCAGATATAGAGGGTTTTACTTTTTGTTGTGTCAATAGTTTTGAAACCAAGGATTCATTAATAGCAAAATTAGATACTATTGTGAAATTCTCTAAAGATAAAAGATTTGAACATATAAAAGAAATCTATGAATACTTTAAGACTTTTAAATTAACTCCATTATCTGTTGGGTGTAACTCGGTAGATATAACTGATGAACTTTTTAACTTTTCTTCTGAGAAGGTAGATTATTATGAATGGGTTAGTATAGAAACTTTATTTCAAAAATTTGCAATAGCGTTTACAATTGATCGAAATCATCGGATAGAAGTAGGTTTGCGTAAATGTTATGGAGAAGAGCATAAAGATAATAATGTGAAGTTACAAATGCCTCATTCTCATCGGGAGTATTCACAACAAAATGATTGGTGGTATTTTGTTTACTCATACAACCATTTCGATGAGGAAATAGTTAAAGGGGAGTTGAATTGTTTAATAAACCAGTATTGTAAATTATAAATTTTGCGTGAAAACTCAGTATTAATAAAGCAATATCTTGACTTATCTCCTAGGAAGTATTTTATTGTAAAATGCTCCTAAGTCGGATGAACGATTAAATAAAGATGGGTGGAAGAAAAGTTATGGGAAATCACATATTATGGCGGTATTGAAGAAATGTCAAATGATAATCGGAAGCTGATATTCAATAAAAACTGAGATTAATGCAGATAATATTAGTTTTTTCTTGCTATTCCTCAATTTGGCATATTGGAACCCATATATTTGTCTGTATAAATAATGAATAAGATATATAACCTTTAAACTTATTGTATTATGTCAAAAGTATTTAGAGTAACTCCAAAGAGAGTAAAGAAAACAAATGGAACAGTACTGACACCTGAAATGGAAGTAACAGTTACTACACAACAGCACACTACCGATCCGTTCTATAATGGTGCTAAGGAAATCAAGGAAGCATACATGCGCCTGTATGGGTTCGATTACCAGAAAGCATGTTGCAGTAAAAACGATTTTGAATTTAAGAAATTGGATTAGTATTTATGGAGAAAGTAAATGAGGTATTCTTTTCAGCTAAGACGATGAAACCTTATACAGCAGACGGAACAGGAAAGGATACCTTACTTTACTCCCATACAGCTTCGGTAAGCCAGGATAAGGTGGAAGAAGTCTTCTTCGAACTGCAAAAGATACACAGGCAGAATTAGCGTGAACTGAACCGTATCAAGTTTACATTGAAAAGGGAGTCTGACCGGTTGAATCTGGAATCGCAACAGAATTATAAGTCTGAACTGGAAAAAGTTTCATTACAGTACAAACGGATGTTTTCCCAATATAAAGAGTGGCAGATAAAGGAATCTGATCGTATATCCAAACTGAAGATTATCGTTCCAGATGCACTTCAGACTACATACGAAAAGTTATCCCTATTGGAAGAATAAATCAGGTTGTAAGAAGCTGATATCATAAGGTATATCGATTCTTTCTTTATGGGAACAGTATCATCAGTCATTATTTATGAGGATTAGTTGAGAGGCACTGTCCAAAATATTGTGTAAATGAGAAAACAGGATTCAGATAAAACGGCACTATAAAATATTTTGTGTAAATAAGAAATACGAGATTCAAAAGAGTCTCGTATTTTTTTATTTTAAAATTTGTAAAAGCACAGAATTATGTCACCGAAAACAAAAGTAGTGCCTGATGAGGTATTAA
>JAHHQS010000013.1 GCA_020026285.1 Parabacteroides sp. | reverse complement strand
AAAACGAGTAGAAGCTAATTTCACGGTAAGCAAGTTCTTCTCTGCAGAAGTACCACCAATAACGAAAGCGATGTGGTAAGGAGGACAAGCGGCAGTACCCAGAGTCTTCATCTTGGCAACCAAGAAAGGAACCAATGTAGCCGGATTCAAAATGGCTTTTGTTTCCTGATACAAATAAGTCTTGTTTGCAGAACCACCACCTTTAGTAACGCATAAGAATTTATATTCCATACCCTCAGTAGCTTCCAAATCGATCTGAGCAGGCAAATTACATTTAGTATTTACCTCTTCGTACATGCTTAACGGAGCATTCTGAGAATAACGTAAGTTCTCTTCTGTATAAGTTTTATAAACGCCTTCAGAAAGAGCTTCTTCATCACAATAACCAGTCCATACTTGCTGGCCTTTTTCACCATGGATAATTGCAGTACCAGTATCCTGGCAGAAAGGAAGAATTCCTTTAGAAGCAACTTCGGCATTACGCAGGAATGTCAAAGCAACATATTTATCGTTTTCACTTGCTTCAGGATCATTAAGAATTTTAGCTACCTGCTCATTGTGTGAACGACGAAGCATGAATGAGACGTCACGAAATGCGGCATTAGCCATCGCTGTCAGACCTTCTTTAGCTACCTTCAAAACAGGCTGGCCTTCGAATTCTGAAACTGATACATAATCTTTTGTAAGCAAATAATACTCTGTAGTATCAGGTCCTAACGGGAACATTGCCTGATACTTAAATGGAGGTGTTGCCATAATATACTACGTTTAATTAAATATTTAATTAGTCTAATCAATTTAAGGACAAACTTAGTTAAAATTCATGAGATTATATACAACAAAGCAGACAAAATTCCTCTTTCACACGAGTTTTTTTCATTAACTTCACAAAACAAATAAGATGATTTTTTAACAATATTTAATCAAATAATTATACAATTCCATGGAAATGAAAAAAAATTTGGTTTAATTTGTAATTGATATGGTAAGGTAATTATCCTTTTTTTAAAAATATAGGGACATATGAAGGACGAGCTTGAAAATAATTTGGCTGCTGAAGAAACTGCTAAATTAAATGAAACTAAGACAGCAGAAGCGACTACTGAAACTACTGCTGTAGAATCTGATATCGTAGAAGGAACAGCTACAGGTAAATTAACCAAAGAAGAAATTCTTAATAAACTTCAAACACTAGTAAACGGTCCGGTTGAGACTGTTCGTGGAGAAGTTGAAACATTAAAACAGGCATATTATAAAATTCGCCGCAACGAAATAGAAGAATTAAAGAAAGCTTTTATAGAGCAAGGTGGTGAGGAAAAGGACTTCTCTGCTCCGGAAGATCCTCAGGAAAACACTTTGAAAGAGCTTTTGAGTTCATATAAAGAGAAAAAAGCAATATTCCTTGCTGAAGAAGAAAAAGAAAAAGCTGAAAATTACGTATTAAAGTTACAATTGATTGACCAACTGAAAGCCTTGAGTGAAAGTCAGGAAGATTTCAACAAACTTTATAACGAGTTTAAAGAAATTCAGCAAAAATGGAAAGATATAAAACTTGTTCCTGAAGAACATGCAAATGATCTATGGAAAGAATACCAGACATATTCTGAAAAATTCTATGACCTGATCAAGATCAACAATCAGTTCCGCGATTACGATTTCAAAAAGAATCTGGAATTAAAAACTGCTCTTTGCGAAAGTGTAGAAAAGTTACAGGAAGAAAAAGATATTATTTCCGCTTTCCATCAATTACAGAAACTTCATCAGCAATGGAGAGAGATCGGACCGGTAGCTAAAGAACTTCGTGAAGATTTGTGGAGCCGTTTTAAAGCAGGTTCAACAGTTATCAATAAAGCTCATCAACAGCATTTCGAGAATCTGAAAGCAAAGGAACAAGAGAATCTGGTAGCTAAAACAGCTATTTGCGAAGCAATCGAAAATATCGATTTTGCAGCTTTGAAGACATTCAAGGACTGGGACGAAAAAAACAACGAAGTTTTGGCTTATCAGCAGAAATGGCGTACAATTGGATTTACTCCAAAGAAATATAACACTAAGATTTTCGAACGTTTCCGTGCAGCTTGTGATATATTCTTCACCAAGAAGTCTGAACACTATAAATCTATCAAGTCTGAAATGGAAAAGAATCTGGAAAAGAAACGTGCTTTGTGCGAAAAGGCTGAAGCAATGAAAGATAGTACAGATTGGAAGGCTACAACTGAAAAATTCATCGCTTTACAGAAAGAATGGAAAACTATTGGTCAAGTAGCTCGTCGTCAGTCAGACTCTGTCTGGAAACGTTTTATCACAGCTTGCGATTACTTCTTCGAAAACAAGAACAAGAATGTATCTTCTCAGAAGAGTGAAGAAGTTGTCAATCTGGAAGCTAAAAAAGCCTTGATTGAAAAAGTAAAAGCTCTCGATACTTCTATGGAAACCGAAGAGGCTATCACTACTTTGAAAGGCTGGATTGCTGAATGGAATACGATCGGACATGTTCCTTTTAAAGATAAGGATAAGGTTTATAAGGCTTTTCATGAAGCAGTTGATGCTCAATTCGATCGTCTGAAAGTAAATCAGCGTGACCATCGCATGAAGTCTTTCCGCAATAATGTGAATGAAATGGCCGGCAAAGGCAAAGGTAAATTATATTCTGAAAGAGATAGACTAATGCGTAACTACGAACATATGAAGAATGATTTACAAACTTATGAAAACAACATAGGTTTCTTAAGTGTTTCTTCTAAAGGTGGAAACGGATTAGTTAAAGAATTGGAACGTAAGATTGAAAAATTAAAATCAGAAATGGAATTGATCGTTAAGAAGATTGAAACTATTGATGATAATCTAGATTAAGAATTTCTTACAAACTCTATAAAAGGCACAAAGCTTTCAGGTTTTGTGCCTTTATTATTATAAGCAAGCATGGAAAATAAATCAAAACTGCATTATTTCAATCCTGGACATGAGACTGCGGTTCTGTCTGGGAAAGTCAATTATACACCAACTACAAATGTACAGAAGATGCAAGAAGACCTGGCTCTTCTCCCCTGTTGGTATGCCGCTTCCAATGATTTGACAATAGTCAAGAATTTTGCAGAAGCAGAAAGTTACATTTCCTGGTTGAATGGGCTAATTAATAATTTTTCTAGAGCTATATCAGAATCAGAACTGCATAATGAGGCAGAAAAACTTACATTGGAAGCTTTTCCCTGGGGACTTTCACCACAAAGTCTCCATTACTTTGCCCGTCTGAAAAAGAAAGAGAATATAAACATGGATGTGCCTGAATGGATTGAAAAATATAAACAGTTGACAGGAAGACAGACCGCGAAAATAGTTTTCGACCTTTTAAAGAAAGAAATTAAAGATTTAGAATTTCCAGAGACTCCATATTTCTTCAATAGTCTGGAATCTTTAGTAACATACAAAAAGACTCATACACCGCCATTTATCCTTAAAACGCCATTTTCCTCTTCTGGCAGAGGACTATTATGGGTAAATACAATCAATCAGAAAGAAGTACAATGGATTGAAGGATCTATTCGCAAACAAACAGAAATCAGCATTGAAATGGCATTAAACAAAACCCTCGATTTCGCGATGGAATTCGAATCGGATGGAAAAGGGACAGTTTTTTATAAAGGTTTATCAATTTTTGGCACACTCGACAGAGGAGCATATTCCGGGAATGTTTTAGGTAATGAGTCATACAGAATGTCTTTCCTTCTGAATCATGTTAACAGACAGGATCTGGAAAAGATCAAAACTTCGCTGGAGAAGATTTTATCAGAAATATATGGTAAATATTATAAAGGCTGTATAGGTGTTGACATGTTACTCTATTCCTGCAATGATAAAATCCGAATACATCCTTGCATTGAAATAAACATGAGACAAACCATGGGAATGATAGCATTGTATCTTTCAAAACATTATATATTTCCTACCAGCACAGGACATTTTATAGTCGATTTCAATAAGAATCCGGAAGAAACGTATAAAAAAGATCTGGAAAGCAAAAATGAATATCCGCTGGTAATAAAAGAAGGGAAAATTAAATCAGGCTATCTTTCATTATGTCCTGTCAACAAGAGCACCAATTACAGAGCGTACATTCTCATCAATAAATAAAAAGTCGGATATCCAGGATTTACAGGAATAAAAAAACCGCATCATCCATGATGATACGGTAAACATCAAAACAAGTTTATCAACTTATCGATTACCCTTTATCAGATTCATAAATTCCTCACGAGTTTTCGCCTGTTGGAAGAATCCTGTAAAATCAGATGTAGTCGTTAAAGAATTTTGTTTTTCAACACCTCTCATCTGCATACACATGTGCTGAGCTTCAATGACGACCATTA
Organism: Parabacteroides sp.; assembly: GCA_020026285.1. Next base: position 37,691 of record JAHHQS010000013.1, on the reverse strand, counting down.
CACCTAGTGGGTCCAGTGTTTCCTGAATACAATCTTTAATCTGCATTGTCAGACGTTCCTGTATCTGCAAACGGCGTGCAAAGATATCTACGACACGAGGAATTTTACTCAAGCCTGTTATGTAATTCTTCGGGATATAGGCAACATGAGCTTTACCAAAAAAAGGAAGCATGTGATGTTCACAGAGAGAAAAGAAATCAATATCTTTTACAATGACCATTTGCTTATAATCCTCTTCCTTGAACATTGCTGAACGAAGTACTTCAGCCGGATCTTCATGATAACCTTTAGTAAGATATTGCATTGCTTTGGCAACCCTCATAGGAGTTTTTATCAAACCTTCACGATTAATATCTTCACCCAACAATCCTAAAACATCTTTATAATGTGCAGCTAATAAATCTCGATTCTGCAACATTTGTTCTTCAGTTAATTTCTCCATCAGTCCAAAGGAATTTTTACTTCTTCTTTAACAATATACATTTCTTTTGCATATGCAGGAAAAGAGGACATCAGCATACGCATCATTTGATAAGCTTCTTCATGAGAGCGGAAATCACCAACACGCAATTTCCAGAAGGGAGCATTATAAGTTACATAAGTCGGAACATCCGGGAAAAGCTCCTTTATTTCTTTTTCCTTATCAAAAGCTTCTTTTTTAGAAGTTCTCTGATTATTACCAGAAAAAACCTGTGTCCGAAATCCTCGAATCTTCAAGAAAACTTTATTACCATCTTCCTCCACATTTGTCCCATGCTTATGTGCCCCTACCATATCACGTATTGCTGCAGACTGATGAACAGAAACAACACCTTGACCCGGTTCCTGCCTGGCAAGCTTATCAAAGATTTTAATAATACGAGTATTTCCTGTATCTGCACCTTGCCCCCAACAAACGATTGAGCTTAAACAACATAAACTAAAAAGAACAAAGATTTTTCTCATAAAAAATAACTAAGATTATAAAACAAATAAAGTAGCTGACAGAAAAGGTATTAAATTTTCTGCCAACTACTAATTCAATAGCTTATAAAAAAGCTTATAAATTATTTATCAAAAGCTTCGATAATTGGCATGAATTTTTCAACAGCTAATGAAGCTCCACCAATCAAACCACCATCAACGTTTGGTTTAGCGAACAATTCTTTAGCATTACCACCATTACAGCTACCACCGTACAAGATAGTACAATTATCAGCAACTTCGTTACCATATTTAGCAGCTAATGTAGCACGGATGTGTGCATGGATTTCTTCAGCCTGATCTGCAGTAGCAGTTTTACCAGTACCAATAGCCCAAACTGGTTCGTAAGCTAAAATAATTTTACCGAAATCTTCAGCAGAAAGATTGAATAAAGAACCTTCAATCTGAGCATCTACAACTTCAAAATGTTTGCCAGCTTCTCTTTCAGCCAAAACTTCACCGATACAGAAAATTGGAGTCAAACCGTTAGCCAAAGCCAATTCAACTTTTGTTTTCAAGATTTCTGGAGTTTCGTGATAGTAAGCACGACGTTCTGAGTGACCTAAAATTACATATTTAGCACCTGTAGAAGCTACCATAGCAGCAGAAACTTCACCTGTAAAAGCACCTTTTTCTTTGTCAGCACAGTTTTCAGCAGCTACACCAATTTTGTTTGTATCGATAGCAGCAGCTACACTAGCCAAATGAATAAACGGAGTACCGATAATAACATCACAATTAGTTGTTTTATTCTTCAATGCTTCATCCAAACCTTTAGCTAAATTCAAACCTTCTGCAAGAGTCATGTTCATTTTCCAGTTTCCTGCAACAATGTTCTTTCTCATAATTTTTTTATTTTAATATGTGATACAATAATTATTTTTTATCAAGATTGTTCAATTCTTTTTTTCGGCGATTCCGTTTGTAGTCATACCCCCAAACGAACAACAAAGGTACACTAAAACTCAATATGTTGGTTAATAACCGTGCATCTTTCTTATCTTCCATCGTGTCATTGAGGGAAGATTTAACAAATTCGGCCAGATTTTCCTCTTGAGGGAAATCATTATAATGCCATTTACCCATAATGGTTCCACCTTTCAATACAACTAATCCTGGATTTGAACGAATCACTGTCTTTAACGTAACTTCATCTACAAACAAGAACGGATATTCCGCCCCAGTATAATCAATCCATCTTTTCACTTCTGTCTGATCCGAACCTGTCAAACAATAGAATGATAAATTATTTTCAACAGCATAATCATATAGATTATTAATTTCATCTATACGTTCCTCACTCGCCTTTGATAATTTAGGAGATATCAACAAGAATACGCCTGTTGTATCAGAAAGGATCTGATCAGTAAGATCTTCATCCTCAAAACTCATTATTCTAAAATCAGTAATGGGAGGAACATAGCCTGCTTTGATTAACCGGGCTTCACGATCCACAAAATTCCAGGTTGAATCTGTTGGCAGATTGTCAATAGAAAATTCTTTCTTTACACCATTCTTTTCATAAATGAAAGTATATTCATACTCGTCTTGCGGAGCATCCTCCGGTATAGTCATCTGCTCGGTAATATTTATACCAACCTTATAAGGTCTGAAATCAATGATTGGCAAATACCAATAATTTCTTAATGAGAATCCGACAATAAACACATAAGAGTAGATAGCAATAAACCAATACACCTTAAAAGTATAGATCGGAAAAAGTCGCTGATTATATATAAACACAAATATTGCTGCACCTAGTAAAGCTACATTTTTATAAAATGTTGCCCAATTGGATATAATCAAAGCATCTCCAAAACATCCACAATCAGCAACTGGATTATATAATGCCAAATACAGAGTCAACGGTGTCATAAAAAGCATCAGTACCAACACCAGAAATGATGCGTATCTTCTGTAGACTCCCAAAAGCATACAAACTCCCAAAGCAAACTCTATAGCAGCCAGATTTATTGCACCGGGCAAAGAGAATAATTGAAGAAAATCTAAATGAAATGAAGCTAAATATTCACTAATCTTAATAGAGCTGCCTACAGGATCAATAGCTTTAACGATTCCAGAGAAGATGAAAGTCACTCCTAAAAACAACCGACAAAACTCGACCAAAAATTTTATCAAAATATTTTTATACTTCATATATCTAATCTTCATTAAAACTTAAATATTTCAAGTAATAACCTTTCCTACTTTTCCGATCACAAAGATAAGATATAGGATCAGAATATATCAAACAATAAAACATAAAAACAAAAAGCGAGCTTTGTCAAATCAAAACTCGCTTTTTCTTTCATATACAATATTTTTATTTTGAACAACGTAAAACTCTACCTAAACGTAAAATCGTATTTCTTGAAATTCCGTTCATTTCACACAATTGAGAAACGGTTGTTCCATATTTAACAGCAATAGCACCTAATGTATCTCCGGATTTAATCTTATGATAAATGACTTCTCCATTTGTTTTTTTGGAAGCCGAATTCAATGCTGCTACAGGCTCTGATTGAGCTACGACAGTAACAGGTTTGTTTACCGAAGATTGTTTTCTGCTTGACACGGAAGAACGTCCTCCTGTTGCACTACAACGAATAGACTGACCAATCTGTAATACTGTTGTCGGTTTAATACCGTTCAAATAACACAACTGTCTGACTGTAGTCCCATATCTCATGGCAATCTTACCTAAAGTATCACCAGATTTAACACGATAATAAACTAACTGATTATTAGAAGAAGTATAGATGTTGCTATTTCGACCATTAATCTTGATATTTCTAAATACGTAAGAATCTTTAATAGGAGTTCCATTTTCAAAGTCTATAATTTCAGCAGGATTGATTGCCTGACCCAGGAAACGTGTTTCAAAATGAAGATGAGAACCTGTTGAACGTCCGGTATTACCACCTAAACCGATAGGATCTCCAGCACGAACAATATCATTAACCTTAACCAATTGCTTTGACAAGTGTCCATAGATTGTTTCCAATCCATTTGGATGGCGAAGAACCAAATAATAACCGTAACCTCTACGTTCGTAACTTCTTATTCTTACCTTACCATCAAAAGCTGCACGAATTGTATCACCCTTATATACTTTCAAATCAATACCTCTATGCATTCTGCGACGACGAGGTCCATATTTAGAAGTTACTCTTGTCATTGAATCTAATGGATATACAAAAGAAGTACAATCAATTGTACAAGAATCAGGAAATTCCACTTTCTCTTTTAAACCACTAAAAGGATTGACTCTCTCTGTATTCCATGTTGAACCGTATAAATCTGCTGCGGGGAACATCAAAGATTCACGATTCATTTCAGCTTCAATTTTTGCATCTGCCAATTTCTCCATCACGATATCTTTTTTAAAGCCAACTCGTTCAGCCATTAATTCAGACACCTGCTGATCCATTACAACAGTTGCATTATTTAAAACTTCTTGTTCTACTGTTTTCTTTACGGGTTCTTGTGCATACATCACTGGACACATAAGCACTCCAAGACAAACAGACAAAATTGATTTTATTGCCATTTCTTACGTGAATTCTATATCTTAAATATTAAATTAAAAAGGCATTAAACCCTATAAATCAGAATTTAATATCTCAAAGGTCGTAAATTTCAGTTACTCTTCAAAATATTAAAACTAAAAAAATATTCAATTATTCTCAACTTTTATTAACTATTTTACATAAATATATATCATTCAATATTTTATATACTATTATCTATAGTTATACATTAACTGATTAAATGCCAGTTTATTGTTCGTGAGAATAAAGTTTTAAGCCTTTCGTTCAATATTCGGTGGGGTTCGCTCAATAAGTCTGGGTCTTCGTTCAAAATCTCAACGGCTTTATCTCGTGCAAATTGAAGTATAATTCCATCCGAAGCCAGGTTCGCTATTTTCAAAGTAAGTCCTTCCCCACTTTGTCTCGTTCCTTCCAAATCCCCCTGACCTCTGAGTTTCAAATCAGCTTCTGCTATTTCAAAACCATTCGTACTGTTAACCATTATTTCTAATCGCTTACGAGTATCGTTGCTCAATTTATAGGAAGACACAAGGACACAATACGATTGCTCTGCTCCTCTTCCCACGCGTCCTCGTAACTGATGTAATTGAGACAACCCGAAACGTTCGGCACTTTCAATCACCATTACAGAAGCGTTAGGAACATTTACTCCTACTTCAATAACCGTTGTCGCCAAAAGGATCTGAGCTTCTCCAGAAATAAACTTTTGCATTTCGGCTTCTTTATCTGCAGCCTTCATTTTACCATGAACCATACAAACTTCATATTCAGAGAAGACTTCTTTAAAGACTTCAAAGCCTTCTTCCAGACTCTTATAATCGAATTTTTCACTGCCTTCGATTAAAGGATAAACGACATATATCTGACGTCCTTTTCTAATCTCAGACCGTAAGAATTCGAACAATTCAGCTTTCTTATTATCATATCGATGCAATGTCTTAATAGGTTTTCGGCCTGGAGGTAATTCATCAATAACAGAAACATCCAAATCTCCATACAGAGTCATGGCCAAAGTCCTTGGAATTGGTGTGGCAGTCATAACCAAAACATGAGGTACAACCGTTGTATTTTTTTTCCATAATTTTGACCTCTGCTCAACTCCAAAACGATGTTGCTCATCAATGATAGCCAATCCTAATGAAGAAAATTTAACCGTATCCTCTATCAATGCATGAGTACCAATTACAATCTGAATCTCGCCATTTGCTATTGCCGGTAAAATCTGTTCTCGTTCTTTTTTTCTTGTTGAACCTGTAAGCAAAGCAACATGAACATCCATATCTTTTAAAAACTCTTTGATTGTTGCATAATGTTGATTTGCTAAAATTTCAGTCGGAGCCATCATACAAGCCTGACAACCGTTATCCAAAGCCAACAACATAGACAACAACCCAACCAAAGTCTTTCCACTACCGACATCTCCTTGTAGCAAACGATTCATTTGCCTTCCGCTACCTAAATCGGCACGAATTTCTTTAACAACACATTTTTGCGCATTGGTCAATTCAAAAGGAAGATAATCTTTATAAAAAGTATTGAAATAATATCCAACTGATGGGAAACGGATTCCTTGTAAAAATCTTTTTCTTGTAAGAGAAGTTTTTAATGTATTCAACTGTATGAAGAATAATTCATCAAACTTCAATCGTGTTTTTGCAGCACTAAGCATGGCCTCACTTTGAGGAAAATGTATATTAACCAATGCCTGAGATAAGGACATCAGTTTAGTTTGTTCCAATAACTTTTGAGGTAATATTTCAGGGACACTCCAATTCAAACTACTCAGAAGTGTATATTGAAGATTTTGAATAGCACGTGAATTCAAAAAAGATTTTTTCATTTTTTCAGTAGTACTGTAATAAGGCGTTAAACCAGAGGCTACTTGACCAGCTTGTTCTACAGGATCAATATCAGGATGGACAATATTATAAAAATGGCCGAACTCGGTAGGTTTACCAAATATGATATACTCTGTATCTAATTTATATTTTCCAACAACGTAATTGATTCCTTTAAACCATACCAAATCAATTATTCCAGTTCCATCTGTAAATTTACCTATCAAACGTTTTGTACGTCCTTCCCCAATAGTTTCAAATCGGACTATTTTACCTTTTAACTGAATATAGGTATTTGTTGAAGAAATTTCTGCAACCCGATAAAAACGACTGCGGTCAATATACTTATAGGGGAAATAATAAAGCAGATCCTCATAAGAACTTACATTGATTTCATTCTTAAATATTTCGGCCTTTTTGGGACCAACCCCTGGTAAGTATGTTATCGAACGCTTATCGAGTTCCAGCATCATAGTTTGAATTATAGTTTAAAAACAAAGATATAAATGTTTTCAACAAAAAAAAAGCCATCCCGGAGATTTCCGAGATGGCTTCACATGTATATTTACTTATATAAGTAATCAAGCTTTTTCAGCAGCTAAATGTTTTTTTATTTTACGCTTCTGCAATTCATAAGCTATAGGAGTTGCAACAAATAATGTTGAATAAGTACCGATAATGATACCTAACAAGATTGCAAATGTGAAGCTTCGAATTGTACTACCACCTAAGATGAAGATACAGATTACAACTACCAATGTTGTTAATGATGTATTAAATGTACGACACAAAGTAGAGTTCAATGCATCATTGATAACCTGATAACGATCACGTTTAGGATAGATACTGATTGTTTCACGAATACGGTCGAATACAACCACTGTATCATTGATAGAATAACCAATGATTGTCAGGATAGCAGCGATAAATGTCTGATCCACTTCCATTGAGAATGGTAACAATTTCCATAACAATGTGTAGAAAGAGATAATACAGAAAGTAGTAGTAGCTACTGAAGTAAACGCACCAATTGAGAATGAAACATCACGGAAACGTAACAAGATATAAGCAGCCATACAGATCATTGAGAAGATTACAGCCAAGATTGCACTGTTCTTGATATCATCTGCCATTGATGGACCGACTTTCTGAGAACTCTGAATATTATCTGAAATAAATTGATCTAAAGTAGTACCTTCTTTCAATAAAGGTTTCAAACCTTCAAACAATTTAGTTTCGATTTCCTGATCAATTGAAGGATCTTGTACTTCAATCTTATAGTTAGTAGAAATACGTACCTGATCCTGAGTACCAATTGTGATAACACTTACAGCACCATCCAACTGAGAATTCAACAGGTTGCGAACTTCATCTGTTTTAACATTCTGATCAAAACGAACAATATAGTTACGACCACCAGTAAAGTCAATACCCTTGTTCAAACCTATTGTCATCATTGAGATCATACCCAAAATGATAATACCAAGTGGAATTATATAACCGATCTTACGAGCGCCCAAGAAGTTCACTTTAGGATTCTTCAATAAGTCCTTAGTCAAATTTGTAACGAAAGTAACGTTCTTCAATTTATCTTTAGCCAACAAACCTTCGTAAACGATACGAGTCAAGAAGACTGCTGTCAAGAATGAAGCGAACAAACCAATAATCATTGTAGTTGCGAAACCACGGATAGGACCTGTACCGAAATAGAACAATACAATACCAGTAATGATAGATGTCAAGTTTGAGTCGAAGATCGCAGAGAATGCATTGCTATAACCATCGGCAATAGCTTTACCTAAAGTCTTACCTGCACGAAGCTCTTCTTTTGTACGCTCATAAATCAAAACGTTCGCATCGACTGCCATACCTAATGTCAATACCATACCGGCAATACCTGGCAATGTCAATACAGCCTGGAATGAAGCAAGAATACCCATTGTAAAGAAGATGTTTACAACCAAAGCTCCATCGGCTATCAAACCAGGGATAAGACCGTAGAATGCACACATATACATCATCAATAAGATCAATGCCAAAATGAAAGAAATCACACCAGCATTGATAGCTTCCTGACCCAAAGATGGACCAACAACGTCTTCCTGTACAATATGTACTGAAGCAGCCATTTTACCTGATTTCAATACGTTTGCCAAGTCTTTTGCTTCTTCTGGAGTAAAGTTACCTGTAATCTGAGAATGACCTCCAGGAATTTCACCCTGTACGTTTGGAGCAGAATAAACCATACCATCCAAAACGATTGCAATAGAACGACCAACATTATCTTTTGTCAAACGGGCCCAAGCTTTAGCTCCTTCAGCATTCATTGTCATACTAACCTGCTGTCCTGAAACACCTGGCTGCTGAACGAAGTCTGCATTTGCATCAGTGATAACATCACCACCCAAAGCAGGAGAGCCATCACGGTTTGTTACTTTCAATGCATACAATTCAAAGAACATTCCTTTTTCATCCATTGCCTTAACGCCCCATTTCAAAGAAAGGTTACGAGGCAAAGCTTCTTTAACCTGCTTCATGCTTAGATATTCATTGATCTTAGCCATATCTTTAGCCTGAGCATAACCAATTACAGTACTTGGTGCCAATTGGCCATTATACTGATTGATCTGTAATAAAGAGAATAGAGGATGTTGTTTAGCAAATTCTTCAGCAGATTGATTAGCCTCTGATTCTGGAGAGTCTTGAATCTTTGCTAACAAAGAATCTGTTTCTGCAGTAGCATTTTTCTCTGTTTTTTCTACTTTAGCTTCAGTTTTTGCATCTTTTGCATCTTTTACATCAGAAGAAACTTTAGTTGAATCATCAGAAGCTGAGATTACAGATGCCAATGCATTATCTGCTGCAACCAATTGCTGGTAGATTTCCGGCAATTTATAAGTTTCCCAGAATTCCAAGTTTGCACTACCCTGTAATAATTTACGAACACGTTCCGGTTCTTTTACTCCTGGAAGCTCAACCAAGATACGACCAGCTGTTTCCAAACGCTGGATGTTTGGAGAAACGACACCAAAACGGTCAATACGAGTACGCAATACATTAAATGAATTATCGATAGCACTCTGTAATTCTTCTTCCAAAACAGAGATAACTTTATCATCTGAAGTCTGAGGAGTAATCTTTTCCTTTAATTCAAAAGTACTGAAAATTGTTGCCAATTTTGCACTTGGGTCCAAAGTTTTATACTCATCAGCAAACAAATTGATAAAGCTTTTCTGACTTGATGCCTGCTTAGCGTAAGCTAAATCCAAAGCCTTGTTAAAATTCGCATCCTGATTATTATTAGACAATGAACGAATTACATCAGGTACACTCAACTCAAGGATAACATTCATACCACCCTTTAAGTCTAGACCTAAACTGATCTCCATTTCTCGGCATTCTTTAAGCGTATAGCCTAACCATACCTTTTCAGTAGATAAAGAGTCTAAATAATGACTCTGTTTCATCTGGTCTCCTTGTGCATATTCAACCGCCTTATTGTTATATCTGTTTGTCACAAACGAGAATGACAAATAGAACAAACAAACAAGAGTCAATAGCCCAGCAAAGACCTTTACAAATCCTTTGTTTTGCATTTTGAACTTATTATTTTTGTTATTACATTATTATTTCTGAATTATATCTGATTTTTCACAGGGTGCAAATATAGAATATTTTTTCCTGATTAAGAGTAATTATAATAATTATTTACTTTTTATATACTCAATAAATGAATCAAATATATATCTTTGAGAAAAAATTCGTCAATATCATGAAACAATTAATTTTTTTACTAGTATTTTTACCTCTATTCGTAGTAGCTCAAGATGATGCAAAATATTTAAAAGGAGCGGTTCCTGTTGAAAACGGCAAAGTTGTATTTCGTAAAGTAATTAATCTGCCATCGTTTTCAAAAGACAAAATATATAATACATCTTTAAGCTGGGCTAAAGAAAGATTCAATGATGAAAATTGCAGAGTCGTTTTTGAAAATTCTCAAGAAGGAGAATTGGCTGCTGTCGGAAACGAATACATTGTTTTTACCAGTACTATTCTTTCACTAGACAGAGCGCATATGAACTATCAGGTTCTAATTTTCAGCGAAGACAACTCATGTAAAATAGAAGTTAAAAACATTCGTTATCTATACGACGTGGCTTATCAACGTGAACCGGAAAAATACATTGCTGAAGAATGGATTACCGACGAACACGGTTTGCATAAAGGCAAATTAAGCCGTATCAGTGGAAAATTCCGTAAAGCCACGATTGATTTCGTAGATAAACTTTTCACTGATTTATCGAATGCGTTTGGGCAACAAGCCATGAACAATCAGTCTGCTGTTACAACGAACGAGAACATAAATGCTGTTGCCATAAAAGAAGAGCCAGCTACAAAGCCTGCTCCTATTTCTAATATTCAACAGACGACAGCAGTACCTAATGGTTTCACAAAAATAGAAATTGCGCAAATTCCTAATATGATGAAACAATTATTAGCAAAGAGTGACGTTAGAATTAAAGTAGCAGATAAAGATTTAACTGACGATGCTCTTATATGGAAAGGATTCAGCTCTTTATTTGGTAAAAATATCGCCTCTATTTCCGTTGATGCCAATTCAGCATTCTGTAAAGACGTGAAAGAAGGTGAAACTTACACCATTCAATTCTCTGAAAAACCTTACGCTCAAGAAAGTGTATGGATGATGATTGAATGCAAAAAACAAGGAAATACTCCTGACGGCAACAATCAAACCGTTATTGGAGAAGTATTAAATATTTGGGTTAAATAAAATTCGTGTATATGAAAAATCTGATTTTAATTTTATTATTGCTATCTCCAATCTTCGCACAGGTTGGCGATGCACAAACACGGAAAAATGAGACAGAAAACAGCATAACTGAAGAGACGAAGAAAATTGTCTTCAAAAATCAAGTCAAAGTAAAAGAAATCGATCAAGAAAGTATCTACAAGGCTGTAAAGAAATGGACTAACAATAATTACAATAAAGATATCTTTTATTCGAACATCATTAATGACAAGAAGAATTTTTCCACAAGAATTACTTCCAGTGTCAAATTGCTAATTAATGACAAAGTAAAACCTTTGTTATACTATACAATGGAAATAAAATGTATGGATGGTGAATATATAGCAACTATTTCTGATCTTTTATTTGAATATGACAATCCTAGTGAAAAGAAATCTCATTCAAAGATTGAAGCTGAAAAAATCATTTCAAATGGAGGTAAAGATAATCAGATAGATTATATACAAAACCCGGAAATATTCTATAAAAGTACTCGTTTTTTTATTGACAATACTTTTAAAGATTTACTTCAGTTCGTAAAGAGCAATGTTAGATAAACAACGTTTATTCAGACCATTATTTAATTTCGAGAATACTCCACATTGGATAATGGTCTGAATATTTAACCTTATCCACGGTACAATTATATGCTTTCATTTTAGATGAATGAAATATATGATCTATCCTAAACCAAAAATAATTTTCATTATAAGAAACGCCCATTCCTCTACCAGATTCAGCAAAAGCACTTATCAGTCCCTGACCTACTGTTCGACAAGCATACGAAATTGGTGTATCATTCAGATCTCCACAAACAATTGTATACATATTGTCCTCTTCTTTAACCTTCTTAGCGATAACATCTGCCTGCTGAGCTCGAATCTTATAGGCAACACCCAATTTTTGTTGTATAGGAGCTAAACTTTCAAGACTTTTCGAATCCATTTCTTTAATAAAAGAAGAATAATGCTTACGGTCTTCAAAAGTCAGTTTGAACGATTCCAAATGATTATTAAATAATGAAATTCTCTTATCATCCACGACTATGGTATGACGAGAAGAACCATTATATTCACTATCATATTCTATTCGCTTACTATTTTCTATAGGATATTTAGAGAATACAGCCAGACCAGACTTCAAATTGCCAACCCTGTTTAAATAAATAATTGAACGATAAGGATACATCTTCAAAGCATTATAAATTTTACTTTTAGTCAAATATTTAGCTCTGGTATCTTCCGAGTACTCCTGAAGACAAACTACATCTGCTTCAGAATTCGCAATATAAGTAAGTATCGGGTTGGGTTTGTCAGGTGTATGATTCTTATAACCAAATGACATAACATTATAGGTTAGAATCTTAATCGTTTTTGAATTAGGTAAATCGACTGTTTTATCATGATACGGAAAATATTGTTTTACTGGACCCCAACAAATAACAAAAGATATTAATCCGAACCAGATAACTTTCCATTCCTGGGTAAAAAGCCAATATAAGACAAAACATAAATTTAATACACAAAAGATGGGAAAGAGCAATCCCAAATAAGCAGCAATAGTAAAATATTCAGGAGAAATTCTATCGGAAAATCCAGCTAACAGGAACAAGGCGATCACTACCAAGTGCGCCATCAAAAAGAATGACTGAAAAAGTATCCGAAAAAGTTTCATGAATATTATTTTTTACTGGCATCAAACAACTGCTTTTTCTCTTCTGATGAAAGACTCTGGTAACCTGAGCGTTTCAACTTATCCAAAATAGCATCAATCGTCTGCATCTCCTTCTGTTTACGGGCATTGTAATCGTAATCAGTCTCCGGACGCTGATAAGTCACTTTCATCTTTGGTTTTCTAGAAAAAAGATTGGTGATTTTATCAATTAACTTATTCAACAAACTTGTTACATCCTTTCCGGCTCTCATCTGAGTAGCAAATAAAATACCGAACAGAGCACCTCCTATATGAGCCAGATGTCCTCCAGCGTTACCAGATGTAATAGAAAGCAAATCCAAAAGGAGCGTAAATATTGCTAAATAATAGATTTTTATTCTTCCTATAAATAAAAGAGCAACTTCTTCTTCCTTTGCATAAAAAGAAACTCCAAATACAATAGCCATCACTGAGGCCGAAGCTCCCAACAAATAACTGCTTGTTGCTGCTTCCGAATAATACGGGAATAAATTATAAGCTATCATGAACATGAAAGCTCCGAATATTCCTCCAGACAAATAAGTTCCAAATAATTTTCGCTGATCAAAATGTTCCAAAAATAACCGTCCAAACCAATACAGCCATAACATATTAAATAATATATGAAGAAAATCGTAGTGAGCGAACATATAAGTCACCACACTCCATGGCTGATACAGGAATTCCTGGAAAGATGACGGGAACTCCAGATAATGCATATAATAGGAAGCATCCAGCTTGAATAACATCAAAAAGACATCTACCAGGCGGAGCAATAAGAACAGAGCGATGTTTACATATATTATACGAAACAAGATATCTCCATTACGAAAACGATTACGAATATTAGATAAAAAAGCGTCCATTCTTCATATCTTTATTTTTCCAATACTTTACAAGAATATATCCGAATAGCATACCGCCCAGATGAGCGAAATGAGCAACACTATCACCACTGAAATCGGCAACACCCATTGTCAATTCAGCCAATCCATAGAAGACGACGAAATATTTAGCCTTAATCGGTATTGGTACAAACATCAAATATAATGGAACTTCAGGGAACAACATTCCAAAAGCGAGCAATATACCAAAAACCGCTCCGGAAGCACCTACTGTAACAAACAGATTATAGAAGTCAGCCTTATTCAAAATCTGACTTCCCCCTATATTAATCAGTTCCTGAGGAGCAGATATTACGTCACGCAAATCAAAAAGCCAAGTCAATTCTTGAATTAATCCGGCACCTATACCTGTTACCATATAAAAGATAAGAAATCGTTTCGGACCCCAGACTTGTTCAAGAACTCTACCAAACATATACACGGCAAACATATTAAAAAATACATGCGCAAAGGAATGCGTATCGTGCATGAACATATAAGAAATAAACTGAAATGGATAAAAATCCTTGGCGAGCGGGAAATGCAATCCTAACAAAGTTGTCAAATCTATACCTATTTTCGGCAGACTTAAACTTGCAACCCAGAATAAAAGATTTATTATTATCAAATTTTTTGTCACCACCGGGATTCTATCCAGGAATCCTCCACCATTTTGATTCATCATATTTTTTATACGTTATTTTCTAATACTTATTCTCTACCATATTTAAGGAAATGGTTCCGTCAAATGAAACATGATTGTTTTTTAATCATTCAACAAACATTCCTATTATACAATTTATTTCGACAAAGGTAAATATTATTTGTTTTATTCCTTAAAAACAATCTTAAAACATATTAGTTTCAGAAAAAAACATTTATTTTCTTTGTTTTCCAGCAAATTAAAGTTACTTTTGGCGCGGTTTATTGCCTTAACTATCAAAAGGTAACAACTATTAATTACATAATATTTTATATCTATGAACAAAACAGAACTTATTAATTCAATTGCAGAGAAAGCTGAGCTTTCTAAAATTGATGCAAAAAAAGCCGTTGAAGCTTTCATTGAAGTGATTGCCTCTGACTTAAAGGCAGGGAACAAAATTTCTCTTCCTGGTTTCGGTACTTTCAGCGTTAATGAAAAAGCAGAACGTAAAGGAATTAATCCAAAGACTAAAGAAGCTATTACAATTCCAGCTCACAATGTTGCTAAATTCAAACCAAGCAACGAATTGAATGACTCTTTGAATTAATCGAAAGAATATTCTATATGAAAGGTGCAATAATAATTGCACCTTTTTTTGTTTTTACACCTGACAAGAACTTCATTTATTAAAGCAAATCTCATTAAATTCAACAATGCGAATATAAATGATATATCGACGAAAAGACGTACCTTTGCAAAAAATATGAATATTTAGAATACAACAGATATGATTATTGAACAACAAATCACCGGAGCAGTAATTGCCGGAATCAAAGAATTGTATGGTGCTGATGTAAACGAAGCACAAGTACAGTTACAGAAAACAAAAAAAGAATTCAAAGGCCATCTTACTTTGGTTGTCTTTCCTTTTTTACGCATATCTAAGAAAAAGCCGGAACAGACAGCTCAGGAGATTGGTGAATATTTGGTAAAGAATGAACCTGCAGTAGCTGAATTCAACGTTATCAAAGGATTTTTAAATCTGACAGTTGCAAGTAGTTGCTGGATTGGTTTGTTGAACGATATAAACGCACAGCCTCATTATGGAATAGTGTCAGCTACAGAAAACTCTCCATTAGTTATGATCGAGTATTCTTCTCCTAACACTAACAAACCTTTGCATTTAGGACATGTTCGTAACAATCTATTAGGCTACAGCTTGTCTCGTATTATGGAAGCCAACGGTAACAAAGTTGTAAAAACAAACATTGTAAACGACCGTGGTATTCATATTTGCAAATCCATGTTGGCATGGCAGAAATGGGGTAACGGAATTACTCCTGAAAAGGCTGGTAAAAAAGGTGATCACCTTATCGGGGACTTCTACGTTCTTTTCAGCAATAAGTTAAAGGAAGAGACTGCTGCTCTTGAAGCTAAGGGTATGACCAAAGAAGAAGCTGAAGCTGCATCTCCTTTAATGCAGGAAGCTCGTGCTATGCTTCGTAAATGGGAAGCAAACGATCCTGAGATTCGTGCATTATGGAAAATGATGAACGATTGGGTTTATGCCGGCTTCGACGAAACTTACAAGATGATGGGGGTTGGATTCGACAAGATTTACTATGAATCAAATACTTATCTGGAAGGAAAAAGTAAAGTCTTGGAAGGTTTGGAAAAAGGTATCTTCTACAAACGTGAAGATGGTT
Source organism: Parabacteroides sp. (assembly GCA_020026285.1). The sequence continues at coordinate 21,601 of JAHHQS010000013.1, read as the reverse complement.
CTGTCTGGGCTGATCTTACCAAAGAAGGATTGGATGAAAAATTATTACTTCGCGGAGACGGAACTTCTGTTTATATGACTCAGGATATCGGTACAGCAAAACTTCGTTTCGATGATTATCCTATCAACAAAATGATCTATGTTGTGGGTAACGAACAGAATTACCATTTCCAGGTTCTTTCTATCCTTTTGGATAAATTAGGATTTGAATTTGGTAAAGGTTTGGTTCACTTCTCTTATGGTATGGTTGAATTACCTGAAGGTAAAATGAAGAGTCGTGAAGGTACGGTTGTTGATGCTGATGATTTAATGGAAGAAATGATCAATACAGCTCGTGAGATTTCTCAGGAATTAGGAAAATTAGACGGACTAACTAAAGAAGAAGCTGAAAATATTGCTCGTATGGTAGGTCTTGGTTCATTGAAATATTTCATCTTGAAAGTTGATCCTCGTAAGAATATGACTTTCAATCCAAAAGAATCTATCGACTTCAACGGAAATACAGGTCCTTTCATCCAGTATACACATGCTCGTATCTGTTCTGTTTTGCGTAAGGCTGCTGAACAGGGAATTGTTCTTCCAGAAGCTTTACCTGCAAACATTGAACTTTCCGACAAAGAAGAAGGCCTGATTCAAATGTTGGCAAACTTCAAAGCTATCATAAAAGAAGCTGGCGATACTTATAGTCCTGCTTTGATAGCAAACTATACATACGATTTGGTAAAAGAATACAATCAATTCTACCACGACTTCTCAATTTTACGTGAAGCAGACGAAAACATTAAAGTTTTCCGTCTTGTTCTTTCAGCCAATGTTGCTAAAATTATTAAAGAAGGTATGTCTTTATTAGGAATTGAAGTTCCAGAAAGAATGTAATTTTCATATACATCCGTCGGATAAATAGTCGGAATAATCAATCAGGGTGATTGGCAGAAAGCTACATTTATACAAATGACACTTTGTATATTTGTACTCATGTGAATCATCCTGATTTTTTTATTATTGCTTTGTTTCAATAAATAATATAGATTCCATTATATATATCCCCAACCTACAAAGCAAGTCTTATCCAGAATTCCCATTAATGTCTCTAAAAAACAAGTCTGTAGCCTTTCTTATTGTTACATACATGATACCAAAGGGGAAAGAGCTGAGTTAATTATAGTTAATCAAAACTGAATATTTTAAATCTTTACATACTTTTACTTATTAATTAATAGAAGATAACCAGGTCGAATTAATAGCTAAAAGAATAACCAATGATATATTGGTATAAAAATGTTGATATAAAAAAATCGATGAATCTACGTAAAAGTAAAAACAATCATTCTAAAAAAAGGTTTTATAAATAACTTATAGACTCATCGTTTCAACAAAAACCATAAATGATATGATGGTAGAATTACGCGATATTAATAAAACATACTTCAATGGAGCTCCTTTGCATGTTCTGAAAGGTATTGACCTTGATATAGAAAAAGGAGAAATGGTTTCAATTATGGGAGCTTCTGGTTCCGGAAAGTCTACTCTCTTAAATATTCTCGGAATATTAGATACTTACGATACCGGTTCTTACAAATTAAACGGGCAATTAATAAAAGATTTGAGTGAGACTCGCGCTGCTGAATTACGAAATAGAATGATAGGTTTTATCTTTCAGTCATTCAACCTTATCTCTTTTAAAAATGCCGTTGAGAATGTAGCTCTTCCATTATATTATCAGGGAATAGCACGTAAAAAACGTAATGCGATAGCTTTGGATTATCTGGACATGGTCGGTTTGAGAGACTGGGCGGAACATATGCCTAATGAAATGTCAGGAGGGCAAAAACAACGTGTTGCCATCGCCAGAGCATTAATCGCCAAACCTCAGATTATTCTGGCTGATGAACCAACAGGAGCTTTAGATAGCAAAACAACGATTGAAGTGATGGAATTACTGAGAAATGTAAACAAAGAAGGTATGACATTGATTATTGTAACTCATGAACAATCGGTTGCCGACGAAACGGATAGAATCATACGTCTGAAGGATGGATTAATTTCAAAGATTGAAAAAGGGAAATATCATGTTTGATTTTGATAATTTTCGGGAAATCTGGAACACCATCAAACAGAACAAGCTTCGTACTATATTAACGGGATTTTCTGTTGCATGGGGAATCTTTATGCTCATCATTATGCTTGCGGCAGGAAATGGTTTAAGCAATGGAGTCACCCATAATTTCCGAAATATGTCGATGAATAAGGTCTCTGTCTGGAAAGGCTATACCAACAAGGCCTGGAAAGGCATGCAACCCGGCAGAGAAATCCGATTTAAAGAGACGGATCTGGAAATATTAAGGAATCGGTTCAAGGAGATTGACCTGTTATCTGCAACGGTTTCACATAATGATACTCTTTTTGTTAACACAGAATTCATAACGGGTGAACTGGAAGGTGTTTATCCGGATCATGCCTTAATAAATTACGTAAAGGTATCCACTCAAAACGGACGATTCATTAATGATATTGACATGCGCGAGGAACGAAAAGTAATAGTTCTTAGTCCGCGTATGGCAGAAGTTTTATTCCCGAATGGGAAAGCGACAGGTAAATATATCAAAGTCGGACGACTGATGTGGCAGGTTGTTGGTATTTACAACGACGATGATAAAAGTAACAATGCCCCAGCTTATATTCCGTTCACCACTGCACGAAGCCTCTATAATAAGGGATATGGTTTCAACAGTTTTTCTTTTACACTGGAGAATGTGATAACCCAAGAAGCCAACGAACAGTTTGAAAAAGATTTCAGACAGCTCATGTCCCAACTTCATCACTTTGATCCAAGCGACACCAATGCTATCGGAATGTGGAATACTGCCGACAGTTTCAGAATGATGAATAATATAATTAATGGTATCAATCTATTCATTTGGATCATTGGTATCAGCACTTTGTTTGCGGGTTTGGTCGGAGTAAGTAATATCATGTTAATAACAGTCAGAGAGAGAACAAAAGAATTTGGTATCCGGAAAGCAATCGGAGCAAAACCATCCTCCATACTACGCCTGGTTATCACTGAATCTATTCTGGTAACAGCCATCTTCGGATATATTGGTCTGATTGGAGGTATTGGATTAACCGAAATGATAAACAGCGGAATGGAAGCTGCCGGGGCTGGAGAGAATCCCGGTCAGGGAGGAACAATCTTTCTGAACCCGACTATCGATTTGGGAGTTGCTTTAAGTGCAACTCTGTTAATTATTATAGCAGGAGTTCTGGCGGGTTATTTCCCTGCCCGAAAAGCTGTCAGTATAAGCGCAATCGAAGCAATGAGAGCTGAATAAAAGAAGAGAGGGAATCTGTATGTTATTATTCGATAAAGATAAATGGAATGAAATATGGGTGACAATTACCCGGAACAAGATCAGAAGTCTTCTTACTTGCTTTGGCGTCTTTTGGGGAATATTCATGCTTGTTATTCTTCTGGGTGCAGGTACCGGACTAAAGAATGCGGTTGAAAAGGAGTCTTCTGGTTTTGCCTCAAACTCATTTGTCTGTTTTGCCGACAAAACCAGTCTTCCATATAAAGGCTTTAACAAAGGCAGAAGCTGGAACATCCGTAATCGTGATGCAGAAGCAATCAAACGGGATGTTCAAGGTGTTGATGAAGTTGCATCGTTAATTTTTGGTGTCAAAAGCAACAAGAATGTGGTCTTTGGAAACAAAAGTGGAACTTATTATATAAAAGGGGCAACCCCCAACTATTTCCTGATAGAAATACAGGAAGTAATACACGGCAGACTGCTGAATGAGATTGACAATAGAGAAAAACGAAAAGTATGTCTGATTGGTGAAGATATCAACAAGGCCTTGTTTCAGAATACTGATCCATGTGGTAAATATATCCGGGTAAATGGATTATATTATCAGATAGTTGGAGTAATCAGGGGAAAATCTCCTAAGATGAATATTTATGGCCGGTCTGTCGAAAGCATCTATATCCCTTTCAGTACATTACAACAGAGTATGAATCTGGGAGATATTGTTTTTGCCATTGCCACCAGTATCAGACCGAACACGGATGTAGATGCACTAATTAAACAAAGCAAGCAAATTATCTTCCGACAGAATCAGATTGCTCCTGATGATCCCCAGGCCTTAGGAGTAATCAATGTAGCAGAAATATATCATACCTTCACTCTCCTTTTCACAGGAATAGACATCCTGATCTGGATTGTTGGTTTAGGTACCCTTCTGGCCGGAATTATCGGTATCAGTAATATTATGATGGTAACTGTAAGAGAACGGACCAAGGAAATAGGTATCAGAAGAGCATTGGGAGCCAGTCCGTTCGACATCATATCACAGATCATGAGCGAAAGTCTGATGTTGACGGCTATGGCAGGATTATTAGGTTTAAGCTGTGGAGTTTTCGCTTTGGACTTTATCAATAAAATTCTGATAGCTTCACCCAATGAAGATGTCTTTATTCAAGATCCGAGTGTAGATATCAACACAGCAATTCTGGCTACAGTGATTTTACTGATCAGCGGACTAATGGCCGGGCTGATTCCTGCCTGGCGTGCCATGCAGATCAAGGCTATTGATGCATTAAGAGATGAATAATAATAACTAATAAAAATATGAAGAATAAAGTAATCACAAAGATTTTGAGAGTTCTGACGCTCTCCTTTGTTTTGGCAGCAGTAGTAGGTACATTCTACTTCCTATGGAAGAAAGCCCAACCGGCCATTACTGTATACGAATCTGTGATTCCAACAATAGGAAGCATTGAAACAAAGGCTGTTGCAACAGGTAATGTAGAACCTCGATACGAAGTGGCAATCAAGCCCCAGATTTCAGGGATTATCTCTGAAATCAAAAAGGAAGCCGGACAAATGGTCAAGACGGGTGAGATTATTGCCACTATCAAGATTATCCCTGAAATGGTCCAGCTGAACAGTGCCGAATCAAGAGTTAATACGGCTGACATTTCTCTGCAACAAATAAAAGAAGTCTATAAAAGAGACGAACAATTGTTTAACCAGGGAGTAATTGCCAGAGAAGAGTTTGAAGCCAGCAAGGCTAATTTTCTGAAAGCACAGGAAGAAAAGAATAATGCTGTGAGCGCTTTGGAAATTATTCGCGACGGTATAGCCAAGAACTCAAATGTATCCAGTACAACTCAGATTCGCAGTACCATTACCGGTATGATCCTGGATATTCCCGTAAAAGTTGGGAACTCGGTTATTCAGGCCAACAACTTCAACGATGGAACGACCATTGCTTCGGTTGCAGATATGAATGATATGATATTCCGAGGGAATGTTGATGAAACTGAAATAGGACGAATCCATGAAGGTATGCCCATCAAACTGACTATTGGAGCGATGGACAGCCGGACTTTCGATGCACAACTGGAATATGTTTCACCCAAAGGGGTAGATAAGAATGGTGCCATTCAATTCGAAATAAAAGCTGCTGTAGAAGTTCCGAAAGATGTTTTCATCCGTGCCGGATATAGTGCAAATGCCGAAATTGTTTTGAAGAAAGCCGAAAATGTATTGACTATTCCTGAAAGTACTGTCGAATTTAAAGGCGATTCCACCTTTGTATATCAGATAATTCAGGAAAAGCCTGAACAGATATTTGAAAAAAGAGAGATACAGATCGGACTTTCTGATGGTATCAATATTGAAGTGAAGGAAGGTCTGACTCAGGACATTAAAGTTCGAGGAGCTGCCATTCAAACAAGTAAATAACATTTAGAACATTCGCTTATGAAACGCTTCATATTATTAACAGGACTTTCTACTTGCTTATTTTCAGGTGTAAGTTTCAGCAGTGAGCCGGTAAAGCAATGGTCTCTTGAAGAATGTATTCGCCATGCCATCGAAAATAATATCGACTTGAAACAGCGTGAACTGAATTACGAAAATAAAAAGGTGGAATTGCATACAAGCAAGAACAGCTGGCTGCCGGATCTGAATGCCAACATGGGACAAAATTTTGACTTCGGTCGTTCACCTTCAAAAACAGGTGTCATTGTCGATCAGAATTCAGCTAACACTTCTGCATCAATATCTCTAAGTATGCCTATTTTTGATGGATTAAAAACTCCTAACGACATAGCTCTGAAGAAATTAAATCTGAAGGCAGCTATGGAGAATCTGAACAAGGCCAGAGAAGATCTTTCTGTTACCATTGCGTCCTATTACCTGCAAGTCCTTTACAACAAGGAACTTGCCACAATTGCTGAACTTCAGGTTCGTTTGAGTGAAGAAAAAGTGAAAAAGACAGAGGCTTTAGTCAATGCCGGTAAAGTTCCTTTAACCCAACTCTATGATATGAAAGCACAGGTTGCCAACGACGAAGTCAATCTGACCGAAGCACGAAACGATGTCAAACTGGCATTGCTTGATCTGGCTCAAAATCTGGAGATAGAGCAGAATGGTATCGCTTTCGACATACAGAAGCCTTCAACTGAAAACGCAATCCATACTTATATGAGCAGCATTATTCCTCCGGAAGAAATTTATAATCATGCAGTTACTTATAAACCAATCATCAAAGAGCAGGAATATTTACTGGAAGGTATGAAAAGACAATTAAAAATTGCCCAGTCGAATTACTTTCCTAAATTAAATTTCAGAGCCAGTTATTCGAATGGTTATTATCATTACTATACAGGTGATGTAAACTTCCCTTCTTTCTCCGATCAGCTTTCACAAAACGGCAGAAAAACAATCGGTTTTTCTTTGACTATCCCTATATTCAATCGATTTCAAATCAGAAACGGAGTTAAAAGTTCACGTATTGGTATCAAGAATCAACAGTTGGCTATCGAGAACAGTAAAAAAGTTTTATTTAAGGAAATCCAGCAGGCCTATTTTAATGCTACCGCTGCACAAGAAAAATATATTGCCTCAACCAAATCGGTAAAAGCGAGTAAAGAAGCATTCCAATATGCTGAAGACAGGTATAATGCCGGAAAAAGTACCGTTTTTGAATTTAATGAAGCAAAAATAAAATATGCCAGGAGCCTTGCCGAACAGATTCAATCCAAGTATAATTTTATTTTCAGAGCAAAGATTTTGGATTTCTACAATGGAACACCGCTAGTATTATAAGTACTGTATTTTAAATACTTAAAAAGAAATGTATCCGCTTATCTCACGGCCTTAGGCCTTGCGATAGAGCGGATGTTTTATAGACGCCATATTTACAATCTTACCTTCTTCACGCAATCTCTTCAAATGACGAACTGCCGTTGAATAAGTAAAACCACAAATTTTCTGGAACTGACTACGAGTTAATGTTTCTGATGTCAGGAAATATTCATCCAACAAACTATCTATTTCAGCTTCACTATATGCTTTAGAGTGAGATTTTTCTTTCTGACGAATGAAAGTTGTGTCTTTTAAACGCTGTTTCATTCTAGACGCCGGACGGAAGGCTATCGACTTGAACCGAATAGATTCAGCTCGTATTTCCTTCTGTGATTCGATTGGCGGGCATTTCAATGTCATCTGTAATGAACCAAGACCATCTATACTTACACAATAACCATCTTTCAGCTTTTCTGTAGTAATATCAGCCAAAGCAACTAACGCAGCTGCAATATCGGCAGTAGACAAGGTACAGCGGCTGTGGATTTCTTCCATTAACTGTTCGCCAGTAACAGTTCCTTTCGGCACAATTCGTGCGTGATAATGCGTATTCTCATCATCCTCTGATAAAGTAGGATTTTTATAGAAATCGTAATTGACTGACATATTGATTAAGATTAAAACTATAAATAATTACTTTACTGATAATATTAATTGAATCACAAACATGAATTGAAAGAATCACCTGGGTGACTCAATCAATTCACATAAGTAACACAATTGATTCATTCATATGATACAAAAAGTTTTCATGACAAAATTACTAATTATCCCTTGATTTGCAATAGTTTTCCAAAATATTTTAAAAGTTTTTTACCTGGAATATTTCTTTTACTGATGGGATGGGATAAATTTGACATGATCTGATTCAGATTTCCTCTATGAATAGCTGATCCTATATATTTTTTATCATTCATTATTTCAATGGTTTTGGAAAACGGACAAATAGAAAAGGGGCTGTCTGCATTTCCCTTAAGCGGAATTTGCAGACAGCCCCTCCTATGAAAGAGCGAACTAATTTTTTACAAGATAATTTACCAGAATGAATCTATTAAATCACCGGTATGGTATAAACCAGGCCCAACATGATTCTTTGAGTGGAATAATTCTTTCCACCTAATTGTTTTGCCAAGCTACTAAAATTATGTTTTTTATAAAGCAGATGCAGGAAGAAATGAAGATCCAAATCTCTGAAAGGGTAATACTGGACACAAAATTGAGTATTCCAGACCTTTCGATGCCAACCCTCATCAAACACATCCCCTGATTTATAAACGCCACCTAACTCATAAGCCCCTTTTACATATAAATTCACATTGGGATGAATCCTATAATCAAAATTACCAATCCAACTCAAATATTGAACATCCCGGATAATCGGTCTGGCTTCACCATCTATTCCTTCCTGAATATTGGTTATCAACCCTTTCGTATCCATTTCTTCTCGTGAATACATACAATCCAGATAAGCAAGAACAGGTCCTCTCTCCCATACATTACCAAAAGTCAGATATCCTTTCTTCTTACCTTTCACTATCTGAGAAATAGCCGCTCCGTAATAAAATTGCAAGGAATTATCCAAAAAGTTTCCCGTCCAGCTAACGTTTCCCATAAGCGGAACCTTTACGTATTGAGCCTTATCCGGCAAGACAGACAGTTCCGGCTGTTCATATTCCAGTCTATTATTCACTACCTGAAAATTAATTTCCTGACCTTTCTTAGGCGACACAGTAAACATCGCTCCCGAAAGATAGCATGGCATGTGATTAACGAAATCAGAAAAGTGACGAACTTTGATGGCATTGACATAATACTCGTAGCCTCCTAACGCAAGGAATTGCTTTCCAGCCGTAAGAGCCAGCTTATCTGTTATATTCCATTTCAGGCAGGCCAATTCAACAAGCGACGAAAGATCATCTGTCGTATTCGGATTCGTGTAATGATTGAATGAATATCTGAAATGATACGAAAAACATTTATAGAAACGCCCTTCAATTTCCAAACGCAACCGGTTTAGCTTAAAACTGGCTTCATCAAGTTTCTTATCGATAAAACCGGCTTGAAAAGAAGAGCAGAACTGAAAATTAATATGGGAAGAAAACTTTTTTGCTTCGTCTTTTTTTAGATGTTCGTAAAGCGTTTTATAATGATTTACTGAATCGACCAATGTATGATCTTGAGCTTTTAAATAAAGATAAGGAAGAAGACAAAATAGTAATAAAATATTCAGTCGGCCAACTTTCATGTCGTCAGTGTTTTTTTATAGATTTTGTAATAATCAAGCCTGAAAAAAGAATGGCACCAACAAGTCTCCATGTATCAAAAAGACTTGTCTATGCCATTCTCTACAACAACTAAGAAAATCTTCTGTTCTATCATCTTAAAAAAGATGAATATAGATTCAGAGACTACTTATATTTTTATTTATTATTTCAATAATGAACATGGACACAAATGATCTTTTTCAATATCTCTGAAATAATTGTATGTACCAACCTTCAATTCGGCACAAGCTGCATCATCACAAACGATGATACCTTTTGGATGCAACTGTAATGCAGTGATTGTCCACATCTGATTAACTGAACCTTCAACAGCCTGCTGCAAAGCACGAGCTTTATTATGTCCATTAACCATAATCAGAACTTCTTTAGCGTCAAGAACTGTACCAACACCAACAGTTACAGAAGTCTTAGGAACTTTATTTACATCATTATCAAAGAAACGAGAGTTTGCGATGATAGTATCTGTTGTCAAAGTCTTCATACGTGTTCTTGAAGACAAAGATGAACCTGGTTCGTTGAATGCGATATGACCATCAGGGCCGATACCTCCCAAGAACAAATCAACTCCACCAACAGCTTTCATTTTAGCTTCGTAAGCAGCACATTCTGCTTCGATATCTTCAGCATTACCATTCAAGATATTCACGTTTTCCGGTTTGATATCAATATGACTGAAGAAGTTGTTCCACATAAATGAATGATAACTTTCTGGATGATCTTTTGGTAAGCCGACATATTCATCCATATTGAAAGTAATTACATTCTGGAATGAAATAACCCCTTGTTTGTTCAATTCAATCAAGTTCTTATACATTCCTAGAGGAGAAGAACCTGTAGGCAATCCTAAAACGAATGGTTTTTCAGCGGTTGGATTTGCTTTTTTAATTTTAGCTGCTACATAATTAGCTGCCCACTTAGATAATTGTTCGTAATTAGGTTCAATAATTAATCTCATAATATATAAATTTTAATGTATTATTTAGTCTAATAAATATCTATGATGTAATCTTTACAAATGTACACAATTAATTGGTTTAATAAAAAAAGAGTCTGCTTTATTTTTATGAAAACTAAAACAGACTCTCTCAATATTTTATGTGATATTTATCAAGACTTTTACATCATGGAATATTTCTTTAAGCCTTTACTTTCTCAGCCATAGCTTTTCCAAGTTCCCAGCAAGCTTCATATTTTTCAGACTGCAGACCTTGTTTCTGTTCAACAGGTTCACCTACAAATTCCCATTTCATCTTCTCACCAAATGCAGCCAAACGCTTAACAGCCATTCCTGCCCAAGAGAAAGAACCGAAGTATCCGAACAAACGGTTCTTGACTTCTCGAACTTCAATCTTTTGCAATAAAGAATCCATTTCTGGATAAAGCTGATTACAATAAGTTGGACAACCTAATATCACGGCTTTATATTTAAAAATATCACGCAAAATATAAGATGGATGGCTCTTGCTTACATTATGCATGACGATATTCTTAACTCCATGGGCTGACAAAGAAGCGGCAACTGTTTCTGCCATCTGTTCGGTATTACCATACATGCTTCCATAAACAATAGCTACACCTTCTGCTCCTTCATAGCGGCTTAATTCATCGTAGATTTTGATTACATCAGGAATATGTTCTGTCCAGACCGGTCCGTGTGTAGAACAAATAGTCTTGATATCAAGAGTTGATAACTTCTTCAATGCCTTTTGAACAGGAGTTCCATATTTTCCTACAATATTTGAGTAGTAACGGCGTATTTCATCCCAATAATGATCCAGATTCAAATCGGTATCCAAAACACCACCATCTAATGTTCCGTAAGTACCAAAAGCATCAGCTGAGAATAAAATCTTATCAGTCACATCGTAAGTAACCATTACTTCTGGCCAATGAACCATCGGAGCCATATAAAAACAGAACTGATGTTTTCCTGTTTCAAGAACATCACCTTCTTTAACTTCCAGCAATCCATTTTCTATTCCATGAAAACCTTTCAACATATCGAAAGTCTTCTTGTTTCCTACAATCTGAACATCAGGGTAGATCTGACGCAGCAAACGAATACTTCCTGAATGGTCAGGTTCCATATGATCAACTATCAAATAATCTAACGTACGACCATCAAGAGCATCTTCCAATTTCTTTAAGAAGATATCTGAATAACATACATCGACTGTATCAATCAACACTGTTTTTTCATCTACAATCAAATAAGAATTGTAGGATACACCGTAAGGCAAAGGCCACATATTTTCGAACAACGCCTTCTGACGATCGTTCACACCGACATAATAAACTTTGTCTGCGATTTCTTTTAATCTGTACATAAACTATATTATTTTTTTCGGACAGCTCTAATTACGCACCATATTCCCAACAAGACAAAAGGTATACTTAAAATCTGTCCCATATTTATTAGCATATCTGCTTCAAATGCTTCCTGATCATTTTTAAGGAATTCTATGAAGAAACGAGTTGCAAATATGCAAATCATAAAAATACCAAAAATCAAACCTTCCCGCTTCCAGGCTTCCTTTCGGAAATAAAGCCACATGCACAAACAGAATGTAAGTAAATAACATCCTGCTTCATACAGCTGAGTAGGATGGCTAGGCGCTGAGAAAATCGGTTCAGCCCCTGCTCTCCAGGCATGAAGATTTTCAATAAAACGAAAGCCCCAAGGAAGATCGGTTACATGTCCATAAATTTCATGATTCATCAAATTACCTAAACGAATCATAGCAGCCACCAATCCGGTAGGAACAACTAATTTATCGAAAGCCCATAACATACTCTTATGAGAAACTTTCTTTGAATAGAAGTAAATAGCAATAATAATACCTAAAGTTCCGCCATGACTAGCAAGTCCGCCTTCCCATATTTTCAATATTTCTATAGGATTTGCCAAATAATGTTCTGGCGCATAAAAAAGACAATGTCCTAAACGGGCTCCGATAACCGTACCCAAAATAGTGTACATCAATAAAGAATCAATCCATTCCTCTTTCAGCCCTTCCTTTTTCCACATCTTCTGAACGATTGTATATCCAATCCAGAATCCTATAGCAAAAGCCAATCCATACCATCGTATTTCACGTGAACCAATGGTAAAAATAGCCGGATCGGCAGTCCAGGTAATAAAATCCAACATAATAATATCAACTGTAAGTCATAAAATATAAAAGTTGAGAAACATAGAGGAATCTCCATCTCTCAACTTTTACATTTTCCATATTAAACTAGTCTTTTAATTAATGATTCACGATCACCATAAAGCATATCGATGACTGGCAATTCAATCAATGTGTATGCACCCGGTTTTTGTTTCATACTTGCTCGTGCTGAAGATACAAGAATCTGAGCTGTCAATGCCGGATTATTAATCTTCATATCAAACTCAAGCAACTGATTTTGTGTCTTACCTGAAACACCTTTACGTACCAGATTAACTCCGTGTCCCATATCCAATAAATTATCTACAGAGTCAACCTGAATCACATGAGTTTCATCATGAACAAAATAATCATCAGTCTTGATAGCTGTAGCAACTTTTTCAAAATCGTAACCATCTTTCATTTCGATATACACCATTCTGCGATGAATACCTGTACCAACAGGAATTGTCATACTTAAAGCTGCTTTTACTCCCTCAACAGCTTTTACAGCGACTGTATGCCCCATACTCATTCCCGGGCCAAAGTTTGTATAAGTTATACCTTTTGGAACCATAGCTTCCATCAATGCCCGTATAACAGAATCGCTTCCCGGATCCCAGCCTGAAGATAGAACAGCAACACGATTATGAGCTTTAGCTACTTCATCTAACGCACGTCGAAGTTCTACAATACCAGTATGAATATCAAAGCTGTCGACTGTATTTATGCCTAAAGCCAGAATTTCCTTAGCAAAGACTTCTACTTTACGGCTAGGAGTTGCCAAAATAGCAACATCAACATTATTCAACTTCGAGATATGATCTACTACTGAAAAATCCTTTAATTCTACAGGAACATCATTTGGATCTCGACGGACAATGCCTGCTACTTCAAAATCAGGAGCTGCTAATAATGCCTCCAAAACATATTTTCCAATATTGCCATAACCAACGATGGCAGCTCTAATATTTTTCATATAACAAAATGTTTTATTTGTCGCAAAGTTAGGAATAAATAAATATCTACTGATAGGTAAACAACAAAAAATAAGGCCTTTTATCTTTGTTTAAATCTTTCTTTTATCAAAGAGAAGCACTCATATTCGAATTATTTTAAACGTACGACATAATTATATTTATCTTTTCATACAATATCCCTTATCTCAACGAAATGAGACATGCCTTAAAACATAAGAATCATCATTCCCATTCTTTTTAGTTCCTAAAAAAATAGCATTTATCATATTTTTTGTCAAAAAATAATGGTTTGTTGTCGTAAAGAGACTATATTTGCCTACATAATTAAAAATTTTCATTTTAATCTAAAAATAAAATCATGGAGAAGCCTTATGTAGTGGGTATCGATATAGGCGGTACAAATACAGTATTCGGTGTCGTAGATGCACGCGGAACTATTTTATATACTAGTTCAATTAAAACTGGTAAATATACAGATATTAATGACTACGTTACAGCATTGGGAGAAGGATTGAAAGGTGTTATCGAACAAGCTGGTGGAGCAGAAAAGATCAAAGGTATTGGTATTGGAGCTCCTAACGGAAACTTCTTTAATGGATGTATTGAATTTGCTCCGAACCTTCCTTGGAAAGGTAAAATTCCTTTGGCTGAATTAATCAGCGATTATCTAGGAGGTCTTCCTGTTGCATTGACGAACGATGCTAATGCTGCAGCTATTGGTGAAATGACTTATGGTGCAGCTCGCGGTATGAAAGACTTTATCGTTATCACTTTGGGAACAGGTGTTGGTAGCGGTATCGTTATCGGTGGTAATTTAGTTTATGGTCACGACGGCTTTGCCGGTGAATTAGGCCACGTTATTATGCGTCGTAACAACGGTCGTGTATGCGGTTGTGGTCGTCAAGGTTGTTTGGAAGCTTATACTTCTGCAACAGGTGTAGCCAGAACAGCTCGTGAATATTTGGAAATCCGTCAGGACGACAGTTTGCTTCGTGAATTGGATCCAGCTGAAATCACTTCCAAAGATGTGTTTGATGCTGCAATGAAGGGTGATAAGCTAGCTTCTGAAATCTTTGAATTCACAGGAAACATGTTAGGTGAAGCTTTTGCTGACTTCGTAGCATTCTCCAGCCCTGAAGCAATCATCTTATTTGGTGGTTTGACTAAAGCTGGTGACTTGTTGATGAACCCTATCAAACGTTCTATGGATAAGAACATGTTGAAGGTTTACGAAGGAAAAACTAAATTATTATTCTCTCAATTAAAAGAAAGCGATGCAGCTGTTTTAGGCGCTAGCGCTCTTGGTTGGGAAGTAAAAGCGTAATTAATAATTATTTCTTTTTAATTATTAAGAGACAGATCGTGTTTACTCACGGTCTGTCTTTTTTATTATACCCTATGAAACAACATCATCCATTACATCAATTTATTTATTGTCCGCTATGCGGGCATAATACTTTTTTAGATCTAAACGAGAAAGCTAAAGAATGTTCAAATTGTGGTTTTGTATATTATTTTAATCCGTCATCCGCCGTTGCCTGCTTTATCAAGAACCAAGAAGGAGAGTTACTTCTGGTAAGACGGAAAAACGAACCGGCTAAAGGAACTTTAGACTTACCTGGAGGATTTGTCGATATGTACGAATCTGCTGAAGAAGCCGCCACCCGCGAAATAAAAGAGGAAACCGGACTAGATGTACAAGCACATAAATATCTCTTTTCCATCCCGAATATTTATCCCTACAAAGGATTTGAAGTTCATACAGTTGATATGTTTTTCGAGTGTACAGTCAAGCAATTCGAGACAGCCGTTGCCTCCGATGATGCAGCTGAAATTGTTGTATGCAAGCCTGAAAATCTTAATCCGGAAGATTTCGGACTTCACTCTATCCGACAAGCTGTCTGCAAATACAAAGAAAAGTTTTGTTAAAGAATTGAATGTAACCTTTTTTGACTATAATATTATTAATAATTAGATGGGTTTATCTATCTTTGTAAATATTTATTCAAAGAGGTTGTTGTAAACCTTTTTATACAACGGAAGCCTCCATTTATTAAACTCATTAAAGTTAGGAGTGTAATGAAGAAAATACTTATCCCCTTATGCCTCGTATTAGGTTCACATATGGTGGATGCACAACGATCTTATCAGTTCGATAGTCCTGATAAGTTGTTTACAGAAGGCAAGGAATTGTTTAATCTGAAAAATTTTTCAGGTTGTATAGACAAATTGGAAGCTTATAAAGTACATGCCGCAGATGCTGACTTGATTCAGGAAGCTGATTTTATGTTAGTTTATGCTGCATTTGAACAAGGCCGTCCGAATGCTGGCGAGTTATTGGAAATGTATTTGAAAACTTATCCAGATTCCCGTCATACAGATGTTGTTAAATACCTGATCGGATCTACTTACTTTGATAAAAAAGACTATGGCCAAACCATTTTCTGGCTAATGCAATCAGACATTGATTTATTAAGTCCCGAAGAACAGGAGGCTTATAGTTTCCGATTGGCTTATTCCAGATTGCAAACAGATAAAAATGACCCTAAGAAACTGAACGAAATACAGCAGATGTTCAACCAAATTAAACTTATTGGCCACAAATATCAGGATGCATCAGCTTATTATTCAGCCTACATCAGTTATGCAAAAGGAAAATATAATCAAGCTTTAATCGAATTCGATAATTTAAAAGACAAACCTGAATTCCAGGAACAAGCGTCTTATTACACTACACAGATTCATTTCTTCCAGAACAAATACGACAAAGTTATAAAAGAAGGGGAAAGGCTTCTTGACACTTATCCCGAAAGTGAAAACAGTACGGAATTGTATCGTATTTTAGGTAATTCCTATTACCATCAAGGAGACGAGGATAAAGCACTTAAAAACTTAAGTAAATATGTTTCCGGAACAGAATCTCCTTTACGCAGCGATTTATATCTTTTAGGTGTCTGCCTTTACAACAAAGGAAATTACAGCAATGCCGTTAACAACTTTGGGAAAGTGGTCAGCAATGACGATGCTTTAACCCAGAATGCTTATTTATATTTAGGTCAGTCTTATTTGAAGCTGAACGATAAGAACAATGCCCGCATGGCTTTTGAAGCTGCTGCAACATCTTCGTATGATGCTCAGGTCAAAGAGGCGGCCATGTATAATTATGCCTTGTTAATTCACGAAACAGCATTTACAGGTTTTGGTGAATCGGTTACTATTTTCGAAGATTTCTTAAATGATTTCCCTAATTCACAATATGCCGACAAAGTAAACGATTACCTGGTTGAAGTTTATCTGACAACCAAGAATTATGATTCTGCATTAAAATCAATCGAAAAGATCAAACATCCTAGTACAAAGATTTTGGATGCCAAACAAAATATCCTTTTCCAATTAGGTACTGAAACTTTTACAAACATGAAGATGGACGAGGCAATAGATTTGTTTACTCGTTCTATCCAGATGGGTACCTATAATGAAGAAGCTCGTAACGACGCTTATTTCTGGAGAGGCGAATCTTACTATAGAAAAGGGGAATACGATAATGCAATCTCAGATTATCGTACTTACCAGAATAATACAAAAGATAAAGGTACAGATATGTATGCTTTGTCTTTCTATAATTTAGGATATTGCTATTTCAAACAGCAGGAATACGATATGGCTTTAAATCGTTTCCGTTCGTATACAGATATTGAAAGCAACCATTCAGCAGCATCTTATGCTGATGCTTACAATCGTATCGGAGACTGCTTATTCCAAAACAGACAATTTGCTGCTGCCGAAGAGAATTATAATCGCGCGTCTCAGGCTCTTCCTACTGCTGGCGATTATTCCGTATATCAGAAGGGATTCGTTGCCGGTCTGCAGAAAGATTATCAAGGCAAGATTCGTGCGATGGATCAATTGATTCGCGAATTTCCGGAATCACAATATATTGATGACGCTTTGTTCGAAAAAGGAAGAACATACGTTTTGCTAGAAAACAGTTCTTCTGCTATTCAGACATTCAACAAACTGATCGGTGAATATCCCGAAAGCAGTCTGGCTCGTAAAGCTGGTATCCAATTAGGTTTGATTTACTACAATGAAAACCAGCCAGAGAAAGCAGCCGAAGCTTATAAGAAGGTAATCAGTAATTATCCGGGAAGTGAAGAAGCAAAAGTTGCCTTACAGGATTTGAAATCGGTTTATATCGATCTGAATGATATTGATTCATATGCAGCTTATGTTAATTCTTTAGGAGGAAATATTCATTTAAACATCAACGAACAAGACTCCCTGACTTACATTGCTGCTGAAAAATTATTTATGCGTGGTGACAATGCAGCTGCCAAAAGAAGCATGGAAAATTACTTGAATACATATCCTAACGGAGCATTCAGCATCAATGCGAACTTCTATTTGGCTAGTATCGCCTTCAACTTGAAAGAATACGACCAGGCTTTGCCTAAATTCGAACAGGTAATTGCCAGTGGCGACCGTAAATTCCTGGAAGAATCAACTGCACGTAAAGCTGAAATCGAATATTTATCTGAAGACTTCAAGTCTGCTTTGACAACATTCAAACGATTGAATGAAATTGCTGAAAGTGCTGACAACAAAGAAGCTGCTTCTTTAGGAATTATGCGTTGTGCTTTAAAAGAAGGCAATCAGAAAGATGCTTTATCTGGTGCTAATCAGTTGTTGAAGAATCCGAAACTTTCACCTGAAATTGCAAACG
This sequence comes from Parabacteroides sp., assembly GCA_020026285.1. The sequence goes on along the minus strand of JAHHQS010000013.1, from coordinate 3,305 downwards.
AAGCCCGATACGTAAGAGCTAAGGCTTACATGGAAATGGGACAGCAATCTAAGGCTTTGGCTGATTTGAAACTCATCAGTAAAGATACTCGTACTGCAGAAGGTGCAGAAGCTAAATACTTATTGGCTCAACTTTATTACGATGCAAAAGACGATAAGAACGCAGAAAAAGTATTAGAGGAATTTGCTAAAAACGGAACTCCTCATCAGTACTGGCTGGCTCGTGGATTCATTGTATGGGCAGATATCTATATTCGAAAAGGAGATCCTACTCAGGCACGTATTTATTTGAACAGTTTGCAGAAGAATTATAAGGGAGACGACAATATCTCTGAAATGATTGAAAGTCGTTTGGCTAAATTAAAGTAATAAGGAGGCAAAAATAGATGAAAACAAGATATCAGAAAGTACTTTGTGTAGCGGTATTATTAGGTTCAGCCGTTACCGTTTCCGCTCAAGAGGATGCAAACAAGAAAAAGCTGGATAGAGAAATGACTTTGGAGCGTGAATACGCTCCTACCGTTCAAGATGCGAACAAAGTAAATACGCTTCCACAGATCAAGGAACCTAAAATCAACAAACGTCCTATTTCTTATTCTCCTTTTACTTTGGCTGCTGATCCGGAGAAACAATTGTTTATTCTTCCTTCAGGAGATTTCATGACTCAGATGGATTATAATAAACGTCGTGGTTATTTGAATGCTGCTGCAGGTATGAACTTAAATATCAATGGAGACTTCGGTTATCATATTCTTAGCACAGATAAAGACAAACTTAACATCTTTTTTTCACATCGCTCTACTAATGGAAATGTGAAATACATTCAGAATAATAAAAAGGTGAAAGCTAAATTAAATGATAACATAGGCGGTCTTAATTTCGCCCACTCATTTAACAGAGCTATTCTTAATCTGGGTGTAAGTTATAATTATACTGGCTTCAATTACTACGGTATGCCTCTTGATATTACAGGAGATGTGCCAGATATGGATGCTATGAGTACAACAGACCGTAAAACGAATCAGGTGAATCAGGCTATCAAAGCAAATATAGGAGTTGAAGCACATGAAGATGCCAGTGCCTTTTACATGATTGATGTAGATTATGTAAACTTCTCACATAAATATGGATTAAGTCCTGAATTTGATGGTCCGACAGAGCATACTATTGGAGCTAAATTCAACTTCAGAGGTAATCTGGCAGACAATCAGCAGGTAGGCGTTGAAGGTATGGCTGAATACTATGCATACAGTTTTCCGAAAACAGAGATGTATGAATTCGAAAATCATGCAGAAATAACAGCATCTCCGTACTACAGAATATTCGGTGATAACTGGAATGTAAAACTTGGTGCAAAAGTTATGTATGTTTCAGGAGAACATGATTCATTTACTGCATCTCCTAATATAGCGGCAGATGTCGAAGTTGCCGACCAAACCGTCCTTTACTTAAAAGCTGACGGCCGTTTACATTCTAACAGCGCATACGAGATTTCAAGAATCAACAGATATGCTAATCCTAATCTGGAAATCGCACCAACCAGAGACTGGCTGGATGGGCAGTTCGGATTGAAGTGTGGCGTGGCTCCAGGTTTCTGGTTTGATATTTTTGCCGGCTATCAGATTTCTTCCGATCAGCTTCAATTCATTCCATCTCCAGGATTTAGCGAAGGTTATTTCGGTAATTTGCCAACAGCGGTTCCCGGTATCGATACAAAGAAATTCTTTGCCGGTATTAATCTGAAATACAGTTATCAGAACTTCCTGGATATTAACTTGAGAGGTAAATACAACAATTGGAAAGGTACATACAACGACAGATGGTTCAATACTGAAGACATCGACAAGGATGTTGAACATGTATACAACCAGCCAAAGATGGAATTACAAGCCAATGTAACGGTTAAACCGATCGATAAATTGGCAATCGATGTTAATTATTATCTGGGAACTGACCGATATACTTGCCTTGGAGCTGCAGGAGACACCAAGATGAAAAATATCAACGAGCTTAACTTCCAGGCAAGCTATAATATTAACAAGACATTCGGAGTTTATGCCAAAGTATCCAATCTGCTGAATCAGAAATATGAAATCTATTGGGGTTATCCTAATCAGGGAATCAACATAATGGGTGGTGTAAACATCAACTTCTAATCGGACTAAAGGAATTTTCCTTATATAATTATATGCAGAATAAAAGTTAGTCATCTTTTATTCTGCATTTTTTTACCCCAATCAGTCTGACATTACCAATATCAGGAAAAGACATTGACACGTTTCTATTCGTATACATGCATTGCGAAAACTTATTTCATTCAACAAGGATAGAAGCTCTATCTGTACATCACAACCGATATAGATATTGTTTATTCCAAATAATTACCGGAAAAGGACTTTTGTTGAATCCGTTGTATAAACTATTTACATCACAAATATGAATTGATCACTTCACAAATATGAATTAATTGATTCACAAGTGTGAATTATTCAATTCATAAAAATGATTTAATTAATAAACACTTCCTTTCATCAATTATTTCATTCCTTGTAGTAATCTCATACAGAACAGGTAAAAAGCATAAAAAGATAAAAAAGGACGACAAAGAGCTCCTCTAACATAAAAGAAAATCATAGGATATACATTAATTATAATATACTTTGAAAAAGAATGTCAAAAGACAACAAAAAGGAGATTAAAATAGTTGTGAATCAGAAATAAACGATTATCTTTGCAGCTGATTTTTGAGAGAGGCAATATAAAGTCAAACTTACTAATTAAAACAAACAAAGTATTAACAATTAAAGAATGGAAAATTTAAAGAACATTCAGCCAATCGATAACTTCGATTGGGAAGCTCTTGAAAAAGGCGAATCTTACGGAAGCGTAAGCAAGGAAGATCTTGTAAAAACTTACGACGAAACTCTAAACACTGTAAAAGACAAAGAAGTGGTTATGGGTACCGTTACTGCAATGAACAAACGTGAAGTTGTAGTAAACATTGGCTTCAAATCTGATGGCGTTGTTCCTATGTCAGAATTCCGTTACAATCCAGATTTGAAAATTGGCGACGAAGTAGAAGTTTACATCGAAAGCCAGGAAGACAAAAAAGGACAATTAATCCTTTCTCACAAAAAAGCTCGTGCTTCTCGTTCTTGGGAACGTGTTAACGAAGCATTAGAAAAAGACGAAATCATCAAGGGTTACATCAAGTGCCGTACTAAGGGTGGTATGATCGTTGACGTATTCGGAATCGAAGCATTCTTGCCAGGTTCTCAGATTGATGTTAAACCTATCCGTGACTAC